>NZ_PDEL01000007.1:0-323227 GCF_002556465.1 Klebsiella sp. MBT K-1 | reverse complement strand
ATGGGCCCGAACGTGGCGGGAGTGATTGGCTCGGCGATAGCCGCCGGGGTGATGCTCAAGTACGTGCTGGCGATGTAGTTCTGTGCTCTTCCCGGAGGCGGCGCGTTGCGCCTGTCCGGGCTACGGGATCGCAGATGACTGTATACCCGTAGCCCGGGTAAGGCGTCAGCCGCGACCCGGGAGATTTCCTGTAAGGAGACTTTGATGAATGAAACCATAGCATTACGTCCTGACAGCAGGGCGTCGGCAAAGGACAGCGTTGTTGATTACACCCTTGCGTCGCTGGAGGAACTTGAACAACTGCATCCGGCTCTGAATCTGCTGGCGCACCCATCAATCGCTCAGGGTAGCCATGATTTTTTTGTCCGTTGCTATGACGCTGGCGTACGGCATGCGCAGGCCGGGGCCGCTGAAACGGTGGCGGCTTTACCTGATTCGCTGACACATGAGCAGCAAGGGAGCGGGCTACTGTGTGCGGCTGCCGGGCGTCTGGAAATTCTTGGTCAGCCGCTGACGCACAATCGTCTGTGCGACCTCGCCGGTCAGTTCTGTGCTGGCATTGCGGATGTTGATAGCGAAATCCGCAGCGGTTTCTATACCGTGCGCAGCATATCGCTGCCGGTTTACCGGCGGCTGCTGCGGGATAAGCATTCATATGGCATCTGCCTGCAGCAGGCGCTGCTGCATCTGCTGGCCTGGAAAAGTGATTCCCCCTGGGCGCGGCAGCAGGCCCAGCGGTTGCTCTGGCAGGGGGGAGTTCTGGGTGATAACGGCGAGTTTGCGCTGATGACGCTCGATGATGAACTGCGGGAGCGCCAGTTTGCGTGGCCCGGACTGTGGTCGCTGCTGGCCGTGACCGGGTTTCTGGCGAAATTCCCGGCCGGGCCATTGTTTGCTGATTGAAAAGCGCTCCCCTGGCGGGGAGCCTGTTAATTGGTCGCAGGATATTCCTGGACGGCGATATGCAGCGTAAGTTTTTTATCATCGCGCATAATCACCACCGGAATTTCCGAGCCCGGGCGAATCTCTGCGACCTGGTCCATGGTTTCCAGGGCGGAAACGGCGGGCTTGTCGTTAACCGAAATAATGACGTCGTTGGCGCGGATCCCTGCCTGGGCGGCCGGGCCTTCCGGCGCAACATCATTCACCACGATCCCCTGCAGCTGATCGATCCCGCCGCCCTGCGCATGCAGCGGCGCAATTTCGCGGCCGCTGATCCCTATATAGCCGCGAATAACGCGGCCATCGCGGATCAGCTTATCCATAATCTTGGTTGCCAGCTGGAAAGGGATCGCAAAGCCGATCCCTTCCGGCGTTTCGCCATCGTTGCTTTTATCAAATGACAGGGTATTGATACCCATCAGCTCGCCCAGCGAGTTCACCAGCGCGCCGCCGGAGTTACCGTGATTGATTGACGCGTCGGTCTGCAGGAAATTCTGGCGCCCGGTGGGGTTCAGGCCGATACGGCCGGTGGCGCTGATAATGCCCTGGGTAATGGTTTGCCCAAGGTTGTACGGGTTGCCGATCGCCAGCACGACGTCACCGATATGCGGCACGCGTTTCGGGTTAATCGGAATCACCGGCAGGCCGCCGCTGGCGTTGATTTTTAACACCGCCAGATCGGTGAGAGTATCCGAGCCGACCAGCAGCGCTTCAAAAACCCGACCATCCTGTAGGGCCACGATAATCTGATCGGCATCGTTGATAACGTGCTTATTGGTCAGGATATAGCCGCGCTGATCCATGATCACGCCGGAACCGAGCGTTAGCTGGTTATGGCTGGTGCTGTTGAGTGCCCGGTTATAGACGTTCACGACCGCCGGGGCGGCGCGGCGAACGGCGGAATTATAGCTGGCGGGGGATTCATCCGCGCTATCGTATTGCGTGGTCGGCGAAAGCTGCCACTGGCGCAGCGAAGGCATAACGGCCAGCAGCAGACCGCCGACAATCAAACCAATAAGTATCGAACGTAAAAGCTTTCCAGGCATGATGCAGATATCGTTGATGGATGGACAGGCGCAGCATAACACGTCTTGTCCGGACATCGCACTGCACGCGATGCCCGGAAGGCGAGTTAACGCAGCAGCAGATAGATGCTTTCGCTGCCGCGAACGACGTTCAGCGCAATCACCGTCGGCTTGCTTTCAAGCACTTTTCGCAGTTCAGCAATGGACCTTACGCGCTCGCGGTTGAGGCCAATAATGATGTCGTCTTTATGCAGCCCCGCCTGGGCGGCAGGGCTGGCTTTATCGACATTATCAATGACGACGCCTTTGGTCCCGTCTTTCATCTGACCGTCGCTTAACGATGCGCCCTGCAGGGCTGGCGCGATAAGTTCGGCGCTGGCGGAAGAAGAGGTGCTCTTGTCGAGGGTGACTTCAACTTCTACGGGCTTTCCTTCGCGCAGGAGCCCCAGCTTCACCTTGGTCCCCGGCTCGGTCGTGGCGATGCGGGAGCGCAGTTCGGCGAAGCTGTTGAGCGGCTTGCCGTTCAGGCTGACGATAACGTCGCCAGATTTGATGCCCGCTTTGGCCGACCCTGAATTTGGCAGCACTTCGCTGACGAAAGCGCCGCGCTGGACGTCGAGATTCATCGCTTTGGCGATATCCGCGCTCATTTCCATGCCTTTGATGCCCAGCAGGCCGCGTTTGATTTCACCAAACTGAATAAGCTGCTGGGAGAGGATTTTCGCCATATTGCTGGGGATCGCGAAGCCAATGCCGACGCTGCCGCCGCCCGGGGCCAGAATGGCGGTGTTGATGCCAATCAGCTCGCCGTTGAGGTTCAGCAGCGCGCCGCCGGAGTTGCCGCGGTTGATTGAGGCATCGGTCTGGATAAAGTTCTCCAGCCCTTCAAGATTCAGGCCGCTGCGGCCAAGGGCTGAAATAATCCCGGATGTGGCGGTCTGACCCAGACCAAACGGGTTACCGACGGCGACGGCGAAATCGCCTACCCGCAGCTTATCGGAGTCGGCGATCGCGATTTGCGTCAGATTGCTGGGTTTTAACAGCTGCAGCAGGGCGATATCGCTCTGCTCGTCGCTGCCGACCAGTTTGGCATCGAACTCGCGACCATCGTTAAGCTGGACGCTGATTTTCTGCGCCTGATTAATCACGTGATTATTGGTCAGCACGTAGCCTTTTGCCGCGTCAATGATGACCCCAGAACCCAGGCCTTCAAACGGCTGCGCCTGCTCTTGCGGCGCATTGTCGCCAAAGTACTTCTTCAGCTCTTCCGGCATATTCTGCGCGGGTGACGCGGTGCCCTCAACCTGTACGCTCACCACCGCCGGCAACACTTTTTCCAGCATCGGCGCGAGGCTTGGCAACGCGCCCTGGCCGGGAACCTGTGTCGGTAAAGACGCTGCTGCCGGAGGTAAGGCGGACAACGACAACCCAACGCTTAACGCTAACGCACTTAACAGCAAAGTCTGTTTATTCATTAGATGCTGGCTCTCGTAACCTGAGGTGTATGGGAAACGTCCCGAATGGTCCGATGTTATTGAATTTTCGGCCCGGTAACAATGTGGGCGATAGTTAAATTGTAGCTGGGATGAGAGGTTGAAACGGGCGCTGAGGGTGCGCCCGGAAAATATTTTTACTGTCGTTGGCGGATTAGTCGCGCTTTACGCCGCCGCGCAGCAGGCCGGAGGCGCCTTCAGAGTAGTCGCGCGGCATCTGGACCGGAGCCTGATCGTTGCCCGCTTCAGACTCTTCCAGACGATTGCGGAACGGATTGGCGTCCGCCATGCTGTCCGGCAGCAGGTTGCTGGAACTTTTCGCCATATGCTGATACAGCTGGCGGTAATCATGCGCCATGTTATCCAGTAGCTCTGCGCTCCGGGCAAAATGGCTTACCAGCTCTTCGCGGTACTCTTCCAGCTCTGCTTTATTCTTTTCCAGTTCAAACTGCAGCGCCTGCTGTTGGCGTAATTTGCGATTGCCAAAACGCATCGCGACGGCGCCGATAATGATGCCGACAACTAGCCCAATTAGCGCGTATTCCCAGGTCATGAACATCTCCCGTTGTTTTGTGGTTCCGTAGGATGGCTGTGAGGCTCTCCGCCTGCGCCCGATAGTGCCACTATAACCGCTAATTCCACAGAAGTGGAATCCTGGCGTATCATCACGTAGTGTAGAGCGGCCTTTTTTTCGTCAATCGTGAGCTACGGCATTACGGTTTTCAAGGAATAAGAATTAGATCATGCAAAGCCTGTCCCCAACATCGCGTTACCTTTCCTCTCTCAACGAGGGGAGCCACCAACCTGACGACGTACAGCGAGAAGCGGTCAGCCGCCTCGATACGATTTTTCATGAATTGCAGAATAAACCTTCGGCAGCGCCGCAAACCGGCGGCGGTTTACGGGCGAAATTCGGCAAGCTGCTGGGCAAGCGCGAACCCGTTGCCGAAACGGTCGCGGTTCGCGGTCTCTATATGTGGGGCGGGGTCGGCAGGGGGAAAACCTGGCTGATGGACCTGTTCTATCAAAGCCTGCCGGGAGAACGTAAACAACGTCTGCATTTTCATCGGTTTATGCTGCGGGTACATGAAGAGTTAACGACGCTGCAGGGGCACAGCGATCCGCTGGAAATCGTTGCGGACCGTTTCAAAGCTGAAACCGACGTGCTCTGCTTCGATGAGTTTTTCGTCTCTGATATTACCGATGCGATGCTGTTGGGCGGTCTAATGAAAGCGCTGTTCGCTCGCGGCATAACCCTGGTGGCGACATCGAATATTCCTCCTGACGAGCTGTACCGGAACGGCCTTCAGCGCGCCCGTTTCCTGCCCGCCATCGACGCCATTAAGCAACATTGCGATATCATGAATGTCGACGCCGGTATTGATTACCGCCTGCGCACGCTGACCCAGGCGCATCTGTGGCTGTCGCCGCTGAATGCTGAGACCCAGCAGCAGATGGATAAATTGTGGCTGGCGCTGGCAGGTGCGAAGCGCGAACAGGCGCCGACGCTGGAGATCAACCATCGTCCGCTGCCGACGCTGGGCGTAGAGAACCAGACGCTGGCGGCGTCGTTCGCCACGCTGTGCGTGGATGCGCGCAGCCAGCATGACTATATTGCGCTCTCGCGTCTGTTTCATACCGTGATGCTTTTTGAGGTGCCGGTGATGACTGGGCTGATGGAGAGCGAGGCGCGGCGCTTTATCGCCCTGGTTGATGAGTTCTATGAGCGCCACGTTAAACTGGTGGTCAGCGCGGCGGTACCGCTTTATGAGATCTATCAGGGTGAGAGGTTAAAATTCGAGTTCCAGCGCTGTTTGTCGCGCCTGCAGGAGATGCAGAGCGAGGAGTATCTGAAGCGGGAACACTTACCGGGGTAAAACCGGGTACAAATCACATAAAGGGGTCGATCTTTGACCCCGACTTCTCTATAATCTTGCGACCCCACGTTACGAGAAGGTTTTTTTCCCAAAACTTTCTATGTGCCGGCATAGGCTATTCGAAGGGGTAGGTTTGCTGGACAATGTCGTGTGAACCTCAACTGACTAAACGTTTGGGTGTTCACCAACGTGTAACTTATTTATTTGGGTAAGCTTTTAATGAAAACTTTTACAGCTAAACCAGAAACCGTAAAACGCGACTGGTATGTTGTTGACGCGACCGGTAAAACTCTGGGCCGTCTGGCTTCCGAACTGGCTCTGCGCCTGCGCGGCAAGCATAAAGCGGAATACACTCCGCACGTTGATACCGGTGATTACATCATCGTTCTGAACGCAGAAAAAGTTGCTGTAACCGGCAACAAGCGCGAAGACAAAATGTACTACCACCACACCGGCCACATTGGTGGTATCAAAGAAGCGACCTTTGAAGAGATGATTGCCCGCCGTCCTGAGCGTGTGATTGAAATCGCGGTTAAAGGCATGCTGCCAAAAGGCCCGCTGGGTCGTGCTATGTACCGTAAGCTGAAAGTTTACGCGGGTAACGAGCACAACCACGCGGCACAGCAACCGCAAGTTCTTGACATCTAATCGGGATTATAGGCAATGGCTGAAAATCAATACTACGGCACCGGTCGCCGCAAAAGTTCCGCAGCTCGCGTTTTCATCAAACCGGGCAACGGTAAAATCGTTATCAACCAGCGTTCTCTGGAACAGTACTTCGGTCGTGAAACTGCCCGCATGGTAGTTCGTCAGCCGCTGGAACTGGTCGACATGGTTGAGAAATTAGATCTGTACATCACCGTTAAAGGTGGTGGTATCTCTGGTCAGGCTGGTGCGATCCGTCACGGTATCACCCGCGCTCTGATGGAGTACGACGAGTCCCTGCGTGGCGAACTGCGTAAAGCTGGTTTCGTTACTCGTGATGCTCGTCAGGTTGAACGTAAGAAAGTCGGCCTGCGTAAAGCACGTCGTCGTCCTCAGTTCTCCAAACGTTAATTGTTTTCTGCTCACGCAGAACAATTTGCGAAAAAACCCGCTTCGGCGGGTTTTTTTATGGATAAATTTGCCATTTTCCCTCTACAAACGCCCCATTGTTACCACTTTTTCAGCATTTCCAGAATCCCCTCACCACAACGTCTTCAAAATCTGGTAAACTATCATCCAATTTTCTGCCCAAATGCAGGTGATTGTTCATTTTTTGTTTGGATGACGAACGAAATGAAGTCACGCAAATGGGGTTTTTACATCTGGCTGGCCATGCGTGGTCGGCAGCAGTACAAAAATTCTGAATATACCTGGAGGTTTTCATGGCTGTCGCTGCCAACAAACGTTCGGTAATGACGCTGTTTTCTGGTCCTACTGACATCTATAGCCATCAGGTCCGCATCGTGCTGGCCGAAAAAGGTGTTAGTTTTGAGATAGAGCACGTGGAGAAGGACAACCCGCCTCAGGATCTGATTGACCTCAACCCGAATCAAAGCGTACCGACGCTTGTGGATCGTGAGCTCACTCTGTGGGAATCTCGCATCATTATGGAATATCTGGATGAGCGTTTCCCGCATCCGCCGCTCATGCCGGTTTACCCGGTGGCGCGTGGGGAAAGCCGTCTGTATATGCAGCGTATCGAAAAGGACTGGTATTCGTTGATGAATACCATTCAGACCGGTACCGCTGCGCAGGCTGATACTGCGCGTAAGCAGCTGCGTGAAGAACTGCAGGCGATTGCGCCAGTTTTCACCCAGAAGCCCTACTTCCTGAGCGATGAGTTCAGCCTGGTGGACTGCTACCTGGCACCACTGCTGTGGCGTCTGCCGGTTCTCGGCGTAGAGCTGGTCGGCGCTGGCGCGAAAGAGCTTAAAGGCTATATGACTCGCGTATTTGAGCGCGACTCTTTCCTTGCTTCTTTAACTGAAGCCGAACGTGAAATGCGTCTCGGTCGGGGCTAAATGATGGATGTATCACAGCTGACGCCGCGTCGCCCGTATCTATTACGAGCGTTCTATGAGTGGCTGCTGGATAACCAGCCGACTCCGCATCTGGTCGTTGACGTCACTCTGCCGGGCGTAATGGTCCCGATGGAGTACGCTCGCGATGGGCAAATTGTTCTCAATATTGCCCCACGCGCTGTCGGTAACCTCGAGCTGGCCAACGACGAAGTGCGTTTTAACGCGCGCTTCGGCGGCGTGCCGCGCAATGTCTCCGTGCCGATGGCTGCCGTACTGGCGGTTTACGCGCGTGAGAATGGCGCAGGGACCATGTTCGAACCGGAAGCGGCCTATGATGAAGATGTCACTAGCCTGAACGATGACGAAGAGCTGCCTGACAGCGAAACGGTCATGTCGGTGATCGATGGCGATAAGCCGGATAATCACGACGACGATCCCGACGATACGCCGCCTCCTCGCGGTGGGCGTCCGGCGCTGCGCGTCGTAAAATAATCTTTGCCAGGCCCTTCGGGGCCTGTTTTATATCTTAATTCACATCTGAATTTGATAACATCATTGAAAATGAGCGAAGCGTGTTTCTGAACATGCTTCGCTTTTTTTATCCTATAGTCGGCGGCCTTGGTGTAAATAGACCCGTTTTAGTTCCCGGATTTTTTTGCGATCCCGGCCAAATTGACCCTGGCCCAATACTTTATGCCGCCAACAATCTGAACATGGATTTTACCGTGACCGCGGAGGCGGCGGGGTATACACCGACTTTAGTAATAACGACGTCGTTGATTTTGGCTCGCGGCATGTCGGCTTGCTATCAACCACCGCCTTTACCCAACTGGGCGCGCGGGACATCACTTTAACGATTCACTGTGAGACGTCCACCGGGATCGCCATTACGGCATGAGATGCCCGCGCCAGTTCCGCTATCACAGGCAAAGACGCCTTTACAGATAAGCGCAGCGGTTGGGGATAATATCAGAAGCGGGCAGAAGGTGTAGCTGGACGGCGAGGCGGTAATCAGCATTGTTTATCTTTGAATAAAGAGCTTGCGGGCACGGAGCCCGCAAGCTTCTCATTTTACACTTCCAGATAGTTCAGGATCCCGTCAGCCGCCTTACGGCCTTCGGCAATCGCCGTCACCACCAGGTCGGAACCGCGAACGATATCACCCCCGGCGAAGATTTTCGGGTTGCTGGTCTGGAAGGCGTTGTCGCTGCCTTCCGGCGCAATCACGCGGCCCTGAGAATCGAGCTCGACGCTGTGCTTCGCCAGCCATTCCATGCTGTGTGGACGGAAACCAAACGCCATTACAACGGCATCGGCGGGCACCACATGCTCAGAACCGGCCACGATTTCCGCGCGGCGGCGGCCTTTCGCATCCGGCTGGCCCATCTCTGTACGCGCCATCTTCACGCCGCATACCTTACCGTTGGCATTCACTTCAATGCCCAGCGGTTGGACGTTGAACTGGAACTCCACGCCTTCTTCACGCGCGTTTTTCACTTCGCGCTTCGAGCCCGGCATGTTCTCCTCATCACGGCGATAGGCGCAGATGACGTGAGTGGCGTTCTGGCGAATCGAGGTCCGCACGCAGTCCATAGCGGTGTCGCCACCGCCAAGAACCACGACGCGCTTGCCTTCCATGCTGACGTACGGCTCGTCCGCCGTTTCGCCAAAGCCCATGATCTGTTTGGTATTGGCGATCAGGAACGGCAGCGCATCAAAGACCCCGCTAGCGTCTTCGTTTTCCAGCCCGCCGCGCATGGACTGATAGGTCCCGACGCCGAGGAACACCGCATCGTAATCTTTCAGCAGATCGTCGAGCTGTACATCGCGGCCCACTTCGATATTAAGTTTGAACTCGATGCCCATGCCGGTGAAGATCTCGCGACGGCGGGTCATCACCTCTTTTTCCAGCTTAAACGCCGGAATACCAAAGGTCAGCAGACCGCCGATTTCCGGATGGCGATCGAAAACCACCGCCTTCACGCCGTTGCGGGTCAACACGTCGGCGCACGCCAGGCCCGCTGGACCCGCGCCGATAATGGCGACGGTTTTACCGGTTTGCTTTACGCCGGTAAGGTCGGGGCGCCAGCCCATTTCGAACGCTTTATCGTTGATATAGCGTTCGATGTTGCCGATGGTGACCGCGCCGAACTCATCGTTCAGCGTGCAGGAACCCTCGCACAGACGATCCTGTGGGCAAACGCGCCCGCAGACTTCCGGTAAGGTATTGGTTTGATGCGACAGCTCCGCCGCTTCAAAAATACGTCCTTCATTAGCCAGCTTCAGCCAGTTCGGGATGTAGTTATGCACCGGGCACTTCCATTCGCAGTACGGGTTGCCGCAGGACAGGCAGCGGTCCGCCTGTGCTTTGGCCTGGCCTTCTGAAAACGGCTCGTAAATTTCCACAAATTCAATTTTACGGATCTTCAGCGCTTTCTTTGGCGGATCAACTCGCTGTAAGTCGATAAATTGATAGACATTCTGACTCATCTTAACCCCTTACTGCGCCTGCACCCGCAGCTCAGCTGCGGAACGACTACGGTGACCCAACAGTGCTTTAACATCGCTGGACTTCGGTTTAACCAGCGCAAACTTCGCTGAGAAGGCCGGCCAGTTAGCCAGGATCTCTTCGCCGCGCTGCGAGCCGGTAAGCTGCACGTGCTCGGTAATCAAACCGCGCAGGTGCTCTTCATGGATGGCCAGAGAGTCAACGTCCAGCACTTCTACCAGTTCAGGGTTCACGCGTTTGCGGAAGTCGCCATCTTCATCCAGAACGTAACCAAAGCCGCCGGTCATGCCTGCGCCAAAGTTGACGCCGGTTTTACCCAGCACGCAGACGATGCCGCCGGTCATGTATTCACAGCCGTTGTCGCCAATACCTTCGACGACGGTGATCGCGCCGGAGTTACGCACCGCGAAACGCTCGCCCGCACGGCCCGCAGCATACAGGCGACCGCCGGTCGCGCCGTACAGGCAGGTGTTGCCGATGATGCTGGCTTCGTGGCTACGGAAGGCCGAGCCTACCGGAGGACGAATGGCGAGCAGGCCGCCGGCCATCCCTTTACCCACATAGTCGTTCGCATCGCCAGTCAGATGCAGTTCGACGCCGCCGGCATTCCACACGCCGAAGCTCTGGCCCGCAGTACCGCTAAAGTGGGCGACAATCGGGTCGGCAGCGAGACCCTGGTCGCCGTGAGTCTGGGCGATATAACCGGACAGCGATGCGCCAACGGAGCGATCGGTGTTGCGGATATCGAACCAGAACGTTTTGCTCTGCTTGCTGTCAACAAACGGTTTCGCCTGCTGCAGAAGCTGGGCATTGAGTACGCCATTGTCGAACGGCGGGTTGTTCTCCGTGCAGTACAGCGCTTTGCCAGGATGCGGCTCAGCGGTTTCCAGCATCTTGCTCAGATCCAGCTTCTGCTGCTTGGCGGTAAATCCGTCCAGCTCTTTCAGCAGGTCGGTGCGACCAATCAGATCCACCAGACGCTTCACGCCCAGCTGCGCCATCAGCTCGCGAGTTTCGCGGGCGATGAATTCAAAGTAGTTGGTCACTTTAAACGGCAGACCGTGATAGTGGTTCTTACGCAGTTTGTCGTCCTGGGTTGCTACGCCGGTTGCGCAGTTGTTCAGGTGGCAAATACGCAGATATTTACAGCCCAGCGCGACCATTGGGCCGGTACCGAAGCCGAAGCTCTCAGCCCCGAGGATGGCCGCTTTGATGATATCAAGGCCGGTTTTCAGGCCGCCGTCCACCTGCAGACGAATTTTGTGGCGCAGCCCGTTGGCAACCAGCGCCTGCTGGGTTTCCACCAGTCCCAGTTCCCACGGACAGCCTGCGTACTTCACTGAAGAGAGCGGGCTGGCGCCGGTGCCACCGTCATAGCCAGCGATGGTGATTAAATCCGCGTAAGCTTTTGCCACGCCGGTGGCGATAGTCCCGACGCCCGGTTCGGAAACCAGCTTCACGGAGATCATCGCCTTCGGGTTGACCTGCTTCAGGTCGAAAATCAGCTGCGCCAGATCCTCGATAGAGTAAATATCGTGGTGCGGCGGCGGGGAGATCAGCGTCACGCCCGGCACGGAATAGCGCAGTTTGGCGATGTAGGGCGTCACTTTATCGCCCGGCAGCTGGCCGCCTTCGCCAGGCTTCGCGCCCTGAGCGACTTTAATCTGGATAACGTCGGCGTTGACCAGATAAGCGGGGGTTACGCCGAAGCGGCCGGAAGCAACCTGCTTAATGCGCGAGACTTTATTCGTGCCATAGCGCGCCGGGTCTTCGCCGCCTTCGCCGGAGTTGGAATTACCGCCGATGCTGTTCATCGCTTCCGCCAGCGCTTCGTGCGCTTCGGGGCTCAGCGCGCCGATAGACATCGCCGCGGTATCGAAGCGTTTGAACAGCTCGCTGGCCGGCTCAACGTCTTCCAGGCTCACCGTGGTGCCGTCCGGCGTCACGGCCAGCAGATCGCGCAGCGTTGCCGCCGGACGCTCGTTAACCAGCTTCGCGTACTGCTGGTAATCACCGTATTCGCCGCTTTGTACCGCTTGCTGCAGGGTACGCACCACGTCCGGGTTGTAGGCGTGATATTCGCCACCGTGGACGTACTTCAGCAGGCCGCCCTGGTCCAGCGGTTTACGCGCCAGCCAGGCACGTTTCGACAGGTTCAGCAGATCCTGCTGGAAGTCATCGAAGCCCGCGCCGCCGATGCGGCTGACGACGCCCTGGAAGCACAGGTCGGAGACGTCGCGATGCAGGCCGACCGCTTCAAACAGCTTCGAGCAGCGATAGGACGCAATGGTCGAAATCCCCATCTTCGACATGATTTTATACAGACCTTTGTTGATGCCGTTACGATAGTTCAGCATCACCGCGCGGTACTCTTTGTCGATGGCTTTGTTATCCACCAGCTTCGCCAGGGTTTCATAGGCGAGGTACGGGTAGATAGCCGTCGCGCCGAAGCCGAGCAGCACGGCAAAATGGTGCGGATCGCGGGCGCTGGCGGTTTCGACAATAATGTTGGCATCGCAGCGCAGGCTCTTATCGACCAGTCGGGTCTGAATTGCGCCGACCGCCATCGGAGCCGGTACCGGCAGACGGTTTTTCGCGATGTTGCGGTCAGAGAGCACCAGCAGAACGGTACCGTTACGTACCATTTGTTCGGCTTTATCGCACAGCGCCTTCACGGTTTCAGCCAGCGTGGTTGCGGTGGCATCAAAAGTGATATCCAGGACGTCGGCGCGATAGTGCTCCTCTTCCATGGTGGTCAGCTGTTTAAAATCGGAGTACAGCAGAATCGGCGATTTGAAGCTCAGGCGGTGCGCCTGGCCTTCCGCTTCGCAGAAGACGTTCATTTCACGGCCGATGCTGGTGGCCAGCGACATGACGTGCGCTTCGCGCAGCGGATCGATCGGCGGGTTGGTCACCTGCGCGAACTGTTGGCGGAAGTAATCGTAAATGATACGCGGCTGGCTGGAGAGCACGGCAAATGGGGTATCGTCGCCCATTGAGCCGACCGCCTCCTGGCCGTTTTCACCCAGAACGCGCAGGACGGAGTCCAGCTCTTCAGCGCTGTAGTTAAACTGTTTCTGGTAGCTGGCGAGGGTATCATCGTCCAGCTGGCGGCTACCGACCTCTTCATCCGGCAGATCTTCGAATGGCACCAGGCGACGGACGTTTTTCGCCATCCACTCTTTATATGGGTGGCGGCTTTTCAGATCGTTGTCGGTTTCCGCGGAGTGCAGAATACGCCCCTCGCGGGTATCGATAACCATCAGCTCGCCCGGGCCGACGCGGCCTTTTTCGACCACTTCATCCGGCTGGTAATCCCAGATCCCGACTTCGGAAGCGCAGGTGATGAGCTTGTCTTTGGTGATGACGTAGCGCGCCGGGCGCAGACCGTTACGGTCGAGGTTACAGGCGGCATAGCGACCGTCGGACATGACGATGCCCGCCGGGCCGTCCCACGGCTCCATATGCATGGAGTTAAAGTCGAAGAACGACCGCAGGTCTGGATCCATATCCGGGTTGTTTTGCCAGGCTGGCGGCACCAGCAGGCGCATGGCTCGGATGATATCCATCCCGCCCGCCAGCAGCAGCTCCAGCATGTTATCCATGGAGCTGGAGTCAGAGCCGGTTTCATTGACGAACGGCGCGGCGTCGTGGAGGTCCGGGATCAGCGGCGTCTGGAACTTATAGGTACGGGCGCGGGCCCACTGGCGGTTGCCGGTGATGGTGTTGATCTCGCCGTTGTGCGCCAGATAGCGGAACGGCTGCGCCAGCGGCCAGCGCGGCACGGTGTTGGTGGAAAAGCGCTGGTGGAACAGGCAGATCGCCGACTCCAGGCGCAGGTCCGCAAGATCCAGGTAGAAGCGCGGCAGATCCGCCGGCATACACAGACCTTTATAAATGTTGACCAGGTTCGACAGGCTGCAAACGTAGAAATCTTTATCTTCCTGCAGGCGTTTTTCGATACGGCGACGCGCGATGAATAAACGGCGCTCCATGTCGCGCGGACGCCAGCCAGCCGGGGCGTTCACAAAGATTTGTTCAATACGGGGCAGCGAGGAGAGGGCGATTTCACCAAGAACGCCTTCATTAGTCGGCACATCGCGCCAGCCAACGATAGACAGCGTTTCGCGTTGAAGTTCTTCTTCGACGATGCGGCGTGCCGCTTTGGCCAGTTCAGGATCCTTATTAAGGAACAGCATCCCAACGGCGTAATTTTTGGCTAAACGCCAGCCGCGCTCTTCCGCAACAATTCGGAAGAAACGATCGGGTTTTTGTAGCAGCAAGCCACAACCGTCGCCGGTTTTTCCATCGGCAAGAATCGCGCCGCGGTGCTGCATTCGGGCCAGTGCGTGTATAGCGGTTCGCACTACCTTGTGGCTAGGTTCGCCTTCTATGTGGGCGATCAGGCCGAAACCACAGTTATCCCTCTCAAGGGATTTATCGTACAACATATCAGTGAACCTCCCCAGGCTCTACGGGACACCCTCCGATACCGATTGCGCACGGGCACAGAAAGAGCATGGCGACGGGGTTTACACCTCGCATTCGCCCTCTTTAAATCCTTTTCGCGTCGGTACACAAGTTTGAGGACTTGCTGTTAAGAGGGAATCTCAATTACTGCATAAATATGATGAGCAGAGCGCTCATCCAGAAAGCTTCCAGCGGATTCCCAACTTATCGGGAATCCACACATACGTCAAATGGCAATCTTATTTATACAAAAATGTGCTATACAACATCTAATATACTGATTTTTAATAAAATAACGGTCTTTTGAATGCCAGGGAAGCGCAGGGAACGGCTTGATCGAGTGTGATCTGTCTCACTATATCGACGGCACGCTATTATCGTTCTGTGCTGAAGTGTTCATTTATTGCAGTTTTTTAAACTGGTTTTTGTTTGATTAAAAGTTATTGATACTGTTTTATGCCCTGGTAAAGATAATGGCAAATCAGAGGCTATATATAAGGAAAACTCATTACCATGATGGTGAATTAAATTGCAGTTATCTTGATTATTTATGCAATGAGATAAGCGGCCGCGTTGACGATTGATCCAGGTCATCGCCGTCGGTAGCTAAAAATGGCAGGCTTGGCCCCTTTCTTAAGGCCGGTCTATCAGATTATGCAGTTACAAAAATTAGTCAATATGTTTGGTGGGGATCTTATGCGCCGCTACGGTGAAAAGGTTCATAAACTGACGCTGCACGGTGGATTTAGTTGCCCAAATCGCGATGGCACCCTTGGTCGCGGCGGCTGTACGTTCTGTAATGTCGCCTCTTTTGCCGATGAAGAACAGCAGCACCGCTCGATCGCTGAACAGCTGGCCCATCAGGCGCAGCGGGTTAACCGCGCAAAACGCTATCTGGCCTATTTCCAGGCTTATACCAGCACCTTTGCCGAGGTACAGGTACTGCGCTCCATGTATCAGCAGGCGGTCAGCCAGGCGAATATCGTCGGGCTCTGCGTGGGCACTCGCCCGGACTGCGTCCCCGGAGCGGTATTGGATCTGCTGTCTGAATATCGGCAGCAGGGTTATGAAGTCTGGCTCGAGTTGGGTTTACAAACCGCGCACGATAAAACGCTGCGCCGAATTAATCGCGGCCACGATTTTGCCTGCTACCAGCGTACAGCCCGTCTGGCGCGCGAGCGGGGCCTCAAAGTGTGCAGCCACCTTATCGTTGGCCTGCCGGGTGAAGGGCAGAGCGAATGCCTTGAAACGCTAAAACAGGTGGTAGAGACCGGCGTAGACGGCATTAAGCTGCATCCACTTCATATTGTGAAGGGCAGCATTATGGCCAGGGCGTGGCAGGCCGGAAGGTTGCAGGGTATTGATCTGGCGGACTATACGGTCAGCGCAGGCGAGATGATCCGCCATACCCCGCCAGAGGTGATTTATCACCGTATTTCCGCCAGTGCTCGACGTCCGATGCTGCTGGCGCCGCTGTGGTGTGAGAACCGTTGGACCGGGATGGTTGAGCTGGATAAATATCTCAATGAATACGGCGTTCAGGGGTCAGCTATTGGTCGTTGCTGGAGATCTCCGGCCGCTACCGAATAACGTCATCGCCAGCCGCATTCCGGCTGACTGCTACCCCCAGGCAGGCGCGTAACTACAATCCTTCCCGCATTTTTCGCACAACTTACAGCGTCTTGCTCAGAATTGAGTATTATTGTGCGAAGTTGTCGCGAAGGAATCCCTTATGAAGCAAATCCGTATGCTGGCGCAGTATTATGTTGACCTGATGATGAAGCTGGGTCTGGTGCGCTTTTCCATGCTGCTGGCCTTTGCGCTGGTGGTGCTGGCGATCGTCGTGCAGATGGCCGTTACTATGGTGCTGCACGGCCAGGTGGAAAGTATTGATGTGATCCGCTCTATCTTCTTTGGTTTGCTGATTACGCCGTGGGCGGTTTATTTCCTGTCGGTGGTCGTTGAGCAGCTGGAAGAGTCCCGGCAGCGTCTTTCGCGGCTGGTGGAGAAACTGGAGGAGATGCGCGAGCGCGATCTCAAGCTGAATGTGCAGCTTAAGGACAATATCGCCCAACTTAATCAGGAAATCGGCGAACGTGAAAAAGCTGAAGCGGAACGTGAAACGACGCTTGAACAGCTGAAAATTGAGATGAAGGAGCGTGAAGAAACGCAAATTCAGCTTGAACAGCAATCGTCCTTTTTGCGCTCCTTCCTTGACGCTTCACCGGACCTGGTTTTCTATCGTAATGAAGATAAAGAGTTTTCAGGCTGTAACCGCGCCATGGAACTGCTGACCGGTAAAAGCGAAAAACAGCTTATTCATCTGAAGCCGCAGGATGTCTACAGCGAAGAGGTGGCGGAGAAGGTGCTGGAGACGGATGAGAAAGTCTTCCGCCATAACGTTTCGCTCACCTACGAGCAGTGGCTGGATTATCCGGACGGGCGCAAGGCCTGCTTTGAAATCCGCAAAGTGCCCTATTATGACCGCGTCGGTAAGCGGCGCGGCCTGATGGGGTTCGGTCGTGATATTACGGAGCGTAAGCGCTATCAGGACGCGCTGGAGCGGGCCAGCCGCGATAAGACCACCTTTATCTCAACGATCAGCCACGAGCTGCGTACGCCGCTTAACGGCATCGTCGGGCTGAGCCGAATCCTTCTCGATACCGACCTGACCGACGAACAGGAAAGATACCTGAAAACCATCCACGTCTCAGCGGTAACGCTGGGTAATATCTTCAATGATATTATTGAGATGGATAAGATGGAGCGGCGTAAAATTCAGTTGGATAACCAGCCGGTTGATTTCACCGGCTTCCTTGCCGACCTTGAAAACCTCTCCGGCTTGCAGGCGCAGCAGAAAGGGCTGCGCTTTGTGCTGGATCCTTCGCTTCCGCTGCCGCATAAAGTGATCACCGACGGAACGCGTTTACGCCAAATCTTGTGGAATCTAATCAGCAACGCCGTGAAGTTTACCCCGCAGGGTGGGAGCGTGAACGTGCGCGTGCGCTATGACGAAGGGGACATCCTGCACTTTGAAGTGGAAGATTCAGGCATTGGCATCCCTGAAGCGGAACAGGATAAAATTTTCGCCATGTATTACCAGGTGAAAGATAGCCAGGGCGGCAAGCCAGCGACAGGTACCGGCATCGGACTCGCCGTGTCGCGGCGTCTGGCGCGTAATATGGGCGGCGACATTAGCGTTGCCAGCCTGCCGGGTAAAGGGGCCACGTTCACGCTCACCGTACACGCGCCGGCCGTGGCTGAAGAGGTTGAAGACACGCTGGCGGAAGATGAAATGCCATTACCTGCGCTGAACGTGCTGCTGGTGGAAGATATTGAGCTCAACGTGATCGTGGCGCGTTCGGTACTGGAGAAGCTGGGCAACAGCGTGGATGTGGCGATGACCGGTAAGGCTGCGCTGGAGATGTTTGTACCCGGCGAGTACGATCTGGTTCTGCTCGATATTCAACTACCGGATATGACTGGGCTCGATATTTCTCGTCAGCTGAAACAGCGCTTTGCCGCCGATGAGCTTCCCCCGCTAGTTGCGCTTACCGCTAACGTCCTGAAGAACAAGACTGAGTATCTGGAAGCGGGAATGGATGATGTCCTGAGCAAGCCGTTATCGGTTCCGGCATTAACCGCGATTATCAAAAAATTCTGGGATGCGCCGGAAGAGGAGGAGAATGAGATGCCATCTGTAGATATCAGTAAATCAGCTTCCGTACTGGATATTCCGATGCTTGAGCAGTATATCGAACTGGTAGGGCCGAAGCTGATTAATGACGGTCTGGCCGTTTTCGAAAGAATGATGCCGGGCTACATGGCGGTTCTGGAATCAAATTTAACCGCTCGCGACCAGAAAGGTATCGTCGATGAGGGGCATAAGATAAAAGGCGCTGCGGGCTCTATCGGTTTGCGCCATATCCAGCAGCTAGGCCAGCAGATCCAAACCCCGGATTTACCGGCCTGGTCGGATAACGTTGGCGAATGGGTTGAAGAGATGAAATCCGAATGGCAAAACGATGTCGCGGTACTGAAGGCGTGGGTAGCGGCGGCAGATAAAAAATGACCCCGGATAAACCGGGGTGCGCGAATACTGCGCCAACACCAGGGAACGGGTCATTGCGCCAGAATCATTTGAGTGATTTTTTTACACGGCGCAACCTGAGGATTTGGCTTACTCGCTCATTAAGATAGCAAACCTTAAATATTTTGTTACGTGAAACAGTAAAATATGTGAAGCATAGCGAGTAAATCAAAATTTTTGACTGCTTTCATAAACTTGTACTAAGGGGCTGATGTGATGAAGAAAATTGGTGTCGTGCTGAGCGGTTGCGGCGTTTATGACGGAAGCGAAATTCATGAAGCCGTTATTACCCTGCTGGCTATTGCCCGCAGCGGCGCTCAGGCTATCTGCTATGCGCCTGATAAAGCGCAAACCGATGTTATCAATCACCTGACCGGCGAAGCGCAGGCGGAAAGCCGTAATGTGCTTGTGGAAGCGGCGCGTATCGCGCGCGGAGAGATTCAGCCTTTAGCAAACGCCCGGGCGGATGCGCTGGACGCGCTGATTGTGCCCGGCGGTTTTGGCGCGGCAAAGAACCTCAGCAATTTTGCTTCGCAGGGAAGTGAATGTGAAGTGGATAGCGATCTCAAGGCCCTGGCGCTGGCGATGCATCAGGCGGGTAAACCGTTGGGCTTTATCTGTATCGCTCCGGCGCTGTTGCCTAAAATATTCTCTATTCCGCTACGCGTCACTATTGGTACCGATCTTGATACCGCCGATGCGGTAGAGGAGATGGGGGCCGAACACGTGCCTTGCCCGGTCGATGACATTGTGGTTGATGAAGACAATAAAGTGGTGACGACTCCCGCGTATATGCTGGCGCAGAACATCGCCGAAGCGGCGAGCGGAATTGAAAAGCTGGTTGCTCGCGTATTGGTTCTGACGGCATGACATTTCGCTTTTCGCCGTTGCGCTTGATTAAACGTTTTTTGCTGAGGCTGCTGCTGGCTTGCGCGGTGCTATGGGGCGGCGGGGTTGCTCTGTTTAGCATCGTCCCCGTCCCGTTTTCAGCGGTGATGCTGGAGCGGCAGCTCGGCGCCTGGCTCTCAGGGAATTTTCATTACATCGCCCATTCCGATTGGGTGGGCATGGATGAAATTTCTCCGTGGATGGGGCTGGCGGTTATTGCCGCGGAAGACCAGAAATTCCCGGAGCACTGGGGGTTTGACGTCCCGGCGATTGAGAAGGCGCTGGCGCACAATGAACGCAATGAGAACCGCATCCGCGGTGCGTCAACCCTGTCGCAGCAGACGGCAAAAAACCTGTTCCTGTGGGATGGTCGCAGCTGGCTAAGAAAAGGGCTGGAGGCGGGGCTGACCGTTGGCATTGAGACGGTCTGGAGCAAAAAGCGGATCCTCACCGTTTATCTGAATATTGCGGAGTTTGGTGAAGGGACGTTTGGCGTTGAAGCCGCATCACAGCGCTATTTTCACAAACCGGCCAGCAGATTGACGGCTGCTGAAGCCGCGCTTTTAGCGGCGGTTTTGCCTAATCCCATTCGCTTTCGCGCTGACGCGCCGTCGGGTTATATTCGCAGCCGCCAGGCGTGGATCCTGCGCCAGATGAGGCAGTTAGGCGGGGAAGGGTTTATGCGGGCGAATCAGCTACATTGATGATTTCACGGCTCAGTACCCCGGAAGGCGCGCTGCGACCGGGGGAGTGAAATCTAATCCTCATCAAACCCGGCGTTGAACAGCGCGATAACCGCTGCCAGCGCCTCCACTTCTTGCGGGCCGTTGGCTTCAATCTCAATCTGCCGCCCTTTAGCTGAGTCAAGCATCAGCAGGGCAATCACGCTATTCGCTTCAGCTACAGTTCCTTCATCATTGCGCAGCAGCACTTCAGCATCGTAGTTCTGCATTAATTCAAACAGCTTCATCGCCGGGCGAGCGTGCATCCCCAGCTTATTGGTGATTTCAACGGTTTGCTTAACGGTCATGATTTGCGTTTTTCCAGCGTCCGATGACGGGACTGCACGTTCTTACCGCGCGAGCGGAAGTAGTCAGCCAGCTGTTCGGCGATGTAAACCGAACGGTGTTTACCACCGGTACAACCAATAGCTACCGTCAGATAGCTGCGGTTATTGGTCTCCAGCATAGGTAACCATAGCTCAAGATAGCTGCGGGTCTGGTAAATGAAATTGTGAACTTCCGTGTGCCGGTCGAGGAAGGCGGCCACGGGTTTATCCAGACCGGTCATCGGGCGCAGCTTCGGATCCCAGTGCGGGTTCGGCAGGAAGCGTACGTCGAAAACGTAATCAGCATCAATGGGAATACCGTGCTTAAAGCCAAAGGATTCAAACACCATCGTCAGCTCGCGTTCGCGCTTGCCTAACAAACGCGTGCGCAGCATTTCTGCCAGCTCATGTACCGACATTTCTGAGGTATCGACGATCAGGTCAGCGCGGGAACGCAGAGGTTCCAGCAGGTCGCTCTCTTCATCAATGGCGCTCTCCAGCGACAGGTTTTTGCTGGAGAGGGGATGCAAACGACGCGTGTCGCTGTAGCGGCGAATCAAGGTGTTACGATCGGCATCCAGGAACAGCAGCTGAGGTGAAAACTCTGCGGGCAGATTTTTCATCGCCTGCTCGAAGATTTCCGGCGACTCAGGCATGTTTCGCACGTCAATACTGACCGCGGCCGAGATGTTTCTGTCGGCGAGCGAGCGCGCCAGCTCGGGCAAGAGCACAACCGGCAGGTTATCCACGCAGTAAAAACCCATATCTTCCAGCGCTCGCAGGGCGACGGATTTCCCCGACCCTGAACGGCCGCTGACGATCATCAGTACCATGTACCGTTTCTCCTCAGTACGAAAAAGCGTAAGGTGCGGCTTTCGTTACGCCTCATTATTGCTTCCCGCTTCAGTGATGATTTCATACAGCTCTTCATCGCTTTGCGCAGCGCGCAGACGGCGGCAAATTGTTTTATCGGCCAGACGTTTCGCCACCAGCGAGAGCGTATGCAGATGCGTCTTAGTTTGATCGGCCGGGACGAGAAGGGCAAACAACAGATCGACGGGTTGGTTGTCGATAGCATCGAAAGCAATGGGGGTTTCCAGCTGGACAAACACGCCCACGGCCCGCAGCGTATCCTCTTCGAGTTTGCCATGGGGGATTGCAATGCCGTTGCCAATCCCGGTACTGCCCATTTTCTCACGGGTAAGGATCGCCTCGAACACTATCTGGGACGATAAGCCTAACTGCTTTGCCGCCAGCTCGCTGATGATTTCCAGCGCGCGTTTCTTGCTCTGGCAGTGAACCTGGCTACGGGTACATTCCTGGTTAAGGACATTGCTCAGTTGTAGAGCCGAATCGTTATTTATCATAATTTCACCTGAGCTCTCCTTGCCAACCGCCGGCAGGCGGTTGGCGTAGGCGATTGCCCGGACAATTAGTGTTGTTTCAGTTTATCTTTATGTTTTGTTAACTGTCTTGCCAGCTTATCGATAAGACCATCGATAGCAGCATACATATCCTGGCCTTCCGCACTGGCATGGATTTCGCCACCGTTGACATGCAGATTGGCGTCCGCAATTTGCGTCACCTTCTCCACTTTTAACACAATGTAGACCTGGTTGATCCTGTCGAAAAACTGCTCCAGTTTGCTGAACTTCGCGGTAACGAAATCGCGCATCGCGGGGGTTATCTCGACGTTGTGTCCTGTAATGTTGAGCTGCATAGTGTCTTCCTTATCGGTTGGGTCAAACCAGCTGCTTGCGCTGATTTGACGGCGGAATGGATAAAGACTCTCGGTACTTAGCAACGGTTCGCCGTGCCACCATAATACCCTGATCGGATAGCATGGTGGTGAGCTTACTATCACTCAATGGTTTCGCGGGGTTTTCCGCGGCGATTAATTTCTTCACCAGCGCGCGAATGGCCGTCGACGATGCTTCGCCGCCGCCTTCGGTGTTCACATGGCTGGAGAAGAAATACTTCAGCTCAAAAATACCGCGTGGACTGTGCAGGTATTTTTGCGTAGTAACGCGTGAAATAGTGGATTCATGCATTTCGACGGCCTGAGCGATATCCGCCAGCACCATCGGTTTCATAAACTCTTCACCTTGTTCAAAAAAAGCCTGCTGCTGTTCGACGATACAGCGGCTGACGCGCAGCAGGGTGTCGTTGCGGCTCTCCAGGCTCTTGATCAGCCAGCGCGCTTCCTGCAGGTTGCTACGGATAAACTGGCCGTCAGCGTCATTGCGCGTGCTGTTACCCATAGCGGCATACTGCTGATTGATCTTCAGGCGCGGGAGGCTATCTGAATTGAGCTCAACCACCCAGCGATCGTTGACTTTACGCACCAGAACGTCAGGAATGACATATTCTGGCTCGCCAGTTTGGATCGACTGTCCCGGGCGCGGATCCAGCGATTGGATCAGATTTACCGCTTCCTTTAACACTTCTTCTTTAAGGCGGGTTACGCGCATCAGGCTGCGGAAGTCGTGGTTGGCCAGCAGATCGAGATGATCGCTGATGATCAGGCGGGCTTCTTCAATCCACGGCGTCTCTTTGGCAAACTGTGAAAGCTGAACCAGCAGGCAATCACGCAAATCTTTTGCCGCCACGCCGACGGGGTCGAAACGCTGAATGCGCTTGAGAACCGCTTCAACTTCTTCAAGTCCGATTTCATCGTCGCCAATACTTTCCACGATGTCTTCGACAGAAATCGTCAGGTAGCCGGTATCATCAACGGCATCGACGATAGAGGTCGCGATGGCGCGATCGGTATCGGTGAATGGCGTAAGTTCAACCTGCCACATCAGGTAATCCTGCAGGCTTTGCGTGGTCTCTCCCTGGTAGACGGGCAGTTCGTCATCCTGGTAATCGACGCCGTTGCCTGATGGCGTTCCGGCGGTGTAAATCTCATCCCAGCTGGCATCAAGCGGCAGCTCTTCGGGCATCTCTTTTTGCTCAAGGGCGTCGACGGTATCCAGAGATTCGCGATCCTCGGCCTCTTTGGTTTCTACCTCATCGTGAAGATCGGTTTGCTCCAGCAACGGGTTACTGTCCAGCGCCTGCTGGAGTTCTTGCTGGAGTTCTAACGTGGACAACTGCAGTAGACGAATCGCCTGCTGCAGTTGTGGCGTCATGGCAAGCTGTTGGCTTAGCCTTAATTGCAAACCTTGCTTCATATTCAGGGCCAATATCTCCGGCTAAAACGTCTGTAACCTCTACCCTATCAGAGTCTGAAGTCTTCCCCAAGATACACGCGCTTAACCTGCTCGTCTTCAAGGATTTGCTGCGGCGTACCGTGGGCTATCAGGTGGCCCTGACTGACGATATAAGCACGCTCGCAAACGGCCAGCGTTTCCCTGACGTTATGGTCGGTTATCAGGACGCCAAGACCGCTGTCGCGCAGGTGTTCAATAATGCGTTTGATATCGATAACGGAGATGGGGTCAACGCCGGCAAAGGGTTCATCCAGCAGGATGAATTTCGGGTTAGCGGCCAACGCGCGGGCGATCTCGACGCGGCGCCGTTCACCACCGGAGAGCGCCTGGCCGAGACTATCGCGCAGGTGCTCAATGTGAAACTCCTCCATCAGCTCTTTCGCGCGATCTTCGCGCTGCTCGTTGCTGAGATCGTCGCGAATCTGCAATACCGCCATCAGGTTATCGTAAACGCTCAGCCGGCGGAAAATGGAGGCCTCCTGCGGCAAATAGCCGATTCCGCGACGCGCGCGCGCGTGCAGCGGCAGCAGGCTGATGTCTTCATCATCGATGATAATGTTGCCCGCGTCGCGCGGTACGATACCAACAACCATATAGAAGGTAGTGGTTTTACCGGCGCCGTTCGGACCGAGCAGGCCAACAATCTCGCCCGAATTCACGGTCAGACTGACATCTTCCACGACGCGGCGGCCTTTATAGGCTTTAGCAAGATTCTTTGCAGTTAATGTTGCCATAACGAATTACTTACCCTTCTTTGACTGATCGCTACCTTTATCCTGCAGCTGCGAAGGAACCAGAACCGTGGTCACGCGCCCGCCTTTATTGCTGAAAGCCTGCATTTTTTGTTCTTTCACCAGGTAAGTGATTTTGTCACCCTGGATATTGCTATCGATCTGTTCCAGATGCGCATTGCCGGTCAGGACGACAAAGTCGTTTTGCAGTTCATAATGCATTTTCGACGCGCGGCCTTTTACCGGTTTGCCGTTGTCCTGCATCTGGTAGAAGGTGGCCGGGTTACCGTAGCCATCGATAACCTCTTTGCCTTTTTCGCCGCCCGGACGGGTCACGACGACTTTGTCGGCGTTGATTTTGATCGTACCCTGAGTGACGACGACATTACCCGTAAAGGTAACGACGTTGCCCTGCATATCCAGCGACTGCTGATCGGATTCAATATGAATCGGCTGATCGGTATCACCCGTTTTGGCCTGTGCCGACAGGCTGGCGGCCAGTAAGGCGCTGGCGAGCGCAATCTTAAGGCTGAGTTTGTTTGTTCTGAATTTCATATGAGGTTCTAACCTTTTCAATCAGCTCGGCATTTTTGCTGCGCAGGTTCCCGCGCATTTTCAGGCCGCTGGAATTAAATGTTGTTCCGTACAACGTCACCATGTCATCGGAGGTAACATCCTGCGTCACCAGGTTTATCTGGGCGTTATCCGTCGTAATTTTGCGCAGTTGAGAATCCGCCGTCAGCGCATTAACCTCAACGTGCCCGTAAAGATACAGCATGCGGTCATTCGTCAACTTAGCTTTATCCGCTTTGATAGACCAGGTTGGTACTTTATTCGTATCGAAGGTGGTCATCACCGGTTTTGCGAACCACGAGAGCTGCTGTTCGGAAAAATACTCTACGTGTTCCGCGATTAGCCGGTAGTTAAGCGCCCCTTCGGGACTATAAACGACGGTATCAGTATGCTCGCTGGTATACGTCGGATCGTCAGGATTGATCGCTTGCTGGGTGGCATCGTCCGTACTCGCCAGGTTCAGGCCGATCAGGATCAGCGCGACCAGCGATAGTAAAATGATAACCCAACGTCTGGTTTTACTCATATAGATTGCCCTTTGGCCTCATCCAGCTTGCCCTGCGCCAATAGTAGCAAATCGCACACTTCGCGTACCGCTCCGCGACCGCCGTTGATACGAGTGACGTAATCCGCGCGCGGCAGCAGCAACGGATGCGCATCGGCTACCGCTATGCTTAAACCCACTTCAGCCATCACCGGCCAGTCGATCAGATCGTCGCCAATATAGGCCACTTCATCCGCGCTAACGGCCAGTTTATTGAGTAGCTCATGAAACGCCAGCAGCTTATCAGACTGCCCCTGGTAGAGATGGGTGATGCCGAGCGTCTGGCAGCGATCTTCCACCAGTTTAGCGTTTCGCCCGGTAATTATCGCTACTTCAATCTCTGAAGTCAGGGCGCAGCGGATACCGTAGCCGTCGCGCACGTTAAACGCTTTCAGCTCTTCGCCGTTGTTGCCCATATAGATAAGACCGTCGGACAGAACGCCGTCCACATCAAGTATCAGTAAACGGATCTTCGCCGCCCGGTCAATAAAGCCCTGACTTACCGGACCATAGCAGGTCGTTATCAGGGCATCAGCATTATTCATTATTTTTTCCTTACTTACACTACGCCCGCGCGCAGGAGATCGTGCATATGTATCACACCTACCAGACGGTCGCCATCGGCAACCAGCACGCAGGTGATATGACGGGACTGCATCAGGTTCAGCGCATCAACGGCCAGCGTACCGGGACGGATACGGATGCCGCCTCGCGTCATGACTTCGGCGATGCTGGCGTTACGCATATCAATGCCGGTATCAAAGACGCGGCGCAGATCGCCATCGGTGAAAATGCCGATGATATTCATTTCATCGTCGCAAATAGCGGTCATGCCTAAATTTTTGCGCGTGATTTCCAGCAGCGCATCGCGCAGCGTGGCCTCCAGGCCAACATGCGGAATTTCATCGCCGGTGTGCATGATATCATTGACCCGCAGCAGTAGCTTACGGCCCAGCGCGCCGCCGGGATGCGATAGCGCAAAATCTTCAGCGGTAAAACCGCGGGCTTCCAGCAGCGCGACGGCAAGGGCATCGCCCATCACCAGCGCGGCAGTGGTGCTTGATGTGGGGGCCAGCCCTAACGGGCAAGCCTCTTTGGGCACCTTCACGCACAGATGAATATCCGCCGCGCGCGCCATGCTGCTTTCCGGTCGGCTGGTGATACAGATAAGCGACACCTGCTGGCGCTTAAGCACCGGGATCAGGGCGAGAATTTCATTTGATTCCCCGGAGTTAGATAGCGCGATCACTACGTCGCAGGGGGTGACCATGCCCAAATCGCCGTGCGCGGCCTCGCCGGGATGGACGAAGAATGCTGATGTCCCGGTGCTGGCGAACGTTGCGGCCATCTTTCGCCCGATATGGCCGGATTTACCCATTCCCATCACCACAACTTTACCGGTACAGCGAAAAATGGTCTCACAGGCACGGGTAAAATCTTCATTAATATATTGATCGAGCTGGGCCAGACCTTCACGTTCAATGTCCAGCACCTCACGGCCTGCCCGTTGAAAGTCAAAATCCGCTGGCAAATCTATTTGCGACATAATGTTATCCCGAATCATTCAACGAAGAGCGGCGCTGTCCAGTACAGCATCGCTAACCAAAGCACAAAACCACCCAGCAGCAGGGCGCCGGCAAGGCGACCGGGCTGTTGTTTACGACGCCAGCACAGCACCGCGAAGATCAGGCTGACCAGCAGCATGACGCCATAGTCGCGGGTAAAGGCCTCGGCGGCAAAGGCGCCAGGCGCAATCAGCGCGGGGAGCCCGAGAACCAGTACGATATTCAGAATATTAGCGCCAATGATATTGCCGATGGCGATGTCATTTTCGCCTTTTCGCGCTCCGGCGATGGCGGTGGCCAGCTCGGGCAGGCTGGTGCCGATGGCAACGACCGTTAAGCCGACGGTCAGTTCGCTGATGGCAAAAAAGTTTGCCAGCACCGTGGCGTTATCCACCACCATCCGCGTGGCCATCGGCATCACTATCATCGCGACGCCCAACCAGAGCAGCGCGACGGGAAGCGAGCCCTCCCGCGGCAGCTCCGCCAGCTGTTCACGGGTCAGGCTGTCGTTCCCCTGGCGTTCCGCAAGGCGGGCAATCTTAAGGGTAAACAGCAGCCACAGTACCGCCAGCGCCAGCAAAAAAAGGCCATCTATCCGCGTAATCTGCCCGTCGTACAGCACAAATCCTGCCAGTAAACTGACCAGCAACATTAGCGGCAATTCGCGGCGCAGGATATCAGAATGCACGGTAAAAGGTTGAAACAGAGCGGTGAGGCCGAGGATCAGCAGGATATTGGTGATATTCGATCCCAGAGCTGTGCCGATCGCCAGATCGGTTTGCCCATGCAGGGAAGCGGCGGCGGAAACAATGACTTCCGGTAAACTGGTACCGATGCTGACCACCGTCATCCCTATAATAAGGGGGGGGATTCCCAGCATACGGCAGAGTATTGAAGCGGCGTAGACCAGACGATCGGCGCTGTAGACAACCAGCAATAAACCAATAATTAACAGAGCCGTCGCTAAGAGCATCTAAAGTCCTTTCTTCAGGTATAATCGTCGCCTCGCTGGCCGTCCGTAGGCAGCGTAACGAATTCTTAATTTTGACTTTATGTGTGCCAAAAGTAAAACAAATGCCAGCTTTCGCTAACCCGGGCGGGTAAGATTCTGTAAAAATGTTGGGTTTGTGGTGAAAGAAAGCGCCATGCTTAGCCCGACGGGTGTCTAGTAAGGATGATTTTATGAGCCAGAGTTCGGCGAATCTAGTCGAAGTGCGCGGTATTCGCTTCTCGAGGGGCGATCGCGTGATCTTCGATGATATCTCGCTATCGGTACCCCGCGGCAAGATCACCGCGATAATGGGGCCATCAGGGATCGGCAAAACCACCCTGTTACGTCTGATCGGCGGTCAGATCCCGCCCGATAAAGGCGAGATCCTGTTTGATGGTGAAAACGTACCGCAGATGTCGCGCTCGCGCCTGTATACCGTCCGCAAGCGCATGAGCATGCTGTTTCAGTCCGGCGCGCTGTTCACCGACCTGAACGTGTTTGATAACGTCGCTTATCCGCTGCGCGAGCATACGCGTTTGCCGGAAGCGCTGCTGCACACCACGGTGATGATGAAGCTGGAGGCCGTCGGGCTACGCGGAGCCGCGAAGCTGATGCCTTCTGAGCTCTCCGGCGGCATGGCGCGCCGTGCCGCGCTGGCGAGGGCGATTGCGCTGGAACCTGATTTAATCATGTTCGATGAGCCCTTTGTCGGGCAGGACCCCATTACGATGGGGGTGCTGGTGAAGCTGATTTCTGAACTCAATAGCACCCTGGGTGTCACCTGTATCGTGGTTTCGCATGATGTGCCGGAGGTGCTCAGCATCGCGGACTTCGCATATATCGTGGCGGACAAAAAGGTGGTGGCGCACGGGAGTGCGCAGTCGCTGCGCGAAAATGCCGATCCTCGGGTTCGTCAGTTCATTGATGGTATCGCCGACGGCCCGGTGCCGTTCCGCTATCCGGCGGGTGATTATCATCATGATTTATTGGGCAAAGGGAGTTAAGCGACTCATGTTGTTAAATGCGCTAGCCGCGCTTGGGCATCGCGGTATTAAAACTATCGCAACGTTCGGGCGTGCTGGATTAATGCTCTTCAACGCGGTTGTCGGCAAGCCTGAGTTTCGCAAGCATGCGCCGCTGCTGGTGCGTCAGCTGTATAACGTTGGCGTGCTGTCGATGCTGATCATCATTGTCTCGGGGCTGTTTATCGGTATGGTGCTGGGTCTGCAGGGCTATCTGGTGTTAACCACCTATAGCGCCGAAACCAGTCTGGGCATGCTGGTGGCGCTGTCGCTGCTGCGTGAACTGGGGCCGGTGGTCGCCGCGCTGTTGTTTGCCGGGCGTGCCGGTTCGGCGCTGACTGCCGAAATTGGCCTGATGCGCGCAACCGAGCAGCTCTCCAGCATGGAGATGATGGCGGTCGACCCGCTTCGCCGCGTGATCTCTCCGCGCTTCTGGGCGGGGGTGATTTCACTGCCGTTGTTAACGATTATTTTTGTGGCGGTCGGCGTTTGGGGCGGCTCGCTGGTCGGTGTCAGTTGGAAGGGCATCGATGGCGGATTCTTCTGGAGCGCGATGCAAAACGCCGTTGACTGGCGGATGGATCTGGTTAACTGCCTGATTAAGAGTCTGGTTTTCGCCATTACGGTAACATGGATCGCGTTATTTAACGGTTATGACGCTATCCCCACTTCCGCCGGGATTAGCCGGGCGACGACGCGTACCGTGGTACATGCGTCGCTGGCGGTTCTGGGGCTGGATTTTGTGCTGACTGCGCTGATGTTTGGGAATTGAGTTCATGCAAACGAGAAAAAATGAAATCTGGGTAGGGGTATTTTTACTGGTTGCGCTGCTGGCTGCGCTGTTTGTCTGCCTGAAGGCGGCAAACGTAACCTCTTTACGTACCGAACCGACTTATCGGCTCTATGCCACTTTTGACAATATCGGCGGTCTGAAAGCGCGCTCTCCGGTACGGATTGGCGGCGTTGTCGTCGGACGCGTGGCGGATATCACGCTCGACCCTAAAACCTACCTGCCTCGCGTCGCTCTCGATATTGATGAGCGCTACAACCATATCCCGGATACCAGCTCGCTGGCGATCAGAACTTCCGGTCTGCTGGGCGAACAGTACCTGGCGATGAACATCGGGTTTGAAGACCCGGAGTTGGGAACGGCTATCCTTAAAGATGGCGGCACCATTCAGGACACCAAATCCGCCATGGTGCTGGAAGATTTGATAGGCCAGTTCCTTTATAACAGTAAAGGTAGCGACAATAAGAATTCTGGCGATGAACAGTCTGCCGGGGAGAGTCATACTGACGCTACGCCGCCAGCCGGCACGACGCACTAATTTCAGGAGAGATAAGACATGTTTAAACGCTTACTAATGGTCGCCATGCTGGTGATTGCCCCTTTGACTGCGGCCACCGCCGCGGACCAATCCAATCCCTATAAGCTGATGGACGAAGCGGCGCAGAAAACCTTCGATCGCCTGAAGAACGAGCAGCCTAAGATTCAGGCTAACCCGAACTACCTGCGCGACATCGTCGATCAGGAACTGCTGCCCTATGTTCAGGTGAAATACGCCGGCGCGCTGGTATTAGGTCGTTATTACAAAGAAGCGACCCCGGCGCAGCGTGAAGCCTATTTCGCCGCCTTCCGCGAATATCTGAAACAGGCCTACGGCCAGGCGCTGGCGATGTATCACGGTCAGACCTATCAGATTGCGCCTGAGCAGCCTCTGGGCAGCGCGACCATTGTTCCTATTCGCGTCACCATCCTCGATCCGAATGGCCGTCCGCCGGTTCGCCTGGATTTCCAGTGGCGTAAAAATACCCAGACCGGTAACTGGCAGGCGTACGACATGATTGCGGAAGGGGTGAGCATGATCACCACTAAACAAAACGAGTGGAGCGACCTGCTGCGTACTAAAGGCGTTGATGGTCTGACGGCGCAGCTGAAGGCAAGCTCCGCGCAGCCGATTACTCTGGAACAGAAAAAATAATGACCGGGCAGCTGAGCTGGACTCGCGATGGTGAGACGCTGGCGCTGCGCGGAGAGCTGGACCAGGATCTTCTGGTCCCGCTGTGGGAAGCACGCGCTCAGGCGACGGATGGCGTGTCCGCAATCGACCTGAGCGCCGTGACCCGCGTGGACACCGCCGGGCTGGCGCTATTAGTGCATTTTATCGCACTGGTTCGTCGGCAGGGCGGGGAAGCGAAGTTGACCGGGAAGAGTGAAAATCTGCAAACCCTGGTCAGGTTGTATAACCTTCCTGCCGATATGATCCCATAACTTTTTCAGTGCTTTACTGCTGAAGCTATTCTGAAAGCCCCATCAAACTTTTCGATGGGGCTTTTTGCTTGTTTAAGACAGCGCCACTTTCCTCTAAGATGTTGGGCTGTTTTCACTATCAGATAAATGTAGCCCATGGAAAATCATGAAATTCAGACCGTGCTGATGAACGCACTCTCCCTTCAGGAAGTCCACGTCTCTGGCGATGGCAGCCACTTTCAGGTTATTGCTGTGGGTGAGATGTTCGACGGCATGAGTCGGGTCAAGAAGCAACAGGCTATCTATGCCCCGCTGATGGAATATATTGCCGATAACCGCATCCATGCTCTGTCGATAAAAGCGTTTACCCCGCAGGAGTGGGCGCGAGACCGCAAACTAAATGGCTTATAAGCTGTGGGGATGTTCCCCGCAGCGTATGTGAATTCTTAACAGAGAACAGAATCAATGGATAAATTCCGTGTTCAGGGGCCTACTCGTCTGCAGGGCGAGGTCACTATTTCCGGCGCGAAAAACGCCGCCCTGCCAATCCTCTTTTCCGCGCTATTAGCCGAAGAGCCGATTGAGATCCAGAACGTACCGAAGCTGAAAGACATCGATACCACCATGAAACTGCTGAGCCAGCTGGGCGCGAACGTTAAGCGCAACGGCTCCGTATGGATCGATGCCGGCCCGGTTGACGTTTTCTGTGCCCCGTATGACCTCGTCAAAACCATGCGTGCTTCGATTTGGGCGCTGGGTCCGCTGGTGGCCCGTTTTGGTCAGGGACAGGTATCACTTCCCGGCGGCTGCGCCATCGGCGCGCGCCCGGTTGATTTACACATTACCGGTCTTGAGCAACTGGGTGCGGAAATCAAACTGGAAGAAGGTTATGTCAAGGCGTCGGTTAATGGACGCCTGAAAGGCGCGCATATTGTGATGGATAAGGTCAGCGTTGGCGCTACCGTAACCATCATGAGCGCTGCGACGCTGGCGGAAGGCACCACCGTTATCGAAAACGCCGCGCGCGAGCCGGAAATTGTCGATACCGCCAACTTTCTCAACGCGCTGGGCGCGAAGATCAAAGGTCAGGGTACCGATCGTATCACCATCGAAGGCGTAGCGCGCCTCGGCGGCGGCGTCTACCGCGTTCTGCCGGATCGTATTGAAACCGGGACCTTCCTGGTGGCGGCGGCGATTTCTGGCGGTAAGATCCTGTGCCGCAATGCTCAACCTGATACGCTTGATGCGGTTCTGGCGAAGCTACGCGATGCCGGCGCGGACATCGAAACGGGCGAGGACTGGATTAGCCTCGATATGCACGGCAACCGTCCGAAAGCTGTCAACGTTCGTACTGCTCCGCATCCGGGTTTCCCGACCGATATGCAGGCCCAGTTCACCTTGCTGAATCTGGTTGCCGAGGGAACCGGCGTGATCACCGAAACGATCTTCGAAAACCGTTTCATGCATATCCCGGAGCTGATCCGTATGGGCGCGCATGCGGAAATCGAGAGCAATACGGCGATTTGCCACGGCGTGAAGCAACTTTCTGGCGCCCAGGTCATGGCGACGGATCTGCGTGCGTCTGCTAGCCTGGTGCTGGCAGGCTGCATTGCGGAAGGGACGACGATTGTCGATCGTATTTACCACATTGACCGCGGCTACGAACGTATCGAAGACAAACTTCAGGCGCTTGGCGCGAATATTGAACGCGTCAAAGCCGAATAAGCCCATTACAGCAGCCCTCTGACGTAGGTCCGGGGGCTGTTGTCTGCAACCTCGCTTTACTTGTTATTCTTCCTCTGACGCATCATCTGCGTTCTGTCGATAAACTGGTGGGTATGGGGATCGTGATAGCGCGATGGCCATATTACCCACGGATCGGTTTCCAGCGCGTGAGCGATAATCAGCTCGCCCTTGGGCCAGGGCCGAGTCAGCGCATTGGCGAGCGTTGAAGAACTTAAACCATTACGCCGCGATTCAGCTGCCAGCGACGTCCCTTTTTTGCGTAATCCGGCAATAATATCCGCCGGATGCCAGTCGATGAACTTATCCATAAATTCTCCTGGTAATAAACATTCCGTTCGTCCTTAATGGGCGACAAAATGACTATACCTTGAGTTCCAGTAATGTTCTAACAAGTTCTTTTAATGGCTTTGATATTAGGAATATATCAAGAAATAAGGCTGAAATTGGCTTTATTGGTGCTTACTGGAACTTTCCCGCGATTTTACGCGGGAAAGTGAGGGGAGGGGTTAATGGTCGCGCTGCACGGCGATGTGGGCAAGACCAATTAGCGCTTCACGCCACGGGGATTCGGGGAGGACCTGAAGGGCGGCAATCGCTTTATCAGCCTCTTCCTCCGCGCGTTTTTGGGTCCATTCCAGCGAGCCGCAGGCTGCCATGGTTTCCAGTACGGCTTCGAGTAGATGGCGGCCGTTACCCTGCTCGATCGCTCCGCGGATCATGGCGGACTGTTCTGCGCTGCCGTGTTGCATAGCGTGCAGCAGCGGAAGAGTGGGTTTGCCTTCATTTAGATCGTCACCGACGTTTTTACCCAGCCGCTCACCGTCTGAACTGTAGTCAAGCAGATCGTCAATCAGCTGGAAAGCGGTGCCCAGATAGCGCCCGTAGTCCTGTAACGCTTTCTCTTGTTCCGCGGTGCAGTCGGCCAGGATCCCGGAGCACTGGGCTGCGGCTTCAAACAAACGGGCGGTCTTGCTATAAATGACCCGCATATAGTTTTCTTCGGTGATATCCGGGTCGTTCACGTTCATCAACTGCAGAACTTCGCCTTCAGCAATGACGTTCACGGCTTCCGACATCACTTCCAGAACTCTCAATGAGCCGAGGCTGGTCATCATCTGAAAGGCGCGGGTGTAGATGAAATCGCCAACCAGCACGCTAGCGGCATTGCCAAAAGCGGCGTTTGCGGTGGCTTTGCCCCGGCGCATATCAGACTCATCGACGACGTCATCATGCAGCAGGGTGGCGGTATGGATAAATTCGATCAGCGCAGCAATGGCGACGTGAGCGTTTCCCTGATATCCCACGGCACGCGCGGCCAGCACGGCGATCATCGGGCGAATGCGTTTACCGCCTCCGCTAACGATGTAGTAGCCTAACTGATTGATAAGCTGAACATCCGAGTCGAGTTGCTCAAGAATTGTCGCATTGACGCCCGCCATATCCTGCGCGGTTAACTCATTGATTTTTTCTAAATTCATCGCAAAAGCCGGGCCAAATGTCCTGTTCCCGCGTATCCAATAGGATCACAGAAGGATTAAGATAGAATTAAAAGAAGATGTGATTGTACTGAAAAATTGCCGCAGATAAACGCTGGAGTGAAAGTTGTGTTTTTTTTCTGCGTTGATCGCTGATCGCTCTTGTCAAAGGCTCGCGTTTTGCGTAATATTCGCGCCCTATTGTGAATATTTATAGCGCACTCTGAATCATACGAAGAGGTGCGCGGAAGCGGAGTTCTATATGTACGCGGTTTTCCAAAGTGGTGGTAAACAACACCGAGTAAGCGAAGGTCAAACCATTCGCCTGGAAAAGCTGGACATCGCAACTGGCGAAGCTGTTGAGTTCGCAGAAGTGCTGATGATCGCAAACGGTGAAGAAATTAAAATCGGCGTTCCTTTCGTTGAGGGCGGCGTAATCAAAGCTGAAGTTGTTGCACACGGTCGTGGCGAGAAAGTTAAAATCGTTAAGTTTCGTCGTCGTAAACACTACCGTAAGCAGCAGGGCCATCGTCAGTGGTTCACTGATGTGAAAATTACTGGCATCAGCGCCTAAGACCTGAGGAGAGATTTAAATGGCACATAAAAAGGCTGGCGGCTCAACTCGTAACGGTCGCGATTCAGAAGCTAAACGCCTGGGCGTTAAGCGTTTCGGTGGCGAATCCGTTCTGGCGGGTAGCATCATCGTTCGTCAACGTGGTACCAAATTCCACGCTGGCACTAACGTAGGTTGCGGTCGTGACCACACTCTGTTTGCTAAAGCAGACGGTAAAGTGAAATTCGAAGTTAAAGGCCCGAACAACCGTAAATACATCAGCATCGTTGCTGAGTAAGTTTTTCGTGGTCCGGTAACGGATTAAAGCCCCGCAACGTGTTGCGGGGCTTTTTACATTGAAAACCCGGAAAATTTTCTGCAGGGAAAACGGGCATGAAGCAGCAGGCCGGCATCGGCATTCTTTTAGCGCTCACCACGGCGATGTGTTGGGGGGCCCTGCCGATCGCAATGAAGCAGGTTCTTGAAGTGATGGAGCCGCCGACGGTGGTTTTTTATCGCTTTTTGATGGCAAGTTTTGGTCTTGGCGCCATTCTGGCCATGAAAAGAAAACTGCCTCCGCTGCGTATTTTTCGTAAGCCGCGGTGGTTGATACTGCTGGTGATTGCGACGGGTGGTTTGTTCGGTAACTTCATTCTGTTTAGTTCTTCCTTGCAATATCTCAGCCCCACCGCTTCCCAGGTGATTGGCCAGCTGTCCCCGGTCGGCATGATGGTGGCCAGCGTTTTTGTCCTTAAAGAAAAAATGCGCGGCACTCAGGTTGTGGGAGCGCTGATGCTGGTGAGCGGTCTGGTCATGTTTTTTAACACCAGCCTGATTGAGATTTTTACTCGCCTGACGGACTACACGTGGGGGGTAATTTTCGGCGTCGGGGCGGCGACGGTGTGGGTGTGCTACGGTGTCGCGCAAAAGGTGTTATTGCGGCGTCTGGCGTCACAGCAAATCCTTTTTTTGCTGTACACTTTATGTACGATATCGCTATTGCCATTAGCGAAGCCTTCGCAGGTACTGGCATTAAGCGACTGGCAGCTGGCCTGCCTGGTTTTTTGCGGCCTGAACACCCTGGTCGGCTACGGCGCGCTGGCGGAAGCGATGGCGCGCTGGCAGGCGGCGCAGGTGAGCGCGTTGATTACCTTAACGCCGCTGTTTACGCTGCTGTTTTCAGATTTATTATCACTGGCCTGGCCCGACGTTTTCGCCAGACCGCTGTTGAACCTGATGGGTTATCTCGGTGCGTTTGTCGTGGTTGCGGGCGCGATGTATTCCGCCGTCGGTCATCGTCTTTGGGGACGATGGCGTAAGCGAGAAGCGGTTGTGCCGCTCCCCCGCTCAGGCGAATGATTTACGGAGAGTAAAATGAAGTTTGTTGATGAAGCAACGATCCTGGTCGTAGCAGGCGATGGCGGCAATGGTTGCGTTAGCTTCCGCCGCGAAAAATATATCCCGAGAGGCGGCCCGGACGGCGGTGACGGTGGTGATGGCGGCGACGTCTGGCTTGAAGCGGACGAAAACCTGAACACCCTGATCGACTATCGTTTTGAGAAGTCTTTCCGCGCCGAGCGCGGGCAAAACGGCCAGAGCCGCGACTGTACCGGTAAACGCGGTAAAGACGTGACGGTGAAAGTGCCGGTAGGAACCCGTGTAATCGACCAGGGGACCGGCGAGACGATGGGCGATATGACCAAGCACGGTCAGCGTCTGATGGTCGCCAAAGGCGGCTGGCACGGTCTGGGTAACACCCGTTTCAAATCGTCCGTAAACCGTACTCCGCGTCAAAAGACGATGGGGACGCCGGGCGATAAGCGCGATCTCCAACTGGAGCTGATGCTGCTGGCGGACGTCGGGATGCTGGGGATGCCGAATGCGGGTAAATCGACCTTTATTCGTGCCGTTTCCGCTGCCAAGCCTAAAGTCGCTGACTATCCGTTTACGACGCTGGTGCCAAGCCTCGGCGTGGTGCGTATGGATAACGAGAAGAGCTTTGTGGTGGCGGATATCCCTGGGCTGATTGAAGGCGCAGCGGAAGGCGCAGGCCTCGGTATTCGCTTCCTGAAGCACCTGGAGCGCTGCCGCGTGCTGCTGCATCTCATCGATATCGAGCCGATTGACGGCTCCGATCCGGTTGAGAACGCGCGGATTATTATCGGTGAGCTGGAAAAATACAGTGAGAAGCTGGCTTCTAAGCCGCGCTGGCTGGTCTTTAACAAGATTGACCTGATGGATAAAGCTGAGGCGGAAGCGAAAGCGAAAGCTATCGCGCAGGCGCTGGGCTGGGAAGATAAATTCTATCTGATTTCGGCGGCCAGCCAGCAGGGCGTAAAAGACCTGTGCTGGGACGTGATGACCTTTATCATCGAAAACCCGATTGTCCATGCAGAAGAAGCGAAGCCGGCCGAAAAAGTCGAGTTTATGTGGGACGACTATCATCGTCAGCAGCTTGAAGAAGCTGAAGTGGAAGATGATGAAGACTGGGATGACGATTGGGACGAAGACGACGAAGAAGGCGTCGAATTCATCTACAAGCGTTAATTCCGGGTACACAAAAAGGGCCGCATATGATGCGGCCCTTTTGCTTTTAGTTGTTCTGGTACAGGTCCTTGTACAATCGGCTTTCGAAGCGCACCAGCGGAATGCGGCGATTACGCTGGTCGGCCGGAGGCACGGCGTAGCCAGACAAATATTGCACGAACGCAATCTTCTGGCCGCTGGCGGTAGTGATGAAACCGGCCAGGTTATACACCCCTTGCAGTGAACCCGTTTTCGCCGAAACTTTGCCATCAACGCCAGCCTGATGCAGACCTGCGCGGTATTGCAGAGAACCGTCGTGGCCGGCCAGAGGCAGCATCGAGATAAAGTTGAGCTCGTTATCGTGCTGGGCGATGTACTGCAGCACCTGCATCATCGTGGCTGGCGCGATGAGGTTATGGCGCGACAGACCTGAGCCATCGGCAATAATGGTATTGCCGAGATCGACGCCGGCCTGCTGGCGCAGGATCTGCCGTACGGCATCGGATCCGGCTCGCCAGGTACCCGGTACGCTGAAGCGGGCATGCCCAATGGTGCGGAATACCGTATCGGCGATCATGTTGTCCGATTTTTTCAACATAATACGCAGCAGATCGTGCAGCGGTGCAGATTGGGTGCTCGCCAGGACGGTACCCGGATCGTTCGCCAGCGTCTGACGCAGCAGCGTGCCGCTCCAGGTGATGTCGGCATCGGTCAGCTCCGCTTTCAGAATCGCACCGGCGTAGCTGGCGCCATCCTGGATGGCGAAAGCCAGCGGCAGCGGTTCGCTGCGCTGCGGCAGACAGCCGGTCAGGGTGTATCGGTTCAGATCGCCGGGAACCACGTCAAGCTCACAGTACTGTGCTTCAGAAGAGCCGCGCGCCAGCGTTCGTACCTGGCTGAACATGGTCACCGGGTAGTAAGACGCCACGCGGATAAACGCCAGATCGCCCGGTTTTTGCGCGCTATAGAGCGAGATGGAGAAACAGTTTCGATCGACAATAGCTGCCGCCGGCGGGGCGCTAAAGCACTGCGTCATATCATTCCAGGGCCAGCCCGGCGCTTTGTCATGGCTGGCGAAGATGGAGGTATCGATCAGGACATTACCTTCAATTCGCTGGACGCCGGCTTTCTTCAGCGTGGCCACCATATTACGAATATCCTGACGCCGAAGGGTAGGATCGCCGCCAAAGCGCGCAATGAGGTCGCCTTTCAGGACACCGCCATCGAGACTGCCTTTCGTTTCCAGCGTGGTGGTGAAGCGGAAGTCCGGACCCAGCTGCAGCAGCGCAGCAAGTGCGGTTATCACCTTTTGGGTGCTGGCCGGAAGCGCCATCTGCTGGCTATGATAGTCTATCTCCGGCGTTGGGGATCCCACCTTCTGCGCCATAAAGGCAAGGTTTGCGCCCGCAGGAAGCTGGTTGATGTACTCGTCAATATTCGCCGCCTGAGCGCTAAACGCTATACCGGCGGTCAATCCGATGATAAATCTGGGAAATCGCATAATCTCGCGCTAACAGCCTGAAACCAGTCCGTCATACTACGGTGCATCGCCCTGTAAAGTAAACGATGACCCATAGTGAACTTCAGGGTAAAATACGTATCAAATTGAAAATTGCTGCTGACCTGGGGATGACTTTCCGGGTCGGTTTTCTTTTGCTCCGGCCCTGCTCAAGTCTTGACCGGTTGCGGAGCGGTGTTGTCTGCTCCATGAAGGAATGAAAAGAGGTATAACAAATGCAAGCTATTCCGATGACCTTACGTGGCGCTGAAAAACTGCGCGAAGAACTGGATTTCCTGAAGTCCGTACGTCGTCCTGAAATCATCGCGGCCATCGCTGATGCGCGCGAGCACGGCGATCTGAAAGAAAATGCTGAGTATCATGCTGCCCGCGAACAGCAGGGCTTCTGTGAAGGCCGCATTAAGGATATTGAAGCAAAGCTGTCGAACGCGCAGGTTATCGACATCACTAAAATGCCTAACAATGGCCGGGTGATTTTTGGTTCGACGGTCAGCGTTCTGAATCTCGATACGGATGAAGAGCAAACTTATCGTATCGTCGGCGATGATGAGGCCGATTTTAAGCAAAATCTGATCTCTGTTAACTCACCGATTGCACGTGGTTTAATCGGTAAAGAGCAGGATGATGTTGTGGTAATCCGTACACCGGGCGGTGAAGTCGAATTCGAAATTCTGAAGGTTGAGTACCTTTAATCCGAATTTAACGCTACGATGTTGATGGATTGTAAAGAAAGGAAAAAGGCCGCGTAGCGGCCTTTTATCAGCGTCCGGAGCATGGCATTTTGCTCGTCTACCCGCAGAAAACCCTCGATTTACACAAAGTTGTGTCGATAACCAGGATATTCTTAGCGTGGCAGCGAGATTTTACGCTCTTTAGTCGGGCGGTACAGAACCAGCGTTTTACCGATGACCTGTACATTACAGGCGCCGGTTTCGCGCACGATAGCTTCCACGATCAAGGTTTTAGTTTCGCGATCTTCCGAGGCGATCTTCACCTTGATAAGTTCATGGTGCTCTAACGCTTGTTCAATCTCGGCCAGTACCCCTTCGGTCAAACCATTGTTGCCAAGCATAACTACCGGCTTGAGCGGATGTGCCAGACCTTTCAGGTGCTGTTTTTGTTTAGTACTCAGATTCATCGTATTTTTTTGCTTACGTTGGGATTGAAAACGGTTCATTCTACCGCCATCTCCCATATATCGCCAAACTACCGCGTCGATTTTTACGTCGCGAAGTACGATGAACCCGAAATGGGAATGTTAAATGACAGGTAAAAAGCGTTCTGCCAGCTCAAGTCGTTGGCTTCAGGAACACTTTAGCGATAAATATGTTCAGCAGGCACAGAAAAAGGGGTTACGTTCCCGTGCCTGGTTTAAACTTGATGAAATACAGCAAAGTGACAAGATTTTTAAACCGGGGATGACGATAGTTGACCTCGGCGCTGCACCCGGTGGCTGGTCGCAATACGCGGTTACGCAGATCGGTAACAGCGGCCGCATCATTGCTTGCGATCTTCTACCTATGGATCCAATCGTTGGTGTGGACTTCCTTCAGGGCGACTTTCGTGATGAATTAGTCCTGAAAGCGTTACTTGAGCGTGTAGGTGACAGTAAAGTACAAGTTGTCATGTCCGATATGGCGCCAAATATGTGTGGAACACCGGCGGTGGATATTCCCCGGGCCATGTATCTGGTGGAACTGGCGCTTGGAATGGCTCGTGATGTCTTAGCGCCAGGTGGTAGTTTTGTAGTGAAGGTGTTCCAGGGCGAAGGCTTCGATGAGTATCTAAGAGAGATTCGCTCCCTGTTTACGAAGGTCAAAGTTCGTAAGCCGGACTCTTCTCGCGCCCGTTCGCGTGAAGTGTATATTGTAGCGACCGGGCGTAAACCATAACCGGCAGATTTCAAACGAAAGTTTGAAAGACGCTGGATATAGAGTATCCTGACGCTGTTTTTAACACAGTTGTAATATGAGGTTAATCCCTTGAGTGACATGGCGAAAAACCTAATACTCTGGCTGGTCATTGCCGTTGTGCTGATGTCAGTATTCCAGAGCTTTGGGCCCAGCGAGTCGAATGGCCGCAAGGTGGATTATTCTACCTTCCTGCAGGAGGTCAATCAGGACCAGGTTCGCGAAGCGCGTATCAACGGACGTGAGATAAACGTTACCAAGAAAGATAGTAACCGTTACACGACCTACATCCCGGTGAACGATCCTAAGCTGCTTGATAACCTTCTGACTAAAAATGTCAAGGTGGTTGGTGAGCCGCCAGAAGAGCCGAGCCTGCTGGCTTCTATCTTCATCTCCTGGTTCCCGATGCTGCTTCTTATCGGCGTCTGGATCTTCTTTATGCGCCAGATGCAGGGCGGCGGTGGCAAAGGTGCCATGTCGTTCGGTAAGAGTAAGGCGCGTATGCTGACGGAAGACCAGATCAAAACCACTTTTGCCGACGTCGCCGGTTGTGACGAAGCGAAAGAAGAAGTGGCTGAACTGGTTGAATACCTGCGCGAGCCGAGCCGTTTCCAGAAGCTGGGCGGTAAAATTCCGAAAGGCGTCCTGATGGTCGGCCCTCCGGGTACCGGTAAAACCTTGCTGGCAAAAGCCATCGCGGGTGAAGCTAAGGTTCCATTTTTTACGATTTCCGGTTCTGACTTCGTTGAAATGTTCGTTGGTGTCGGTGCATCCCGCGTGCGTGACATGTTCGAACAGGCCAAGAAAGCGGCTCCGTGCATCATCTTTATCGATGAAATCGACGCCGTGGGCCGCCAGCGTGGTGCGGGCTTAGGTGGCGGTCACGATGAACGTGAACAGACCCTGAACCAGATGCTGGTTGAGATGGACGGCTTTGAGGGTAACGAAGGTATCATCGTTATCGCGGCAACCAACCGCCCGGACGTTCTTGACCCTGCGCTGCTGCGTCCAGGCCGCTTTGACCGTCAGGTTGTGGTAGGTCTGCCGGACGTTCGCGGTCGCGAACAGATTCTGAAAGTGCATATGCGCCGCGTACCGCTGGCGCCGGATATCGACGCGGCAATTATTGCCCGCGGTACGCCGGGCTTCTCCGGTGCTGACCTGGCAAACCTGGTGAACGAAGCGGCGCTGTTTGCGGCTCGTGGCAACAAGCGCGTTGTATCGATGGTTGAATTCGAGAAAGCGAAAGACAAAATCATGATGGGTGCGGAACGTCGCTCCATGGTGATGACGGAAGCGCAGAAAGAGTCCACCGCATATCACGAAGCGGGCCATGCGATTATTGGCCGCCTGGTGCCGGAACACGATCCGGTGCACAAAGTGACGATTATCCCGCGCGGTCGCGCACTGGGTGTCACCTTCTTCCTGCCTGAAGGCGACGCGATCAGCGCCAGCCGTCAGAAGCTGGAAAGCCAGATTTCAACCCTGTACGGCGGTCGTCTGGCGGAAGAGATTATCTACGGCGTAGAGCATGTTTCTACCGGCGCGTCGAACGACATTAAAGTCGCGACTAACCTGGCGCGTAACATGGTCACCCAGTGGGGCTTCTCTGACAAACTCGGCCCGCTGCTGTATGCCGAAGAAGAAGGTGAAGTTTTCCTTGGCCGCAGCGTCGCGAAAGCGAAGCATATGTCCGATGAAACGGCGCGTATTATCGACCAGGAAGTGAAGTCACTGATTGAGCGTAACTACAATCGTGCACGCCAGCTCCTGAACGATAACATGGACATCCTGCACGCGATGAAAGATGCGCTCATGAAATATGAAACCATCGACGCCCCGCAGATTGATGACCTGATGGCTCGCCGCGATGTTCGCCCGCCAGCTGGCTGGGAAGAACCGGGTTCATCCAACAATTCTGACAACAATGGCACCCCTCGTGCTCCGCGTCCGGTCGATGAACCGCGTACGCCAAACCCGGGCAATACCATGTCAGAACAGCTGGGCGACAAATAAGTTAGCCGTTATTGACGCTGTTGTACTTTTTAAAACCCCTGAGCGTATGCTCCGGGGTTTTTCTTTTTCAACCTTTCTCTGACTCAGGGATTTAGCGATGAAACTTGTAGCCCAGGGCTCAACCCTCGATCTCTCTCATCCACATGTGATGGGTATTCTTAACGTTACTCCTGATTCTTTCTCTGACGGCGGGACTCACAACACGCTGGTCGAAGCCGTTAAACACGCCAATCTGATGATCAATGCCGGGGCGACTATCATTGATATCGGTGGGGAGTCGACGCGTCCGGGGGCTGCGGATGTCAGCGTCGAGGAAGAACTGGCGCGAGTCATTCCGACGGTGGAGGCGATTGCCCAGCGCTTTGAGGTCTGGATCTCCGTTGATACCTCAAAACCGGAAGTGATTCGCGAGTCGGCGCGTGTTGGCGCGCATATCATCAATGATATCCGTTCGCTGACCGAACCGGGAGCGCTGGAGGCTGCGGCTGAAACGGGCTTGCCGGTATGTCTGATGCATATGCAGGGTCAGCCGAAGACAATGCAGGACGCACCGAAGTACGCGGACGTGTTTGCTGACGTTGAGCGCTTTTTTGTCGAACATATTGTGCGCTGCGAACGGGCCGGTATCGCAAAAGATAAATTGTTGCTCGACCCGGGATTCGGTTTCGGTAAAAATCTTTCTCATAATTATGAACTGCTTGCCCGACTTGGAGAGTTCCATCATTTTGGTCTTCCGCTGCTGGTAGGTATGTCGCGTAAGTCGATGGTAGGTCAGTTGCTTAATGTCGGGCCGACGGAGCGCCTGAGTGGCAGCCTGGCCTGTGCTGTCATTGCTGCAATGCAGGGCGCGCAGATAATTCGCGTCCATGATGTCAAAGAAACGGTAGAAGCGCTGCGCGTGGTGGAAGCTACCCTGGCCGCTAAGGAAAATAAACGTTATGAGTAACCGCAAATATTTTGGTACTGATGGTATTCGTGGCCGCGTAGGCGATGCGCCAATAACGCCAGAATTTGTGTTAAAGCTGGGCTGGGCGGCAGGTAAGGTACTGGCAAGGCACGGCTCACGGAAGATTATTATTGGTAAAGATACCCGTATTTCAGGCTATATGCTGGAGTCCGCGCTGGAGGCTGGCCTGGCCGCCGCGGGATTATCCGCTTCTTTTACCGGCCCGATGCCAACGCCGGCAATTGCCTATCTGACGCGCACCTTCCGCGCGGAAGCCGGGATTGTGATTTCCGCTTCGCATAATCCGTTCTATGACAACGGCATCAAATTCTTCTCTATCGAGGGCACGAAGCTTCCTGATGAGGTAGAGGAAGCCATTGAAGCTGAAATGGAAAAAGAACTCACCTGCGTGGATTCCGCCGAGCTGGGTAAAGCCAGCCGTATCGTCGACGCTGCCGGTCGTTATATCGAGTTTTGCAAAGGCACTTTCCCGAACGAGCTGAGCCTCAACTCTTTAAAAGTGGTGGTCGATTGCGCTCACGGGGCGACATATCACATTGCGCCGAACGTTTTCCGCGAGTTGGGCGCTCAGGTCATTGCGATGGGCTGTGAGCCTGATGGTCTCAACATCAATGAAGAAGTCGGGGCGACGGACGTTCGTGCTCTGCAGGCGCGCGTGCTGGCGGAAAAGGCCGATCTGGGCATTGCTTACGATGGCGATGGCGATCGGGTCATTATGGTGGACCATGAAGGCAACAAAGTCGACGGTGACCAGATCCTCTATATCATTGCCCGTGAGGGCCTGCGTCAGGGGCAGCTGCGGGGCGGCGCTGTCGGGACGCTGATGAGCAATATGGGTCTCGAACTGGCGCTCAAACAGCTGGGTATTCCTTTTGTTCGCGCCAAAGTGGGCGACCGCTATGTGCTGGAGAAGCTGCAGGAGAAGGGCTGGCGCATTGGCGCGGAAAACTCCGGTCATGTGATCTTACTGGATAAAACCACTACGGGTGATGGGATTGTCGCCAGCCTGCAGGTTGTGGCGGCAATGGTGCGTAACCATATGAGCCTGCACGACCTGTGCAGCGGAATGAAAATGTTCCCGCAGCTTCTGGTTAACGTTCGCTTTACGGAAGGTAGCGGTAACCCGCTGGAACATGAGCACGTCAAAGCGGTAACGGCAGAAGTGGAAGCGGCGCTGGGGAATCGGGGCCGCGTACTGCTGCGTAAATCAGGCACTGAGCCGCTGATTCGCGTTATGGTGGAAGGCGAGCATGAAGAACAGGTGCACGAATTTGCCCACCGTATCGCTGATGCGGTGAAAAGCGTTTAATCTCTCTTGCTAAGTGACTAAAAAGGCGACGCTTGCCGCCTTTTTAGTCGACAATAAATCGCTTTTTGCTGTTTTTTTCCGCACTTGATACAATGCGCTGAAATTGCCCTTGCGAAGGTCATTCGCTTTGGTTAGTATTCACACCCGCTTCAGTGGGAAACGTTGAAACGTCCCGCTTTATTGGTCGAAGCACTTGGTATGCGGCAAATCCGCAAGGAACAGGTTGATTATGTACGAAGCTCTTTTAGTTGTTTTCCTTATTGTGGCGATTGGCCTTGTTGGTCTGATTATGCTGCAGCAAGGTAAAGGCGCTGATATGGGAGCCTCCTTCGGAGCAGGCGCTTCCGGCACTCTGTTTGGATCCAGCGGTTCAGGTAATTTCATGACCCGCATGACTGGTATCCTGGCTGCGCTGTTCTTCATCATCAGTCTGGCGCTGGGCAATATCAACAGCAACAAGACCAATAAAGGAAGTGAGTGGGATAATCTGAGCGCTCCGAAAACTGAGCAAACTCAGCCGACAGCTCCGGCGCAGCCGAGCAGCGATATCCCGCACTGATAAGCAGTATCCGTACCGAGGTGGTGGAATTGGTAGACACGCTACCTTGAGGTGGTAGTGCCCTAACGGGCTTGTGGGTTCGAGTCCCATCCTCGGTACCAATTTCTTGAAAAAAGACGCTGAAAAGCGTCTTTTTTTTCGTCCAGAGAAAGGTGAACGGCAGCATCAGTGCCGGATATTCCACGTCGCTTTGGCGCGGATATTTCTGCATAAAAAAGGCCGCTCGCGCGGCCTTCACTATTTTCTCTGGAACGTTACTTAGATTTACTTTCCAGATTTTCTACCTGCGGCAAGCCGGTGGCGGAAGAGGCGGTCAGCAGTCCGGACTGCGCGTAGCCAAATAGCTTATCGCGGGTATCGGTGATATCCAGGTTACGCATCGTCAGCTGGCCGATACGGTCCTCGGCGGAGAACATCGAGTCACCTTTTTCCATCGTCAGACGCTCTGCTTTATAGGTCAGATTATCAGAGACGGTATTGAGGATGGAGTAGTCGTTGCCGCGACGCAGTTCAAGCGTCACTTCGCCGGTGATTTGGCTAGCCACCCAGCGCTGCAGTCCGTCGCGAAGCATCAGCGCCTGGGAATCGAACCAGCGCCCCTGATACAGCAGACGACCCAGCTGACGACCGTGCGCATGATATTGCTCGATGGTATCTTCATTGTGAATACCGGTCAGCAGACGCTCGTAGGCGATATGCAGCAGCGCCATGCCCGGGGCTTCATAAATGCCGCGGCTCTTCGCTTCGATGATACGGTTTTCGATCTGATCGCTCATACCCAGACCATGGCGGCCGCCGATGCGGTTAGCTTCCAGCATCAGTTCAACGTCATCGCTAAAGGTTTGTCCGTTCAGCGCAACCGGGTGGCCCTGTTCAAAGCGAACGGTGACTTCTTCCGCCGGGATTTTGACGCTTTCGTCCCAGAACTTGACGCCCATAATCGGGTTCACAATCTTGACGCTGGAGTTCAGGAACTCGAGATCTTTCGCTTCGTGTGTGGCGCCCAGCATATTGGAGTCGGTTGAGTAGGCTTTTTCTACGGACATTTTATAGTCAAATCCGCAGGAAATCATAAACTCTGACATCTCCTGACGGCCGCCCAGCTCGTCGATAAAGTCGCTATCCAGCCACGGTTTGTAAATTTTCAGCTCAGCATTGGTCAGCAGGCCGTAGCGATAGAAACGTTCAATATCGTTACCTTTATAGGTACTGCCATCGCCCCAGATATTGACGCCGTCTTCCTTCATGGCAGCGACCAGCATGGTACCGGTCACCGCGCGGCCCAGCGGGGTGGTGTTAAAGTAGGTTAATCCGCCGGTGGTGTTATGAAATGCTCCGCACTGAATCGCGGCAATGCCTTCGGCAACCAGCTGTTTACGGCAATCGATCAGACGAGCCCCTTCAGCACCATATTCTTTGGCACGACGAGGAATGGCATCGTAATCGTCTTCGTCTGGCTGTCCCAGGTTTGCAGTATATGCATAAGGGACTGCACCCTTTTTACGCATCCACAGCAGCGCGGCGCTGGTATCCAGCCCACCAGAAAAAGCAATACCAATACGTTGGCCTACCGGGAGATGCTTGAGAATCGTCGTCATAAAATAAAACCCTGCTAGATAGACTGTGGTGAGTTCAACTCAACAATCTTTATTGCATGTTTATGCATTAATTGTGAGTTTTCATTTAATCATCTTTTGCTGGCGACAGGAAGAGGCAGAGCCTATTTTTGCCAAAAAAGCCTGAAATACCAGCATGAACCGAAACCTGCAATGTGAAATTCATGTTGACAAAATATATGAAGTATCAATACAATTCACTACGATTTTATGTCCCGTCTCTCGGTACCAAATCCCAGCAGTATTTGCGTCTTTTGCTCAAAACGAGTAAAATATGCCACGTTTCAGGCGCGGGGTGGAGCAGCCTGGTAGCTCGTCGGGCTCATAACCCGAAGGTCGTCGGTTCAAATCCGGCCCCCGCAACCACTTTCCCATTAAGTACTTTTTCAAATATACTGTGAGGACCGGGTCCTTCGTAGACGAATTTGAAAGAATTCTTCTGGAAAGTGTTCCAGATCGCAGTTGCGATCTCAGGGTTCAGTTATCTAAAGCCCCGATTTATCGGGGTTTTTTGTTATCTGACTTCAGAATAACTGGGCTATACGCCCTTTTTTTATGTCTTGGGGGTGGGTTTGTCCACATTAGAGCAAAAATTAACAGAGATGCTCACTGCGCCAGTTGAAGCGCTTGGCTTTGAGCTGGTCGGCATCGAATTTATTCGCGGTCGCACGTCCACACTGCGCATCTATATTGATAGTGACGATGGCATCAATGTTGATGATTGTGCTGATGTGAGCCACCAGGTCAGTGCTGTCATGGACGTCGAAGACCCGATTACAGTCGCTTATAACCTGGAAGTCTCTTCCCCTGGTCTCGATCGTCCCATGTTCACCGCCGAGCACTATGAGCGTTTCATTGGTGAAGAAGTTTCGCTGGTTTTGCGCATGGCGGTACAGAACCGACGCAAATGGCAGGGCCTTATCAAAGCGGTAGACGGTGAGATGATCACGGTAACCGTCGAAGGCAAAGATGAAGTGTTCGCGCTGAGTAACATCCAGAAGGCGAACCTGGTTCCCCACTTTTAACAGTCTGGATTGAGGTGAAAGGCCCCGATGAACAAAGAAATTTTGGCTGTTGTTGAAGCCGTTTCCAACGAAAAGGCGCTGCCGCGTGAGAAAATTTTCGAAGCGTTGGAAAGTGCGTTAGCGACGGCTACCAAGAAAAAATATGAGCAAGAGATCGACGTGCGCGTAGAAATCGATCGCAAAAGCGGTGATTTCGATACTTTCCGTCGCTGGTTGGTGGTTGAAGAAGTCACTCAGCCGACGCGCGAAATCACGCTGGAAGCTGCGCGCTACGAAGATGAAAGCATGAATCCTGGCGATTACGTCGAAGACCAGATTGAATCTGTCACCTTTGACCGTATCACTACGCAGACCGCCAAGCAGGTTATCGTACAAAAAGTACGTGAAGCCGAACGTGCGATGGTCGTCGATCAGTTCCGTGAGCACGAAGGTGAAATCATCACGGGCGTAGTGAAGAAAGTGAACCGCGACAACATTACGCTGGATCTGGGCAACAACGCTGAAGCCGTGATCCTGCGTGAAGATATGCTGCCGCGTGAGAACTTCCGTCCGGGTGACCGTATCCGTGGCGTACTGTACGCAGTTCGTCCGGAAGCGCGCGGCGCGCAGCTGTTCGTGACTCGCTCCAAGCCGGAAATGCTGGTTGAACTGTTCCGCATTGAAGTACCGGAAATTGGTGAAGAAGTTCTCGAAATTAAAGCGGCGGCTCGCGATCCTGGCTCTCGTGCCAAAATCGCCGTTAAAACTAACGACAAGCGTATCGATCCGGTTGGCGCCTGCGTCGGCATGCGCGGCGCGCGCGTTCAGGCTGTCTCGACTGAACTGGGCGGCGAGCGTATCGATATCGTGCTGTGGGACGATAACCCGGCGCAGTTCGTGATTAACGCCATGGCTCCGGCTGACGTCGCATCTATCGTGGTAGATGAAGACAAGCACACCATGGATATCGCAGTCGAAGCGGGCAACCTGGCGCAGGCCATTGGCCGTAACGGTCAGAACGTACGTCTGGCATCTCAGCTCAGCGGCTGGGAACTCAACGTCATGACCGTTGACGACCTCCAGGCTAAGCATCAGGCCGAAGCCCATGCAGCGATTGATACCTTCACTAAATATCTTGATATTGATGAAGATTTCGCCACGCTGCTGGTTGAAGAAGGTTTCGCCACTCTGGAAGAACTGGCCTATGTGCCAATGAAGGAACTGCTGGAAATCGACGGTCTGGATGAAGCAACCGTTGAAGCACTTCGTGAGCGGGCGAAAAACGCGCTGACCACGCTGGCGCTGGCCAAAGAAGAGAGCCTGGGAGACAGCAAACCTGCCGACGATCTTTTGAATCTCGAAGGTATGGATCGCGCTCTGGCATTCACCCTGGCCGCCCGTGGTGTTTGTACGCTGGAAGATCTCGCCGAGCAGGGCATTGATGATCTGGCTGATATCGAAGGCTTGACCGACGAGAAAGCCGGAGAACTTATCATGGCCGCTCGTAATATTTGTTGGTTCGGCGACGAAGCGTAATAAACTGTAGCAGGAAGGAACAGCATGACAGATGTGACCATTAAAGCGCTGGCCTCAGAGATTCAGACCTCTGTGGATCGCCTGATACAGCAGTTTGCTGATGCAGGGATCCGCAAATCGGCTGATGATTCTGTGACCGCGCAAGAGAAGCAAACCTTGTTGACGCACCTGAACCGTGAACACGGCTCGGCGCCCGACAAGCTGACGCTGCAGCGCAAAACGCGCAGCACGTTAAATATTCCGGGTACCGGTGGAAAGAGCAAATCGGTACAAATCGAAGTCCGCAAGAAACGCACCTTTGTGAAACGCGATCCGCAAGAGGCCGAACGCCTTGCCGCGGAAGAGCAGGCGCAGCGTGAAGCGGAAGAGCAAGCCCGTCGTGAAGCTGAAGAATCAGCCAAACGCGAGGCGCAATTAAAAGCTGAACGTGAGGCCGCAGAACAAGCGAAACGTGAACTCGCCGATAAAGCGAAACGTGAAGCCGCGGAAAAAGACAAAGTGAGCAATCAACAAACCGACGATATGACCAAAACCGCCCAGGCTGAAAAGCAACGCCGCGAAAATGAAGCAGCGGAGCTCAAGCGCAAATCGGAAGAAGAAGCACGCCGCAAACTTGAAGAAGAAGCGCGCCGTGTAGCGGAAGAAGCACGCCGTATGGCTCAAGAAAATGAAAAGAACTGGACTGAAGCGCCAGAAACGCCTGAAGAGACCACTGACTATCACGTAACGACTTCTCAGCATGCTCGTCAGGCTGAAGACGACAACGATCGTGAAGTTGAAGGCGGTCGCGGCCGCGGACGTAATGCGAAAGCAGCGCGCCCGGCGAAGAAAGGCAATAAACACGCTGAATCGAAAGCCGATCGTGAAGAAGCCCGTGCGGCCGTTCGCGGCGGTAAAGGCGGTAAGCATCGTAAAGGTTCTGCTCTGCAGCAAGGTTTCCAGAAGCCGGCTCAGGCGGTTAACCGTGATGTCATTATCGGCGAAACCATCACCGTTGGCGATCTGGCCAACAAGATGGCCGTCAAAGGTTCTCAGGTCATCAAAGCGATGATGAAACTGGGCGCCATGGCGACCATCAACCAGGTCATCGACCAGGAAACCGCGCAGCTGGTTGCCGAAGAGATGGGCCACAAGGTTATCCTGCGTCGTGAAAACGAGCTGGAAGAAGCGGTAATGAGCGACCGTGACACCGGCGCAGCGGCTGAACCGCGCGCACCGGTAGTGACCATCATGGGTCACGTTGACCACGGTAAAACCTCTCTGCTGGACTACATTCGTTCAACGAAAGTGGCCTCTGGCGAAGCGGGCGGCATCACCCAGCACATCGGTGCGTACCATGTTGAAACCGACAACGGTATGATCACCTTCCTGGATACCCCGGGCCACGCCGCGTTTACCTCTATGCGTGCTCGTGGTGCGCAGGCGACGGATATCGTGGTTCTGGTTGTGGCGGCAGACGACGGCGTGATGCCGCAGACCATCGAAGCTATCCAGCACGCGAAAGCGGCGCAGGTACCTCTGGTCGTTGCGGTGAACAAAATCGATAAGCCGGAAGCTGACCTGGATCGCGTTAAAAACGAACTGTCTCAGTACGGCGTTATGCCGGAAGAGTGGGGCGGCGAAGCGCAGTTCATCCCTGTATCCGCTAAAGCCGGTACCGGTATTGACGATCTGCTGAATGCTATTCTGCTGCAGGCGGAAGTTCTGGAGCTGAAAGCGGTTCGCAACGGTATGGCGAGCGGCGCGGTGATCGAATCCTTCCTCGATAAAGGTCGTGGTCCGGTTGCAACCGTTCTGGTACGCGAAGGTACGCTGCATAAAGGCGACATCGTCCTGTGCGGTTTCGAATACGGTCGCGTTCGTGCGATGCGTAACGAACTGGGTCTGGAAGTGCTGGAAGCGGGTCCATCCATTCCGGTGGAAATCCTCGGCCTGTCTGGCGTACCGGCTGCCGGCGACGAAGTGACCGTCGTGCGTGACGAGAAGAAAGCGCGTGAAGTTGCGCTGTATCGTCAGGGCAAATTCCGTGAAGTTAAACTGGCTCGTCAGCAGAAATCTAAGCTGGAGAACATGTTCGCCAACATGACTGAAGGCGAAGTTCACGAAGTGAACATCGTCCTCAAAGCGGACGTTCAGGGTTCTGTGGAAGCGATCTCCGACTCCTTGCTGAAACTGTCTACCGACGAAGTGAAAGTGAAGATCATTGGTTCCGGCGTAGGTGGTATCACCGAAACCGACGCAACCCTGGCGGCCGCATCCAACGCGATTCTGGTTGGCTTTAACGTTCGTGCTGACGCATCTGCGCGTAAAGTTATCGACGCGGAAAGCCTGGATCTGCGCTACTACTCCGTCATCTACCATTTGATCGACGAAGTGAAAGCAGCGATGAGCGGCATGCTGTCTCCGGAACTGAAACAGCAGATCATCGGTCTGGCTGAAGTGCGTGATGTGTTCAAATCGCCGAAATTCGGCGCCATCGCGGGCTGTATGGTCACCGAAGGTACGATTAAGCGTCACAACCCAATCCGCGTTCTGCGCGACAACGTGGTTATCTATGAAGGCGAGCTGGAATCCCTGCGCCGCTTTAAAGATGACGTTAACGAAGTCCGTAACGGCATGGAATGTGGTATCGGCGTTAAGAACTACAACGACGTTCGCGTCGGCGATATGATCGAAGTGTTCGAAATCATCGAGATTCAACGTACCATCGATTAATCGTTTAGTAGGCCGGGGAAGCGCAGCGCCACCCGGTTATACAAAATTAAAGGGGGCCGCGTGGCCCCCTTATTTGTCTGGAGAATTTATTATGGCGAAAGAATTTGGTCGCCCGCAGCGTGTGGCCCAGGAGATGCAAAAAGAGATCGCAATCATCCTGCAGCGCGAAATTAAAGACCCGCGTCTGGGCATGATGACCACGGTTTCAGGTGTCGAAATGTCCCGCGATCTGGCCTATGCCAAAGTGTTTGTGACCTTCCTGAACGATAAAGACGAAGCCGCCGTGAAAGCGGGCATCAAGGCTTTGCAGGAAGCGTCTGGTTTTATTCGCTCGCTGCTGGGCAAAGCGATGCGCCTGCGTATCGTGCCTGAACTGACGTTTTTCTACGATAATTCGTTAGTCGAAGGGATGCGCATGTCGAATCTGGTGACCAGCGTGGTGAAACATGACGATGAGCGTCGTGTGAACCCGGACGACAGCAAGGAGGACTAATGAGTCGTCCTCGTCGTCGCGGCCGCGATGTGCACGGCGTTCTGTTGCTGGATAAACCGCAAGGCGCATCCAGCAACGACGTGTTGCAGAAAGTCAAACGGCTTTATAACGCCAACCGGGCAGGGCACACGGGCGCGCTGGATCCGCTGGCGACCGGTATGCTGCCGATTTGCCTCGGGGAAGCGACAAAGTTTTCCCAGTATCTGCTCGATTCTGACAAGCGCTACCGCGTGATTGCAAAGCTCGGCCAGCGCACCGATACCTCTGATGCCGATGGCCAGGTGGTGGAAGAGCGTCCGCTGGCTTTTAGCCCGGAGCAGCTGGCAGCCGCGCTTGACGGCTTCCGCGGCGAAACTCAGCAGATACCGTCGATGTATTCGGCGTTGAAATACCAGGGCAAAAAGCTGTACGAATATGCCCGCCAGGGCATTGAAGTACCGCGTGAATCCCGGCCGATTACGGTATACGAACTGCTATTTATTCGTCATGAGGGTAGCGAGCTTGAGCTGGAAATCCACTGCTCGAAAGGCACCTACATTCGCACGATTATTGATGATTTAGGCGAGAAACTAGGATGCGGCGCGCACGTCACTTTTCTCCGTCGCCTGGCGGTCAGTAAATATCCTGTCGAACGAATGGTGACGCTGGAGCAACTGCAGGCGCTGGTCGAGCAGGCCAATGCGCAGGATATTCCCGCCGCTCAGCTGCTGGACCCGCTGCTGATGCCGATGGACAGTCCGGCTTCGGATTACCCGTTGATTAATATTCCGGAAACCTCAGCCGTCTACTTTAAAAACGGTAACCCGGTTCGTACATCGGGCGCGCCGCTACAGGGGCTGGTTCGCGTCACGGAAGGCGCGGAAGAGAAGTTTCTTGGTATGGGTGAAATTGATGATGAAGGCCGCGTTGCGCCTCGTCGTCTGGTGGTTGAATACCCTGCCTGAGCGCTTTCCTTGCGATAAAAGGCTGCTGCGAGTAGAATATCGCCGCTTAACGCTCGCCAAAGTGATTTAACATTTGCGAGCGTTATATCAGGGGTTGCTGAATTAGAGATCGGCACCCTTTCTTTCTTTTAATTTTGGAGTTCGAAAATGTCTCTAAGCGTTGAAGCTAAAGCAAAAATCGTTTCTGAGTTCGGTCGTGGCGAAAACGACAGCGGTTCTACTGAAGTTCAGGTTGCACTGCTGACTGCACAGATCAACCACCTGCAGGGTCACTTTGCAGAGCACAAAAAAGATCACCACAGCCGTCGTGGTCTGCTGCGCATGGTTTCTCAGCGTCGTAAACTGCTCGACTACCTGAAACGTAAAGATGTTGCACGTTACTCTGCGCTGATCGAGCGTCTGGGTCTGCGTCGCTAATTCTGCGAGTTTCAGAAGAAGGGGCCTCACGGCCCCTTTTTTCGACCGGGCGGCAGCAATTCATTAAAAACTCATGTATTGTTGCTATTAATGATCTTCATGCAGAGGTTCGCGCGGCTAATGAGAGGCTTGACTCGCAGGGGCGGGTAAAGGTTGTCATTAGTCGCGAGGATGCAGAAGATCGGGTCATACGATGTCTTATCGTGGATTTGACATCATCTATAGATATAAGGATAGAATTTTGCTTAATCCGATCGTTCGTAAATTCCAGTACGGCCAACATACCGTAACCCTGGAGACCGGCATGATGGCGCGCCAGGCAACTGCCGCCGTTATGGTTAGCATGGATGACACCGCGGTATTCGTTACCGTTGTGGGCCAGAAAAAAGCGAAACCAGGCCAGGATTTCTTCCCGCTGACCGTTAACTATCAAGAGCGTACCTACGCTGCAGGTAAAATCCCGGGTGGTTTCTTCCGTCGTGAAGGCCGTCCGAGTGAAGGCGAAACCCTGATCGCGCGTCTGATTGACCGCCCGGTTCGCCCGCTGTTCCCGGAAGGCTTCGTGAACGAAGTCCAGGTTATTGCGACCGTGGTTTCCGTTAACCCGCAGGTTAACCCGGATATCGTCGCGATGATTGGCGCTTCCGCAGCCCTGTCCCTGTCCGGTATTCCGTTCAACGGCCCAATTGGCGCCGCTCGCGTCGGTTATATTAATGACCAGTACGTGCTGAACCCGACCCAGGAAGAGCTGAAGTCCAGCAAACTGGATCTGGTTGTTGCAGGTACCGAAGCCGCAGTACTGATGGTTGAATCCGAAGCTGAACTGCTGAGCGAAGACCAGATGCTGGGCGCGGTCGTGTTTGGTCACGACCAGCAGCAGATTGTTATTCAGAACATCAACGACCTGGTGAAAGAAGCCGGTAAACCGCGTTGGGACTGGCAGCCGGAAGTGGTTGATGCGGCGCTGAACGCGCGCGTTGCCGCGCTGGCTGAATCTCGCCTGAGCGATGCTTACCGTATCACCGACAAACAGGAGCGTTATGCTCAGGTTGACGCGATCAAATCTGAAACTATCGCGACCCTGGTTGCGGAAGATGAATCCCTGGACGCTAACGAACTGGGTGAAATCCTGCACGCAATCGAGAAAAACGTGGTTCGTAGCCGCGTACTGGCCGGTGAGCCGCGTATCGATGGTCGTGAAAAAGATATGATTCGTGGTCTGGACGTTCGCACTGGCGTTCTGCCGCGTACCCACGGTTCCGCACTCTTTACTCGTGGCGAAACTCAGGCGCTGGTTACCGCGACCCTGGGTACCGCACGCGACGCGCAGAACATCGATGAGCTGATGGGCGAGCGCACGGATTCCTTCCTGTTCCACTATAACTTCCCTCCGTACTCCGTAGGCGAAACGGGAATGGTCGGTTCTCCGAAGCGTCGTGAAATCGGTCACGGTCGTCTGGCCAAGCGCGGCGTCCTGGCCGTTATGCCGACTATCGAAGAGTTCCCGTACACCGTTCGCGTGGTTTCTGAAATCACCGAATCTAACGGTTCCTCCTCCATGGCTTCCGTCTGTGGCGCTTCTCTGGCGCTGATGGACGCAGGCGTGCCGGTGAAAGCCGCCGTTGCGGGTATCGCAATGGGTCTGGTGAAGGAAGGCGACAACTTCGTCGTACTGTCTGACATTCTGGGCGATGAAGATCACCTGGGCGATATGGACTTCAAAGTAGCGGGTTCCCGCGAAGGTATCTCTGCGCTGCAGATGGATATCAAAATTGAAGGTATCACCAAAGAGATCATGCAGGTTGCTCTGAACCAGGCTAAAGGTGCGCGTCTGCACATCCTGGGCGTGATGGAACAGGCGATTAACGCGCCGCGCGGCGATATCTCCGAATTCGCACCGCGTATCCACACGATCAAAATCAGCCCGGACAAAATTAAAGACGTTATCGGTAAGGGCGGCTCCGTTATTCGCGCGCTGACCGAAGAGACCGGCACCACTATCGAAATCGAAGATGACGGTACCGTTAAAATCGCAGCAACCGATGGCGACAAAGCGCAGCACGCGATTCGTCGTATCGAAGAGATCACCGCTGAGATCGAAGTTGGCCGTATCTATAACGGTAAAGTGACCCGCATCGTTGACTTTGGCGCGTTTGTTGCCATTGGCGGCGGTAAAGAAGGTCTGGTTCACATCTCTCAGATCGCCGACAAGCGCGTTGAGAAAGTGACCGACTATCTGCAGATGGGTCAGGAAGTGCCGGTTAAGGTTCTGGAAGTTGACCGTCAGGGCCGTGTCCGTCTGAGCATCAAAGAAGCAACTGAACAAACTCAGCCTGCGGCTGCGCCGGAAGCTCCGGCTGCCGAACAGCAGGGCGAGTAAGGTTGCCGTTTGCCCTCCGCATAGCGGAGGGCGCATTACGGGCAGGACGCCCTGTTTGCAGCCGGGGAACTGGACGTTCATCCAATCGTTGTCTTCGGGAGTGGGAAATGAAGCCTTTTTTGCGCTGGTGTTTCGTGGCGACAGCTCTCACGCTGGCAGGATGCAGCAACTCTGCCTGGCGTAAGGACGCAGTCCTCGCGGTGCCATTGCAACCGACTTTGCAGCAGGAAGTGATTCTGGCGCGCATGGAACAAATTCTTGCCAGTCGGGCTTTAACCGATGACGAACGCGCACAGCTTTTATATGAGCGCGGAGTGTTGTATGATAGTCTCGGTCTGAGGGCATTAGCGCGAAATGATTTTTCACAAGCGCTGGCAATCCGACCGGATATGCCTGAAGTATTCAATTACTTAGGCATTTATTTAACGCAGGCAGGCAATTTTGATGCTGCCTATGAAGCGTTTGATTCTGTACTTGAGCTTGATCCAACTTACAACTACGCGCACTTAAATCGCGGTATCGCCCTGTATTACGGCGGTCGTGCTAAGTTAGCGCAAGATGATCTGCTGGCGTTTTATCAAGACGATCCCAATGATCCTTTCCGAAGCCTGTGGCTTTATCTCGCCGAGCGTCAGCTCGATGAGAAGCAGGCGCTTGAAGCACTGAGACAGCGCTTAGACAAGTCGGATAAAGAACAATGGGGATGGAACATTGTCGGGTTCTACCTTGGCGACATTAGCGAAAAAGAGCTAATGACCCGTCTGAAGGCAGACGCAACGGATAACACCTCGCTCGCTGAGCATCTCAGTGAAACCAACTTCTATTTAGGTAAGTACTACCTAAGTCTGGGGGACAAGGACAGCGCTACGGCACTGTTCAAACTGGCGGTCGCAAACAACGTTCATAACTACGTTGAGCACCGATACGCATTGTTGGAATTATCGCTCTTGGGCCAGGAGCAAGATGACCTGGCAGAATCGGACCAGCAATAGCTGACGAACACATCAGCCCTTTTTTGATTGCCATCACCTTTGCGGGTGAGGGCGTTGTTGTTCGTTAATACACCTACTTTGAGCCGGTTCACACTTTTCAATGAAAATTACCGTAAATTTTCACGATGAGTTATGTAGACTGGCCGCCATTAATTTTGAGGCACACGTACTACATGGCTGAATTCGAAACCACTTTTGCAGATCTGGGCCTGAAGGCTCCCATCCTTGAAGCGCTTAACGATCTGGGTTACGAAAAACCATCTCCGATCCAGGCTGAGTGCATTCCGCATCTGCTGGGCGGCCGCGACGTTCTGGGTATGGCCCAGACGGGTAGCGGTAAAACCGCAGCGTTCTCTTTACCGCTGCTGAACAACCTTGATCCTGAGCTAAGAGCACCGCAGATTCTGGTGCTGGCGCCGACCCGCGAACTGGCGGTACAGGTAGCTGAAGCAATGACGGATTTCTCTAAACATATGCGCGGCGTAAACGTGGTTGCCCTCTACGGCGGCCAGCGTTATGACGTGCAGCTGCGCGCGCTGCGTCAGGGACCGCAAATTGTTGTCGGTACCCCGGGTCGTCTGCTGGACCACCTGAAACGCGGTACGCTGGATCTCTCTAAGCTGAGCGGTCTGGTTCTGGATGAAGCTGACGAAATGCTGCGCATGGGCTTCATCGAAGACGTAGAAACGATTATGGCGCAGATCCCGGAAGGTCATCAGACCGCTCTGTTCTCCGCCACCATGCCGGAAGCGATTCGTCGTATTACCCGCCGCTTTATGAAAGAGCCGCAGGAAGTGCGCATCCAGTCGAGCGTAACGACTCGTCCGGACATCAGCCAGAGCTACTGGACTGCTTACGGTATGCGTAAAAACGAAGCGCTGGTGCGTTTCCTGGAAGCGGAAGATTTTGATGCGGCGATTATCTTCGTTCGTACCAAAAACGCGACCCTGGAAGTGGCCGAAGCGCTGGAGCGTAGCGGCTATAGCAGCGCTGCGCTGAACGGCGATATGAACCAGTCCCTGCGTGAGCAGACTCTGGAGCGTCTGAAAGACGGTCGTCTGGATATCCTGATTGCAACCGACGTTGCGGCCCGTGGCCTGGACGTTGAGCGTATCAGCCTGGTAGTTAACTACGATATCCCGATGGATTCCGAGTCTTATGTTCACCGTATCGGCCGTACCGGTCGTGCGGGTCGTGCTGGCCGTGCGCTGCTGTTCGTTGAGAACCGCGAGCGTCGTCTGCTGCGCAACATCGAACGTACGATGAAGCTGACCATTCCGGAAGTTGAACTGCCGAACGCAGAACTGCTGGGCAAACGTCGCCTGGAAAAATTTGCCGCGAAAGTTCAGCAGCAGCTGGAAAGCAGCGATCTGGATCAGTACCGCGCGCTGCTGGCGAAAATCCAGCCGTCTGCCGAAGGCGAAGAGCTGGATGTGGAAACGCTGGCCGCCGCGCTGCTGAAAATGGCTCAGGGCGAACGTCCGCTGATCCTGCCGCCGGATGCGCCAATGCGTCCTAAGCGCGAGTTCCGCGACCGTGACGATCGTTTTGAGCGTCGTGGCGACCGTAACGACCGTGGCCCGCGCGGCGACCGTCCTGAACGCAGCGGCGAAGATCGTCCTAAGCGTGAACGTCGTGACGTTGGCGATATGGAACTGTACCGCATTGAAGTGGGCCGTGATGACGGCGTTGAAGTACGTCATATCGTTGGCGCAATCGCCAACGAAGGCGACATCAGCAGCCGTTACATTGGTAACATCAAGCTGTTTGGTTCTCACTCCACTATCGAACTGCCGAAAGGCATGCCGGGCGAAGTGCTGCAGCACTTTACGCGTACCCGCATCCTGAACAAGCCGATGAACATGCAGCTGCTGGGTGATGCTCAGCCGCGTCCTGAGCGCAGCGGCGAACGTCGTGGCGGCGGTGAGCGTCGTGAAGGCGGTCGTAGCTTCGGCGGCGGTGAACGTCGTGAAGGTCGTGGTTTCGGCGGCGAGCGTCGCGAAGGCGGCCGTAGTGAAGGTCGTCGTTTCAGCGGCGAACGTCGTGAAGGCGGCCGCGCGCCGCGCCGCGATGATGCTTCAGCTCCGCGTCGCGATGACTCCGCAGGTCGTCGTCGTTTCGGTGGCGATGCATAATTAGCGCTTTCCGCTAACGTAAAGTAAACGATACAGCCCCGATCTTAACGATTGGGGCTTTTTTTATTTCCTTTGTACTCGTGTACTGGTACAGTGCGTCACGTTGATAACAACAAAAGTATTTTCGACTGGAGATTTCGGCAAATGGCGACACTTACCACTACGGCAACCCGACCGTCCCTGTTTGGCGGCGTAGTGATTATTGGCGGGACGATTATTGGGGCGGGGATGTTCTCACTGCCGGTTGTGATGTCCGGCGCGTGGTTCTTCTGGTCTCTGGCGGCGCTGGTTTTTACCTGGTTTTGTATGCTTCACTCCGGGTTAATGATCCTCGAAGCGAACCTGAATTATCGCATTGGCTCCAGCTTCGATACCATTACCAAAGATTTGCTCGGTAAGGGCTGGAATCTGCTTAACGGCGTGTCGATTGCCTTTGTGCTTTATATTCTGACTTACGCCTATATCTCCGCCAGCGGCTCGATCCTGCACCATACGTTTAGCGAAATGTCGCTGAACGTCCCGGCAAGGGCGGCAGGTTTTGGTTTTGCCCTGCTGGTGGCGTTTATCGTCTGGCTGAGTACCAAAGCGGTGAGCCGCATGACGGCCATTGTGCTCGGGGCGAAGGTTATTACTTTCTTTCTGACCTTTGGCAGCCTGTTGGGACACGTTCAGCCGACCACCCTGTTTAACGTTGCTGAAAAGAATGCCTCGTATCTGCCCTACCTGCTGATGACGCTGCCGTTCTGCCTCGCGTCCTTCGGCTATCACGGCAATGTGCCGAGCCTGATGAAGTACTACGGCAAAGATCCGCGCACAATCGTTAAGTGCCTGGTTTACGGTACGCTGCTGGCGCTGGGTCTGTACGTGGTGTGGCTGCTGGTGACGATGGGCAATATCCCTCGTCTGGAGTTTATCGGTATCGCGCAGAAGGGGGGCAATATTGATGTCCTGGTCCAGGCGCTCAGCGGGGTACTGAATAGCCGGAGTCTGGATCTGCTGTTAGTGATCTTCTCAAACTTTGCCGTAGCCAGCTCATTCCTTGGCGTCACTCTCGGCCTGTTTGATTATCTGGCGGATCTTTTCGGTTTCGACGACTCCGCGCTGGGACGCTTTAAAACCGCGATTTTCACCTTTGTCCCGCCAATGGTGGGCGGCCTGCTGTGGCCGAACGGGTTCCTCTACGCGATCGGCTATGCGGGTCTGGCGGCGACCATCTGGGCGGCAATCGTACCGGCGCTGCTGGCTCGCGCATCGCGTAAACGCTTTGGCAGCCCATTGTTTCGCGTTTGGGGCGGAAAGCCGATGATTGCTTTGGTCCTGCTGTTTGGTCTGGGCAACGTGATTGTGCATTTCCTGTCGAGCTTTAATGTATTACCCACCTATCAATAATTGAATTTTCCGCTGAGCCAGATTTAACGATCTGGCTCAAAAAATATTTTCTTTATTTCTCTTACTATGAATATTGTCTTGAATAAGGGAATATTTATATGCTGAATAACGATATTACTCTGCGGAAGCTCGAGATTTTCCTTAGCTATATGGAGTCGATGAATATATCAAAAACTGCAGAGCTAATGAACATTTCATCCGTTAGCGTTCATCGCGCGCTTCATTCGTTGGAAGATAATTTACGCTGTCCTTTGTTTACCCATAATGGCCGCAATCTTTATCCTTTACCTGGCGCATGGGTTATGCAAAAGGAAGCGCGGGAAGTCATTAATGCACTGGAACGCTGTATTTATCTTACCCGCAAGGCTTCGGGGTATCATTCTCAGGTTTTACGTTTAGGGCTACTTTATTCGCTAGTGTTAAAAACCGCACCGCAAATTGTTCAGGGATTGAAAAAACGCTGCCCGGAACTGACCATTGAATTTATCATGAACTCTAATAAGAAATTATTAGAAGCGCTTAATGAAGAGAAGATTGATGCGGTTCTGATATCGACTCCTGATGATTATAACGCCCAGTTATTTGAGACATGGACCATATTCTCTGATTCCATCTACCTTGCAGTTCCGGTAACCGAAGCGGATAGCTTATCGACCCCCGTAGATTTACGGCATCTGCAAAATAAAAAGTTTATTGCCTTGAGCGAAGGCTTCGCGACCTGGCGAGGATTTCAGGAGGCCTTTCAGATTGCTGGATTTACGCCCGACATTACCGTCCGGGTACATGATATTTTTTCACTGATGAGTATGGTGAATGCCGGCATGGGCTATACCTTAATTCCGGGGCGGATGCGCGGCCTGTTCAGTAACGGCATTCGCCTGCTGCCGCTGCAGGAGCCCTATCGAATGGAACAGGAAATTTCGCTGGTCTTCCCGCGTAGCCAGGAAAATCAGCCGGGTCTGCTGTCCTTACTAGCCGAGTGCCGTATGTACGCCAGACAGCTTATGATGGAGAAAAGCGAGACAGAGAAAACCCCGTAAGCTCATGACTCAATCGCTGATAGACCACGCTTTCGCCGTAGATAGCGACGGCAAGCCACTTTGGATTACTGACTAAGGCTATTTTTATTCTCATCCGATCGCCATTGATGCTGTTCGCTAAAGCATGGGTCAGCGCCTGATGGCTGACCTGACATAACGTAAAAATGGCCGATTCCTGGCGCGTAATTATCTGATGCTTAAACGCGCAGCCGATGATACAGCGCTGTAGTTTATTTTTTATTTCATCCGATGTCCCGGTCATAAAAACAAAACCCACCTTATGTTCGGGCTTATCCGCTAATAGCTTCTGGCGAAAATTATCTTCGTCTTCTTGCGTACAAAGTGAGGCCAGAAGCGCGATTTGCCCAGGTTTCATGCGCTGAAATGAGTACATTGAACATCCCTTGCGCCTGCTGCATCACAGCAGGCGTCCGTCATTAAAAGAAGGGGGTTAAAGAGAGATAGAGGGCCGAAGGGGCCAGCAGACAGCCAAGGCCGGTATAAAAGGTTGCCGTCATTGCGCCATAGGGAACGAGTTTCGGGTCCGTGGCCGCCAGACCCGCGGCGACTCCGCTGGTGGAGCCCATTAGCCCGCCGTAGACGATAGCGGCGGCAGGCGAGTTCAGGCCCGCGGCTTTCGCTACCAGCGGCGTTAAGATCATGACGGCAATAGACTTAATCACGCCGGCGGCGATGCTCAGCGCGATAACATCCGAGCTTGCGCCAAGCGCTGCGCCGGTTACCGGGCCGACGATGAAGGTTACGGCCCCCGCGCCAATGGTCGCCATGCTGATGGCGTCGGTATAGCCAAAAGCCCAGGCGACAATCGCCCCGAGATAAAAAGAGAGCACCGTCGAGATAACCAGCGCCAGCGCGCCAGCCATGCCGGCTTTTTTCAGTTCTTCAAGCTTAACGCCGAAGGCGGTGGAAATGATGGCGAAATCGCGGAACATACCGCCGCCCATCAGCGCAATACCGCTGAACAAGCTGATATCGGCCAGACCTTTTTTACCGCCGGTCAGTTCCCCGCCAAGCCAGGCCAGCAGCAATCCGGCGACGATGGCAATAGCTGAGCTGTGGATCTTGCCGCGAAGCAGATGCGTTGAGATCCAGCTTGCGGCCCAGCATACGATACCCACCACGACAAAAGCGGTAATCAAACCGTTGCTGGTGAAGCTACCGGTTAGAATCTTTGTCAGCTGTTCCATTATTTACACTCCTCGCTAACGGCGGAGCTTTCCTGATGGTCGCGACCGCCGATTTTGCTCAAAGGCTTAATCAGCAGAAAACCAATAAAAACGGCGCCAACGCCGGCAATCAAGGCAACCGGACCGCCTTTAAGGGCGGCGATAACGTTCTGGTTTGCCGACATAGCGACGACAATCGGGATATACATTGCATTCCAGAAACCTACCCCCTGTTCCGCAGGCTTGGAGAGCAATCCTTTATCCACTAATTTTTGTGACACGATAACTAAAAACAGCATCGCGAAGCCGATGCCGCCGATATTGGCGGAAATACCCAAGACCAGGCCAAGAAGATCGCCCACGATTAGCCCGGCGAACATGCACAGTCCCATTAACATCAATCCGTAAATAATCATGATGTTTCTCTTTGTCTATCCATACTAAAAGCGAATTACACAACGCGGGTTGATAATGCCCGCGTTGGAGAAATGACAAAAAATTAATCAGCGGCTTTTAGCATAGCGCGTTTTTATTTGCGGACATTCGTAAGAACACAGGTTTGCTCAGTCACTATGATTTATCATATCAGCAAGCAAAATGCTTACTGATATGACATTAACATAGAAATAATCTCACAATAGAATGTCGCATTGTTTTTTTAATTAAATGCGTGTTAACTCACTTTACTCTGCAATAATTTCAAATAACACCATGCCTGGGTTGACGCGGTCTCCGGTATTGAGTGACAGCGTTTTTAATATACCCGTCTCCGGAGAGGCGACCGGCATTTTCATTTTCATGGCTTCGAGCACAATCACCACCTGGCCTTTTTCGATTTTATCCCCGGCAGCGGCTTTTACTTCATCGACCACACCCGGGACTTTTGATTTAACTTCAGACATATTAGATTCCTTTTTGATGTATTTAACAGAGATATGTTCTCATTGCTGCCGTGACCTGCTGTCGCGATCTTAATTGAACATCATCCTCTCCTTTAGCCAGCAGAGTTGCGCTTCCGCTGAACCACTCTTTGATATTGATTGCGTATCCGTCAGCTAAACCAATCTCGCCATCAATACGTAACTGAAATTGCTCTTCGGTATGACGTAAACAGGCCCAGCATGCGTTGAGTTCGCCTGGCGCGGTGGGGATAACGCGAATATCCAGATCCGAGTGGGCATCGCTCCATCGCCACGGCGTGGCCATTTCCAGCCCTACCGAACCCCAGACCCCGAGCTGGAGCCCGGGCCAGCGCCATGCCTGGCGCAAGGCATGAAATGCGCCTATCGCATTAGTGCGCTCTGCAATGGAGAGCGATGCCGTTTGCTCTGGGGTTGAGTAACGTGTTATCGCTGATAACGCCGCTTCAGTGGCCAGACGCACTCGCTGCCCTTGCCAGCGCAGTGGGAAAGAGAACCCAAGCGGAACACTATTCTCACTCCGCAGGCCGCGACGTACGATGCCCGGTAGCGATCCGCTGAGCAGATAATCCCGCGCTTGCTGCCGCAATACGGCAGGAAGGTGGCCGAATTCATCCTCCAGCTGCGCCGCGATTTCATCCAGCGTCGAAGGCTCCAGCCAGCACAGGGTATGTCGTTGCAGGGCGGTCATCGCGCTTTACACCAGGCAGGATCGTTTTTCGCCTGCCGCTGTAAATCCCGCTGGGACTGCAGCAGAGCGTCAAACTGGGCCGTTGCCTGCGGACCGATAATATCGATGGGCGCAACGCCTGCGGTACATTCGCCGGGAACCGCCTTTGGCCAGAGGCGAATATGGGTGGCCGTGGCCTCGGTTATCAGCTGCGTTGACACGTGGCAAACGCGTCCCTTAATACGCAAAATCGTCCGTGCGGTGCGCTCCACGATCTCCCGATGCCGCGCGGTGGTCGCCATGACCACCATGTCGTATTCCGGCGTGGTGCGCTGGCGCTTCCAGGTCTGGATTTTGCCCTGCGGATTGCAGAGATGTCCGCCGGCGGCGACGGGAAAGCTGTCGCCGGTTGGTAAACCGCCAACGATCGCTTCCCGCCAGTCTCCGCCCTGCGGAGCGGGAACCAGCGAAATATCTTCGCGTAGCGGGATGCCATCAAGCGTCAGCCAGCCGAATTCCTGACAGCCATACATATCGTGCAGCGCATAACCCAGAGAAGCCGCCAGCGGAACCAGCGCTTCATCCAGCGGCGTGCCGGCCGTTATCAGCGTCAGCTTTTTCGCTAGCCGGTGCTCAAGGCCCATCTTCAGCGCCTGCTCCAGGGTGGCGCGTAAAAAAGAGGACTCGCCCACCACCGCGTCCGGCGGCTGCCGGCACAGGGCGATCAGCAGCGCGTCCCGGCAGGAGCGGGATAAAAACGACCAGCGAAGGCCGCTCTCATCCAGCGCCTGGCGGGTAAACACGTTGACCAGCGGCGCGTAGGTCACCAGCACCTGCTGCCCTGCGGTTACGCCACATGCCGCCAGCGCGCGCTTTCCGGCGGCGGTGCGCAGCGCCAGTTCATCGTGCGTGACGCCGACGATATTCTGAAACGCGCTGCTGCCGGTGGTGAAGGTGACCAGCGCCAGGTTAAGCGGCGTATGGATCTCTTCAATCACGTGCGCAGCCGTTGGGCCGGCAATGCCTTTGTCCTCCAGCGTCCGGCGCGGCATCTCTTGCAGAGAGGGAATGCCGGGCTGGGCCTCAAGAAGCCATTCAAGCGTGGCGATGGGATCGTTCATCTCACTTTTCCCCTGGATCAGCCGGGCTGATAACGCGCCGCGACGTGCTGATACTCTTCGCGCATCTGCGCCAGAATCACGCCGCGGGCTTTCCTGCCGCCGCGTTCCTCGCCAGAGATGCCGCGCCCCTGCGGACCGGTGGCCTGAATACCCGCAGCCTGTTTCTGCTGGCGTACTTCAGCGATATGTCGAACGATCGCCTCTTTCATCGCCGGGATGGTTTTGATTAACTCTTCCACGCCGCCCAGCTGCCAGAAAAACTCCGGACCTGCCGCAAAGACCGGGTTGCTACGGGAGAGTTCGCTCAGCCGCTCGACGTCCTGACGGGTAATACGCGCGATGCTGCTCAGCGGCATCACGTGGATCATGGTGCCGAATTCCGAGGTCAGACTGAGGATATGGTCGGCCTGCAGTCCGTGGCACAGGAACGCGCCGCTGATGGCGCGGCCAATTACCATGGCGATAATCGGGTGCCCGGCATGGCGCGCTTCGGCCAGCGCCAGCTGGTATGCGCCGGTCGCTTTATTCATGCCGATAATCTCTTCCAGCTTGCCCGGCCCGTTCCCCGGCGTGTCAACAATCAGCACCAGCGGACGCTTCTCGCTCGCAGGTTTGTCTTTATCCATCGCCAGCGTGCGGTAGACCGCCAGCGCCATTTTATAGCCCTCTTCGAGACCGATTATCCCGGCGTAAACCACCGGAAAACGCGGGTTGAAGGTCATGGCGTCGTTGGCGATCACCGTGCAGGTTTCGCCGTTGATCCGCGCGCTGCCGACGACCGCGCCGGGGCCGTAGTCGTCGCAGGGGAGGTTAAGTTGCTCAAGGGCGTTTTCGGCAAAACTGCCTTCATCGACAATCAGGTCGATGGCTGCGCGCCCCTGACCGAGTAAATTTTCCATCATGCTTCCTCCACGGACAGGCGTTGGACATTGCTCAGAAAGGTCTCCAGGCTCATATCAACCAGCGATTGCGGCACTGAATTTCCCGCCGCAGCCCAGACATCGCGCGCGTCGGTTGGCGCAAGTTCGTTGATTTTTTGCGTCAGCGCCATCTGTGCGCGGACTTTCGCCTCGCTGCCGATCCGGCGCATCGCTTCAATCTCAGGCCACGGCAGGTCGGCAATCAGTGAAGCCTGCTGGTGGAAGGCAGCCAGCGAATCGGCAATCAGGTAGTTGCAGTCGCCGACGATATATTTGTGCTTGCCGCCGGTAGTGCGGAACACCAGGGCGCGATCCGAGGCGTCAAATTCGCTACGACCCATCTCCTGCTCAATGACTTCCGGGCCGGTGAGTCCGAGACGGCCCGACTCGCTCATGACGATCAGATCGGTGGCGGCGGCGACAAAGCCCATACCGCCGAAGCAGCCGATCTTGCTGCCGATCAGCGCCACCACAGGTACGCGGCCGCGCAGGATTTGCAGCATATCCATGCACTCGGCGTGCGCCAGCAGCCCGGCGTTGGCCTCGTGCAGGCGCACGCCGCCGGTTTCAAACGAGATGAGCACGATGGGACGGCGGGCCGGATCGTTAGTTTGCGCCGCCAGCTCGTCGGCCAGCATCAGCGCGCCGACCATCTTTGCGCCGCCAACCTCACCAACGGAGCCGCCGATAAAACGTCCTTCCTGCGAGATAACGATGGTCGGATGCTGGCCGAGCAGGCCAATACCGGTCACCACGCCGTCATCAAACTCTACCGCTTCGCCCAGTACCGGCAGATGCGGACTAATCCGTTTCGCCGCCGGACCGATCAGTTCGGTAAACGAGCCTTTATCCACCAACCCTTCGGCGCGAACGCGGGCGCTGGCTTCCAGAAAACGCAGATCACTCATGATGGTTTTCCCCCGGAATTGCCTGTTGTAATGCTTGCTGAAGGCGTAACGCCACCACGGCAGGCGTCGCGTTGTTATCATTGATGCTGACCTGCATATCGCCCAGCGGACCGTTGTCTAAAAAGCGGGTGAGGACGATTTTCCAGATGGCGTCGAACCCGGTGACCGGCGTACAAATGCTGATGTCGATTCCGCCTGCCAGGGCTTTAGGTTCCAGCAACACTTCCAGATCGCCAGAGCCTACGATGCCGCAGTGCACGGTTTGCGGCAGAGACGGACGGTCGCTTTTACCGCTGAAATGATGTGACATTTGATGTAGAGCCATTTGCTATTCCCTTACCAGTTACGGAATCGAGCAGGAGGGTTGTACAGGCCGCCGGACCACTCGACCAAATCGCGAATACTCTTCGCCGCCAGCATCTGGCGGTTGGCGCGGCGTCTGTCGATGCCTAAATCTTCCGGCGTTTGCACAATGCCCACATCGCGTAGTGCTTGCGTTTGCGCCGGGTCGGCGGCGAGGCCGATATCGGTGTAGCCCGCCACGGCGCGAATGGCCGCCATCCGCTGCTCCAGCCCTTCGCAGCGGTGCAGGTGGGCAATACCTTCTTCGGTGAGCACGTGGGTGACGTCATCGGCGTAAACCATTACCGGCGGCAGGGCGAGACCGGCTTTTTCCGCCAGTTCCCAGGCGTCCAGTTTGTCGACGAAGGCGGGCTGGCGCTTCTCGCGGAAGGTCTCCTGCATCTGGACCACCAGGCGTTTGCCGCGCGGCATATCGCCGATTAGCTGCTGCTGAGTCGCATTGAACTCTTCGCCGCATTTGAGCCAGGATTGAGTGACGTGGCGGCGGCCTTTGGCATCGCAGCCCATATTCGGCGCGCCGCCAAAACCGGAAACGCGGCTGGCGGTAGCGGTGCTGCTGTTGCCGTACTTATCGATTTGCAGCGTGCCGCCGATAAACATATCCAGCGCATAGTGTCCGGCGGCCTGGGCGAAGGCGCGGTTTGAGCGCAGAGTGCCGTCCTGGCCGATGTAAAACACATCCGGGCGCTCGGCGACGTATTTTTCCATTCCCAGCTCGCCGCCGAAGCAGTGAACGGACTGGATCCATCCGCTCTCGATCGCCGGGATCAGCGTCGGATGCGGGTTCAGCACCATGTGGGTACACACTTTGCCTTTCAGCCCCAGCTCTTCGCCGTAGGTGGGCAGCAGCAGTTCAATGGCGGCGGTGAAGAAGCCGATGCCGTGGTTAATGCGCTCGACGCCGTATTCGGCGTAGATCCCTTTGAGCGCCATCATCGCCATCAGCACGTGGGTATCGGTGATCAGCGCCGGATCGCGAGTGAACAGGGGTTCAACGTAGAACGGGCGCGGCGCTTCAATAACCGCGTTCACCCAGTCGCCGGGAATATCGACGCGCGGCACTTTATCGACGATCTTGTTCACCTGGGCTATCACGATCCCCTGGCGGAAGTGGGTCGCTTCAGCGATCACCGGCGTGTCTTCGGTGTTAAAGCCGGTGTAGAGGTTGCCGTCTTTGTCGGCGGCAAAGGCGGTGATCAGCGAGACTCGCGGAGTGAGATCGACAAAGTAGCGGCTGAACAGCTCAAGGTAGGTATGGATCGCCCCGAGCTTAATCTTACCCTGCTGAATAAGCTGCGCGAGGCGGCCATCCTGCGGGCCGGCGTAGGCGAAGTCGAGCTTTTCGGCAATGCCCTTCTCGAACAGATCGAGGTGCGTACTGAGCGGCACGGAAGACTGCACCATATGCAGGCCGGAAATTTTTTCCGGGTCCACTTTGCACAGGCATTCGGCGAGAAAGTCCGCCTGCTTCTGGTTGTTGCCCTCAATATTGACGCGATCAAAGCGGCGGATCGCTGCCTCCAGCACCGCGACGGTATCTTTAGCATCAATAATCTTGCCATCGCGGAAATACGGCGCCAGCAGCTTCAGGCGCTGCGCCGTATCATCCTTAAGTTGATGCCAGTTGTGCTCTTTAAGCATGTTTTTACTCCCTTATTTCAGCAGGAATAGCGTGGAGATAAAGACCCCGGTGGCGATGGCCGAAACGATCAGGCCGCTGACGCCAGCGCCCATGGCCAGCGGCAGAATGACGGCGTAGGGGTTTTCATGGCTGACTTCTTTCTGCGCGATTTTGGCGGTGGTCGGCAGGCACGAAACCCCGGCGATGCCAATGGCCGGGTTGTAGCGTCCTTTCGAGATAAGCCAGATAAACCAGCCGCCGAGCAGGGCGCCGATTGCCGAGATAGCCAGCGCGCCAATACCGAGAATCAGAATGATGCCGACTTTCGGGTCAAGAATGGTTTGCGCTTCGCACAGCGTGCCGAGCAGCAGGCCGAGAAACAGCGTCGCGGTATAAGTCAGGGTGGTCTCCAGCAGCTTCTGGAACGGTTCGATCTCCGCTTCTTTAATCGCGATCCCGAGGAAGAATGAGAGGATCAGCGGCGCGGCGACCGGCAACAGCAGGCACAGCAGCAGGCAGGCGCAGATGGTGAAGATGAACTTCGCTTTTTTTGATACGGTGGGATATTCGATATCCACTTCCATCCCGCGGTACTTTTTCGGTACCAGCAGGCGCACCAGATACGGATAGCCGGCGTAGGTCAGGCTCAGATACAGGTAGGCGATAATGGCGATGGGGACAAACAGATTCGGCGCCAGAATCAAGGAGGCGAAGAGCACCATCGGGCCGTCGGCGCCGCCGATGGTCGCAATAGAAGCCGCTTCGTTAGCCGGGAGGCCAAATACTTCTATTCCCAGCAGCAGCGCGGCGAAGGTACCCGCTTCGGCGAACAGCGCAACGATGATGCTGGCCCAGGGGCGGAGCAGAATAAAGCTGATATCGCTCATCGCGCCGATGCCGAAGAAAACGATACAGGCTATCAGGCCGTTACTGAAGGTCAGGTTATAAACCGGCTGCAGGAAGTTTATCTGCATAATGTTAACCAGCTCGGTAGGGTCGCTGATCATCGGGTCGAGAATTAAGGTGCCGGTTTGCCCGCCCGCGAGAAAGAGCACCCCGGCGTTAACGGCAATCATGCCTAAGCCCATCGGCACCATAATCAGCGGTTCGAGGGTGCGGCGAAAACCCATCCACGCCAGGACAAAACCCAGAATAATTAATAATATTCGCGCAATGGCTATTGTGGGATCTTCAATAAAAAAGGTACCAATGCCCGAAAAGAGCTTAATAAAGATATCCATAAAATATATTCCTGATAACGCATAAAAAGAGGCGTATTAGTCGTCGGTAATATTCAGCTTATTCATGACTCTATTAACGCCAACAATGACTCCGACCACGGCAAAAGAAATAACAATCGTCATGGCATAAGTTAATAATGTATATAAATAGATACTCATATCTCTTCCTCGTTAGGGTCCTCTTGCAATTGATGGCAAAGAAAGTACATCGCCAGGGTCAGCGCTAATAAATCTGCCGACCCGCCCGGACTGACCCATTTGTCCACGCACCAGGCATTAAATTCGTTGAGCTCATGTTCTATGCCGGGGTGGCTCATTCCTCCCAGGTTGACCAGGCGCTGCGCGCGCTGTTTCATTTCGTGCAGCGCAGGGGGACCTGCGCGCGAAAGTATCGTCGTATCATCGCAGTGCGCCATTAGCGCGAGCAGCGTATGTACCAGTGCTTCACGCCAGCTAAATCTCAGCGAGAGCGCCTGACGCAGGGCTGGGAGACCAATATGGCAGACCAGCGGAAAGCCCCGTTCGGCCTCGCCGCGCACGCCGGTGATACCAAATTGCAGATACAGTTTTTCACCGTGAGTTTGCGCGGAACGATGGGCGAGCGCGGCGAAATCATTGCGGCAGAGATCGAGGCACAGCCCGGCGACGCACTGGCTTAATGACTCGCTGGAAAGCGGCTGTCTCCGACCTTTTAGCCAGCCGGCGGCGGCGGCCAGAACGGCTCCGGCAAAGAGTATGCCGCGCTGAGTATTTATCTCGCGGGTGGATTGCAGCAGCCTGGATTCGTATTCAATACCGATAAGACGTATTTTGGGAAATAAATCTGCCAGCTCGCCCTGATGATATTCACCGGCCTGCGCGCAAGCATAAAAACAGGGCGCTATGGCAGAGCTACTGGTAATAAAAAGCCATATATCCATATCGTCATGCGCGCCCTGCGAGTGCGGCGTCACCAGGCCGGGTTTCGGCCAGGCGCAAACTTCCATTAATAGCGCTTTTAATAAACACTCACCGATCCTTATTGCATTGGCGGTTGGTTGGCTCATGGCGATTCTCTTTGACGCGTGCATTTATGAAAAGTAAAACAAGAGAGAAAGTAACATCGCTTTTTTTAGAGAACAATTACGCTCGGGGTAACGTAATTACGCTTAACGTAACCAGATGAGGGAAAAGGCGTGAGAAGAATGAGGTGGGTCACAGATTGTCATTCAGGCGGAAAAAAATGCGGCAAAAATGCCGCATTGCTCACTATCCGAGAAGCGCTTCTTTCACCTGCATCGCCAAATCAAATGAATGCAGGCGGGCCTGATGATCGAAGATTTGACCGTTAACCATGATTTCATCGGCCTGGGTTTCCCGCAGGATCGATTCCAGCCCGTGGCGGATTTTGGTTTTATCGCCGACCAGCGACATGCTCAGCGCCTTTTGCACGCCGTACTGCTCTGAAGCGGACCACAGCTGATGCATATTTTGCACCGGCGGCGGCAGCTGCCCGGTTTCGCCGCGGCGCAGTTTGACGAACGCCTGCTGCACGGAGGTAAACAGAAATTCCGCATCTCTGTCGCTGTCGGCGGCAATAATATTGATGCACACCATCGCGTACGGCTTCTCTAACCGTTCTGACGGCTGGAAGTGGGTGCGGTAGAGGTGCAGGGCCTGGAAAAGCATATCCGGGGCGAAGTGCGAGGCAAAGGCGAACGGCAGCCCAAGCTGCGCCGCCAGCTGGGCGCTGTACAGGCTTGAGCCGAGCAGCCAGACCGGGATCTTCTCGCCATAGCCGGGAACCGGGCGCACGTGCGGATTAGGATCGCGGGCGTCGAACCAGTCCACCAGCTCCGCGACATCGCGCGGGAAGTTATCGACATCGCCGCTCATATGGCGACGCAGCGCGCGCATGGTCGGCTGATCGCTGCCCGGCGCGCGGCCAAGGCCGAGATCGATTCGTCCTGGGTACAGCGTATTGAGCGTGCCGAACTGCTCGGCAATCACCAGCGGCGAATGGTTTGGCAGCATCACGCCGCCGGAGCCAAGATGCAGAGTGGTGGTATTCGCGGCAAGGTAGCCAATCAGCACCGAAGTCGCGGCGCTGGCGATACCGACCATATTATGGTGCTCGGCCAGCCAGTAGCGGTGATAGCCGCGCTTTTCCGCCAGCTGCGCCAGGTCTAAAGAGTGGGAGAAGGCTTCCTTTGCGGAAGACCCCTGCGGGATCGGCGCCAGATCGAGCACCGAGAACGAAACAGGTTTGTCAGTCATAAAGGCTCACTTTGCTACAGCATCGTCATCAGATTGAAGGTCTTCTTCCAGCCTGGCGTATCCAGGATACGCCTGCCAGAAAAGCTGCATCTTTAATAGTGCATTAAAAAGCAGCGATAGCCATTAACAAAGTGAGCGGTTAATCAGCTCTGCAATTCCAGTCCGGCCAGCCGTCGCCAGTAGCCGTTGCAGTCGCTGTTCGCCGTCAGCGACAGCGGCGCTGCGCCGTTTTCATTGGCGCGGAAGGCGTCCAGCATCGCAAAGGTCTCGCTGCCCAACGGCGACAGGCGAACCATATCCACCAGCCCGTTCATGGTGTTGAGCTCATTCCCGAGGTTATAGACGTAGCCGCTCATGGTCTGAATGCCGTTGAGGACGAACACCTGCTGGTTCTCCTGTGAGAGCACGTCGCGCCCGTTAGGGTATTTAATGCAGCAGGTTTCACACTCATCTTTTGGCCGGTCTTCCGAGCGGGCGGTAAAGCAGCGGGCGGAGTAAGCCAGCGGCAGGTGGCCGTAGCTGAGCACCTCCACTTCAAACTGATGGCGGATGCCCAGGTCGTCACACTGGGTCAGCAAGTTCGCCAGCCAGTCGCGGGAAAGCTCAACTGGCATACACCAGCGCACCATGCCTTGCTTGAGCAGCAGGCGCAGGGTGACGGCGTTGTAGCAGTTGAGCGCATGGCCGGCGACGAACGGCAGCTTACGTTCCGCGCACAGGTTGACGACCCCGAGATCGCTGGCTTCAATCAGAAACTCGCCGTTATCGACATAGCGTTTAAGTTCGCCCAGCTCAGAGGAGGCCTGCACCAGCGCGAGGGTGGAAAGCACCACCTGTTTACCGCTTCCCGCCAGCGCTTTCGCCATCTCGATCCAGTCGCCGACTTTGGTGGCGCGGCGTTTGCTGCATACCGCTTCGCCGAGGTAAATCGTATCCGCGCTGCAGTTTGCCGCCTGCTGGTAAAAATCTTCCAGCGTCTCTTTTGGCCAGTAATAAAGCACCGGCCCTAATGAATATTTCATTGCTGTTCTCACTGCCATTTACGGTGATAAGCGCCAAGGGTGGTTTGCGTCCCTTCGGACATGGAACCGAGGGTTTCCATCCACGCGGACTGCGGCACGAAGTTTTGCGGATCGGCTTTGCAGCGATCGATCGCCTGACGCCAGACCTTCGCCACCTGGGTGACGTAGGCCGGGCTGCGCTGGCGGCCTTCAATTTTCACCGAGGCAATATTTGCCGCCATCAGTTCCGGCAGCAGCTCCAGGGTGTTCAGGCTGGTGGGCTCTTCCAGCGCGTGGTAGCGCTCGCCGTCGACCAGATAACGCCCCTTGCAGAGGGTGGGATAACCGGCGTTTTCACCATCCCGGTAGCGGTCGATCAACACTTCGTTAAGGCGTGATTCCAGGCCCTGCGGCGTTTGCTGCCAGCGCACGAAGCGCGCCGGCGAACAGGCGCCAACGGTATTCGGCGATTCGCCGGTGAGGTAGGAGGAAAGGTAGCAGCGTCCTTCCGCCATAATGCACAGGCTGCCGAAGGCGAAAACCTCCAGCGGCACAGGCGTGGCGCGCGCCAGCTGTTTGACCTGGTGAATCGACAGCACGCGCGGCAGCACCACGCGGGCGACGTCGAAATTGCGATGATAAAACTTCACCGCCTCTTCGTTGGTGGCCGAAGCCTGAACGGAAACGTGACGCTCAATATGCGGGTAACGCTCGGCGGCGTATTCCAGCATCGCGATATCGGCGAGGATTAGCGCATCGGCGCCCAGCTGCGCCGCCATGTCGACCGCGCGTTGCCAGCGGGCATAACCATCAGGATGGGCGAAGGTGTTGATGGCAATATGCAGTTTGCGACGATGCTGATGCACAAAGCTGACGGCTTCCTGCAGTTTCTTTTCGGTGAAATTAAGGCCGGCAAAGTGGCGGGCGTTGGTGTCATCTTTCAGCCCGATATAGACGGCATCGGCGCCGTTTTCGATGGCCGCCTTAAGCGCCGGAAGGTTACCAGCTGGGCAGAGCAGCTCCATAATTTTTCCTGAAAAACGCGGCCCGTCAGGGACGCTGGATGGTTAATGAGCTGGGATTTTAGTTAACCTTCTGGTGACAATTTTTGATTTGAGGCAGTTAAAAGCGTATTGGCGGAATCAATACCAGCGGCCCGGCATCGTGATTTTGTTGATTTACGCCGCTATGTCGTTTATTTGATATGGCACAATAGAGGAACTATTGCATTCATGGAGTAAAGCTTGTGTTGGATAAACTGCGTTCCAAACTGGTTCACTTTGGCCCGTCGATGATGAGCGTGCCGGTTAAGCTGGCGCCATTTGCCCTCAAGCGCCAGGTGCTGGAACAAGTATTAAGCTGGCAATTTCGCCAGGCGCTGGCGGATGGGGAACTGGATTTTCTCGAGGGGCGCTGGTTAAGTATTCATGTGCGCGACATCGGTCTGCTGTGGTATACCTCGGTGGTTGATGGGCGTCTGGTGGTCAGCCCTGCGGCCGAAGCGGACGTCAGCTTCAGCGCCGACGCCAGCGACCTGCTGATGATTGCGGCGCGTAAGCAGGATCCGGATACGCTGTTCTTCCAGCGTCGTCTGGTTATCGAAGGCGATACCGAGCTGGGACTGTATGTAAAAAACCTGATGGATGCCATTGAGCTGGAGCAGATGCCGAAGGCGCTGCGCATCATGCTGCTGCAGCTGGCGGACTTTGTTGAAGCTGGCCTGAAAGGCCCGCAGAAACCTGAACAGACATCGGTAGGTGAGGCATGCTGATTCGAGTAGAGATTGGGATTGATGCGCCGGGAATCGATGCTTTATTGCGTCGTACCTTTGGCGGCGACGCGGAAGCGCAGCTGGTGCACAGTCTACGTGAAGATGGCCTGATCACGCTGGGCGTGGTGGCGACGGATGACGAAGGTCAGGTCGTAGGCTACGTGGCCTTTAGCCCGGTCGCCGTCGAAGGCGAAGAGCTGCAGTGGGTCGGACTGGCTCCGCTGGCGGTCGATGAAAGCTACCGCGGTCAGGGCATCGGGCGTCAGCTGGTCTATGAAGGGCTTGATTCCCTGAACGAGTTTGGCTATGCCGCCGTCGTGACGCTTGGCGATCCGGCGCTCTATGGCCGTCTGGGCTTTGAACCGGCGGCGCGTTTCGATCTGCGCTGCCGCTGGCCCAATAGCGCCGAGGCTTTCCAGGTTCATCGTCTGGCCGATGACGCGCTGAACGGCGTGAGCGGGCTGGTCGAATATAGCGACCACTTTAATCGCTTCTGAGGCTTTCCAGCAGCGCCTCAAATGAACCGTCCCCGGCAACGAGGCGCTCTTTCTGGCGCTTCGTTAGCTGCTTGATACGATATTCAAGACGCAACGCTAGTGAGCGTTCACCAACTTCCTTGCTAAAGGCCAGTTGAAGCTCTCCTTTGCCACGCAGCGCTTTCGCGCCCCTGCCGTCCTGGTGCTGGCAAAAGCGGCGTGCGACATCGGTGGTAATCCCGGTATAGAGGCGATTATCGGCGGTACGAATCAGATAGAGAAACCAGCACACGGTACAGAGATCGCTATGTTAAGGTGTGAGCACCATAACATACTGGAGAGTAAAGATGGATACGCTCGCTGCTATCAGCCGCTGGCTGGGCAAACAGCACGTCGTCACCTGGTGCGTCGCCCGCGATGACGAGCTATGGTGCGCCAACGCCTTTTACGTCTATGACCCGCAGCAGGTCGCATTTTATCTGCTCAGCGATGAAAAAACGCGCCACGGCCAAATGACCGGGGAAGGCGCCAACGTAGCCGGGACGGTCAACGGGCAGCCGAAAACCGTCGCGCTGATCCGCGGCGTGCAGTTTAAAGGCAAAATTCGCCGCCTGGCCGGGGAAGAAGAGGCGGCGATGCGTAAGCGCTACGTTAGCCGTTTTCCGGTGGCCCGCATGCTATCGGCGCCCGTCTGGGAGATTCGACCCGATGAGATCAAGTTCACCGATAACACGCTGGGCTTTGGTAAAAAGCTGCACTGGCTGCGTGAGTCAGGCGCCGAGCAGGCGTAAGGCTTCACGATTAAACGCCGGCAGGTCGTCCGGGGTTCGGCTGGTCACCAGCTGCTCGTTGTCGATAACCACTTCCTGGTCATAGAATTCGCCGCCGGCGTTTTTCACGTCGATAATGATAGGTTTCACGGCCGTCAGCTTACGCCCGCGAATCACATCGGCGCTAATCAACAGCTGCGGACCGTGGCAGATGGCGAAGACCGGTTTGCCGCTGTTGACAAAATCGCGGGTGAAGGTGACAAAGCGTTCGTCGCCGCGCAGCGAGTCCGGTGAATATCCGCCCGGCAGCAGTAAGGCGTCAAAGTCCGCAGGGCTGACGTCATCAATGGCTTTATCGATAACGACTTCGGCTTCCCCTTTTTTCCCTTTTACCTTCTTCCCCGCCTGTTTTTCAATCGTGACCACCTCGTGGCCGGCAAGACGGTAGGCGTCAGCCGGTGAGGTAAATTCTGAATCTTCAAAGTCGTTGGTAATTAATACGGCTATCTTCTTACTCATTCTTCCTCCAGTGTTTCGGTGTGGAATGAGGCATTTCCCTGATGATGATGGATAATTACCTCGTAGTGTATTAAGCCTGGAACATGAGCCGAGGATCGCAAGGCAGAAAAGTCTGCAAAGGAGTTTCGATGAGTCAGGTACTGTTAACGGGGGCGACCGGGTTAGTTGGCGGTCACTTACTACGAATGCTGCTTAATGCGCCGGCGATTAAATCCATTGCCGCGCCCACGCGTCGGCCGCTGGCCGATATCGCCGGCGTATTTAACCCGCACGATCCGCAGCTTACGGATGCCCTGGCGCAGGTGGTCGATCCGATCGATATCGTTTTCTGCTGCCTGGGAACTACCCGCCGGGAAGCGGGGAGCAAAGAGGCGTTTGTGCATGCCGATTATACGCTGGTCATTGATACCGCGCTGGTGGGGAAAAGGCTGGGCGCGCAGCATATGCTGGTGGTCAGCGCGATGGGGGCGAACGCTCATTCGCCCTTTTTCTACAATCGGGTAAAAGGCGAGATGGAAGAGGCGCTGATTGCGCAGCAGTGGCCGCGGTTGACCATTGCTCGCCCGTCCATGCTGATAGGCGAACGGGAAAAGCAGCGGACCAGTGAGACCCTGTTTGCGCCGCTCTTCCGCCTCCTGCCGGGGAACCTGAAATCGATAGACGCGCGGGACGTAGCGAGCGCACTGCTCGCGGAGTCGCTATCGCCAACACATGAAGGCGTACAGATTCTCTCGTCATCGCAGCTTCGTGAGAGAGCGGCGCGGTCAGGGGATTAATAATTTCCAAAATTTCCCTGAAAGCGTAGTATTCATGGCCTCAATTTAACATGACACTCCCTGGGGAATGCTATGGCTGGTCAGTCTTCATCTCAGGCGGCAGCACCGTTTCAATGGTGGAAGCCCGCGCTCTTTTTTCTCGTTGTTATCGTCGGCCTGTGGTTCGTCAAATGGCAGCCCTACTACGGCAAAGCTTTTACCGCCGCCGAGACGCACAGTATCGGTAAATCTATCCTCGCTAACGCTGACGCGAACCCTTTAGCCGCGGCCTGGGATTACGCGCTGGTCTATTTCCTGGCGGTATGGAAAGCGGCGGTATTAGGCGTGCTGCTGGGATCGCTTATTCAGGTGCTGATCCCGCGTGACTGGCTGCTGCGCACGTTGGGGCAGTCGCGCTTTCGCGGCACGCTGCTGGGGGCCGCGTTCTCTCTGCCGGGGATGATGTGTACCTGCTGCGCCGCGCCGGTGGCGGCGGGCATGCGTAAACAGCAGGTCTCCATGGGCGGCGCGCTGGCATTCTGGCTGGGCAATCCGCTGCTCAACCCGGCGACGCTGGCATTCATGGGCTTTGTGCTGGGCTGGCAGTTCGCGCTGATTCGCCTGCTGGCCGGACTGGCGACCGTACTGGTGGTCGCCACGCTGGTGCAGAAATGGGTGAAAGAAGCGGCGACGCAGCCCGCAGATGTGCCTGAATTGCCGGCGGAAACCGCGCAGGGCGGCTTCTTCAGCCGCTGGCTACGCGCGCTGTGGACGCTGTTCTGGAATACCATCCCGGTTTATATTCTGGCGGTTCTGGTGCTGGGCGCCGCGCGGGTGTGGCTATTCCCTCACGCCGATGGCGTGGTGGATAATACGTTGTTCTGGGTGATTGCCATGGCGATTGCCGGCTGCCTGTTTGTCATACCGACGGCGGCGGAGATCCCGATTGTGCAGACCATGATGCTGGCTGGAATGGGCGTGGCGCCCGCGCTGGCGCTGCTGATTACGCTGCCTGCTGTTAGCGTACCGTCGCTGATTATGCTGCGTAAAGCGTTCCCGGCGAAGGCGCTGTGGCTGACCGGCGGACTGGTGGCGCTGTGCGGCGCGGTAGCAGGCGGGTTGGCTTTAATCTGATATTTTCCCGGGTTGCGGCGTAAACGCCTTACCCAGGCTACGGGTTCGCCGTCGGCTGTGGGCCGGTAGCCCGGACAGGCGAGCAGCGCCGCCTCCGGGATAAAGGGGCAGAGGGCGGCGTCAGCTAAAAGAGTTGCGGGATCTACAAATGCAGACCGCGTGGCTTTGTCGCCCGGCTCAGCGTAGCGCAAGCCGGGAGGCAGAACGCTTACTTGATATAGGTAAAGGCGGTGGTCACGCGAGACACGCCGCTCACCCGGCTGGCGATATCCGCCGCCGCGCGTCCTTCACGGTCGGTGACCAGACCCATCAGGAACACTTCGCCGTTTTCGGTTGTCACCTTCACGTTGGAGGATTTCACCTGGTCGGTACCCAGCAGCTGAGAGCGGACTTTGGTGGTGATCCAGGTATCCGAAGACGCGGTGCCTAAGCCGATCGGCTGGCCCTGACGCACTTCGTTAAACACTTCCGTTGTCCCTTCTACGCCCATAGCGATTTGCTTCGCGCGCGCGGAGAGATCGGAGGTTGGAGACTGCCCGGTCAGCAGGACTTTACCCTGGTAGGCGGTCACGTTGATACGGGCCTGTTTCTTGATTTGTTCATCTTTCGACAGCGCGCTGTTGACGCGCAGCTCCAGCGTGCTGTCGTCCACCTGAGTACCTACCGTACGCGGGTCCGTCGCGGCTTTAGTGCCGACTGCTGCCGTTCCGACTACCGCGGCAGCAACGCATCCCTGAAGCAGTAGCGCAGACAGCAGAATGGCGAGGGGCGAGAGAGCCTTCATGTGTTCTCCTTAATCGTCCTGGTGTGGAAAAAGCGTGTTATCGATCAAATCGCACAGACAGTTGACGGTGAGCATGTGCATTTCCTGAATTCGCGCGCTGCGATGTGAGGGAATGCGGATTTCGACGTCCTGCTGCCCTAACAGACCAGCCAGTTCACCGCCGTCATAACCGGTTAACGCCACGATAGTCATATCGCGGGTGACCGCCGCTTCCACGGCTTTCACAATGTCCCGGCTGTTGCCGCGCGTAGAAATCGCCAGCAGCACGTCGCCGGCGTGTCCCAACGCACGCACCTGCTTAGCATAGATTTCGTCATGCAGGCGATCGTTGGCAATTGCGGTTAAGACCACATTATCGGTATTTAGTGCAATGGCGGGTAAACCAGGACGCTCTGTTTCAAAACGATTAATCATACTGGCAGCAAAATGCTGTGCGTTGGCGGCGGAAGTGCCATTACCACAACAGAGGATTTTGTTGCCGTTCAGCAGCGACTGAACGAGCGTCATCGCCGCACGGGAGATGGCGTCCGGGAGTGCTTCCGCTGCTGCAATTTGGGTTTGAATGCTTTCGGTGAAGCAGGCTTTGATTCTGTCGAGCACGGGATCCCTTAATTCATTTACGCTATTCGCCAAAGGCGTTTTTTAGCCACTGGATGTCGTTTCCGGTGAAGGCTACCACATCGAAACGGCAATCCACAGTCTCAAAGCTCCCATTCTGTCGGCAGAGCCACAGACGCGCGGCTTTGAGCAGTCGTTGTTGCTTTTGCGGCGTGACGCTGGAGGCGGCATCGCCGTAGTTTGCGCTGCGACGATAGCGCACTTCGACAAACACGGTAACGCTGCCGTCGCACATAATGAGGTCAATCTCGCCGCCGCGCTCGCGGACGTTGGCGGCGATAAAATGCAGACCCTGGCTCTCCAGCCAGCGGCGCGCCTGGATTTCCCAGGCGTCGCCGGTCTGTTTACTTAGTTGGCCGCGACGATTTGCCCACCCTGGTATTTGAGCCATGACAGTTTCCTGTTGATCACGCAATCCTGCGTGGCCGTAAGATCGCCGGTATTGCCGTTCAGCTCAAAGCCGGGAACCTGGCGCATCTGCGAGAAATGGTTGGCCAGTGACCAGGCGTCGGCGCCCATGGCGTACAGACGCGCCAGCGAGTAATCGTTACGAACGGCCGCCAGCGCCTGCTGCTGCAGGGCAGGGTTACTTCCCGCCAGCATCGGGATCTCGCTATATTGCAGGCCTTCCATCTCCAGGCGGAAGTCCGGGCCGGAAGTCCCCTGGGCGCTGCGGGAGCTGGCGTACAACGTCACACCGCTCTGGCTACCGTTACGCAGGGCGATCATCGGCTTGATGTAGGCAATTTGTTCTGGCGTGGCCAGGATATACGCGGCGTCGACGCCGCCGGTGCTGCTGACCGGCACATCGCTCGGGCTGCCCAGGGCGCTGTCCTGACCTGACGGCAGGGTTGAGACCGGCGTACCGCTTAATGAAATACCGCTGTTAACGCTGCCGCGCAGCTCGGCGGTGGAGCCCAGGCGCTGTTGCAGCACCGTACCGCCACCCAGCTTCAGCCACTCGTTGGCGAAGGCGGTAACTACCCGATCGCCCAGCGCGCCGCGCGGCACCAGCAGCAGCGGAGTCTGTTTACCCTGATCGTGTATGTGGTGCGCCGCGTCGCGAGCTTCGTCTTCCGGAGAGAGGGCGAAATAGCAGATATTGGCCCGGCTTTCGATTTTCTCCGGCTGGTTGAGCGCCAGCACGTTCAGCGAGGTATTGCTCTTGATGACTTGTTCGACGTTATCTTTCAGCAGCGGGCCGACGACGATGGTTGCGCCGTCCTGCTGCACCTGGGCCAGCAGCTGGCTCATTGGCTGAGTGGTCGTGTCGTAGATTTTCAGTTCTGCCGAAGGGTTGGCTGGCGTTGCGGCGACCGCCTGAGCCTGTGGCGCTTCCGCCGGCTGGCTGGTGGCCTCCGGCGTCGGGGCTTGTACTGCCGCCGGCGCGGTGACCGGCGCCGCGGGTTGCGCCTGGTCGGCCGCTGGCGCCTGTACCGGGGTCTGGACGTTATTGGTCGTCGTCAGATCGGTGACCTCCGCCTGCGATGGGCTGACCACCGCGCTTTCGGCAACATTCGCCGCCTGGGCGACCTGGGCGGGCACCGCGCTTCCTGCAACGGCAGGCGCGCCGTTCTTCGCCGCTTCAAAGCCCTGCTGGATGGTGCGGCCAAAAATCGCCGCCTGGCCGTTTAACGGCAGCAGCAGGGCGATTTTATTGGTCGATGCGGCCTGGTAGTTCTGCATATTCACTAACTGCGTCGGCAGCATTTTCGCCCCCGGGTTTTGCGGGTAGCGGGTCTGCCAGTCTTTCACCCCCGCCTTGAGCATCGTCGGGTCGTTGCGGTTATCAAACCACATGCGCTGCAGATCCAGCCAGCCCTGCAGGACGTTCTCGTCGGCGTTAATGACCAGCGCGTTGGCCTGATCTTTGGTCATGGCGGTGAGCGCTTTCCAGGTCGCGTCGATGTTTTTCTGCTTTTGCGCAGGCAGGCTTAACAGCGGCTGCTGGGCAATCAGGGCCCGCAGCAGGTTCAGCGAGGGTTGACCCTGGCTGGCGTCAATTTGCGCCTGCCAGTAGCGGGGCTGCTGATTCTGCTCAAGGCTTGCCGGGTCGAGCTTGCTGAGCAGCGTCTGCGCGCCCTGGAAATCGTTCTGCGCCAGCTTCACTTCAACCGCCAGCAGCGACCTTTCGCGACTTTGCGCGGCGTTGAGGTTAGACGGCAGCTGATTGAACAGATCGACCGCCTGCGGTTTCTTACCTTCCTTCAGCAGTGCACGAATGGCGAGTAATTGCCAGTTGGTCTTGCTATCATTCGCGCTTTGCTGCATCTGTTGCAGATAGTAACTGGAGTCTGCCTGGGCCGTACCCTGCAAATACGCCGTGCTTTGGTCCGGGGTATGGGTACCGCAGCCGGCAAAGATCAGAGCGGCCAGCAGTACGGGCAGACAACGCACGGGTTTAGAACGAAGAAATGTTGACGGTACCATATGTGTCCAGTGATATTTTTTTGGCTCAATGCTCAATATTAATTCGGCAATACGGACGAGACAATGAAACAACACGAATCAGCAGATAATTCTCAGGGACAGCTCTTTATTGTGCCCACTCCGATAGGGAATCTGTCTGATATCACGCAGCGCGCGCTGGAAGTGCTGCAAGCCGTTGATTTAGTTGCGGCGGAAGATACCCGCCATACCGGTTTGCTGCTGCAGCATTTTGCGATCAATGCCCGTTTATTCGCGCTTCACGACCACAACGAGCAGCAAAAGGCGGAAACGCTGGTCGCGAAGCTTAAAGCGGGGCAAAACATCGCGCTGGTTTCCGACGCCGGAACGCCGCTGATTAACGACCCCGGCTATCATCTGGTGCGCACCTGCCGCGAGGCCAATATCCGCGTGGTGCCGCTGCCCGGACCCTGTGCGGCGATTGCGGCGCTGAGCGCAGCCGGCCTGCCTTCGGATCGTTTTTGCTATGAAGGCTTTTTACCCGCCAAATCCAAAGGCCGTCGCGATACGCTGAAGGCGCTGGAAGAAGAGCCGCGGACGATTATTTTTTATGAATCCACCCACCGCCTGCTGGAAAGCCTGGAAGATATTTGTACCGTGCTGGGCGAGTCCCGCTACGTGGTGCTGGCGCGCGAGCTGACCAAAACCTGGGAATCGATTCACGGGGCGCCGATCGGCGAGCTGCTGGCGTGGGTGAAAGAGGACGAAAATCGCCGTAAAGGCGAGATGGTGCTGATCGTAGAAGGTTTTAAAGCGCAGGAAGAGGCGCTGCCGGCGGTAGCGCTGCGTACGCTGGCCCTGCTGCAGGCCGAGCTGCCGCTGAAAAAAGCCGCCGCGCTGGCCGCGGAAATCCACGGTGTGAAGAAAAATGCGCTGTATAAGTATGCCCTGGAGCAGCAGGGAGACTAACCTCATGAGTCATTACCAGCCGCCGTTTAGCATTACTCCTGCCATTCTCAATCTGGTTGTTGAGATTGGTGAGCTGTTAGGGCACTGGTCGGCTCAAACGGGACGAGCCTCCCCCCTTCTGCGAAAAGAGAATCGTATTCGTACGATTCAGGCGTCGCTGGCGATAGAGCATAACAGCCTGAGTACCGATCAGGTCACTGCGCTAGTGGAGGGTAAACGTGTTCTTGCGCCAGCAAAAGATATTCAGGAAGTGAGAAACGCTATTCTGGCATATGAAAAAATGCCTGCATGGAAAAGCCACCGGTTAACCGATCTTTTGACCGCCCACCGGACGCTGATGATAGGGCTGGTTGATAACCCTGGCCAGCTGCGTGACGGAGATGTAGGGATCTACCGGGATACCCGACTGGTTCATATGGCTCCCCCCGCCTCTCAGGTCGAGCGTTTGATAAACGAGTTGCTGCTATGGCTGAAAGTCACTGACATTCATCCGCTTATCGCTGGAGCTGTCTTCCACTACGAATTTGAGTTTATCCATCCATTTGCCGATGGTAATGGCCGAATGGGACGCCTGTGGCAAACCTTAATTCTTAGCCAGTGGCGCGCGGAGCTTGCCTGGCTACCAGTTGAAACGCTGATGCATTATCAGCAGGAGCGCTATTACCAGGTTTTAGGGATGTGTGATAGCCAGAGTGACAGCACGCCGTTTATTGAATTTATGCTGGAAAATATGGTTATCGCGTTGAAAGATGGCATGGGACAAACCGCTTCTCTGTCGGAAGAAATGTCGGAAAAAATGTCGGAAGAAAAAGTGGAAATGCTGGCTGCCGTTGAGGAACGGATCCTCAAGCTTTTGTCCAAAGAACCCACGCGTACCGCGAAAGACCTGGCTCAGGAAATGGATGTTTCTGCCAGAACCGTTGAGCGGTATCTGAAGACGCTGCAGCAAAAGGGAAGATTACAGCGGACCGGCGCAAAAAAAAGGGGAGCCTGGCGCATTCTTTAGCGGGTTATCAGCGTACAAAACGTGATGGTCAATAGGGCAGATGTCACCGCATCTGCCTTATTTTCTATACGATGTGTAACTCAATCCGGGTACTTTTTAATGCCTTCCGATACTCATCGTTTATTCCGCTGTCGGTAATGACGCAGTTTATTTTCTCCATCGGCAGAACCTGGTTGAACCCGCGACGATTAAATTTGCTGGCATCCAGCACTGCTACCACCTTATGCGCCGCGGCGGCCATGACGCCGCTGATGGAGTAGCCTTCGTTGAAGGTCGTGATGCCGTTGGTGGTGTCGATACCGTCCGCGCCGACGAACATCAAATCGGCACTGATACCCTGAAGCGAGCGTTCAGCGATGGTGCCGTGCATCGAGTGCGTTTTATGGCGCACGGTGCCACCGCACACGACCAGCGTGATATCTTTGTTTTCTGATAGCGTAAACGCCGCGGGCAGACTGTTGGTAATTACCGTAATATTGGTCATACGTACCAGCGCCTCGGCAATCAGCAGAGTAGTGCTGCCGCTATCCAGGATCACCGTCATGCCTTCGCTAATCATCGCTACCGCCGCCTGAGCGATCCGCTTTTTCGGATCGCTGGCCAGCTGATAACGGTCTTCAAGTACCACTTCCAGATTATCTCCTTCGGTCAAATTACTGCCAGGCCTCGCGGCGCCGCCATGAAAGCGGGTGAGTAACCCCTTTTCCTCCAGCAAACGGAGATCGGCCCGAATAGTCACTTCGGAGATGCCAAAGAGATTCGAAAGGTCCAGTACCAATACGCTACCCTGCGCATTAACCATTTCGACGATTTTGTTCCTTCGCTCAAATGAGTTCATATTAATTTGCCTGATAATTAACTGATCTTAGTGTAATCGAAGGGTAATGAAAGTTGAACGATAATTTTCGAAAGGTTATGTGAGCCAGCTCTGATTGCTGGCTCAGTCGATCAGGAAAGTTTTAGCAGAATTTTCCCCTGCATCGGCGCGCCGTTCAGCGCCTGAACTTCGCGGGCAAAGCTTTCTGCATTGCCGATATGGGCGATAAGCGGAGCAAGCTGAATGCGTTTTTCCGTCAGCAGGCGAACCGCCGTTTGCCACTCTTCTCCCGGCCACGGACCTGAGTAGTTCATCCAACTGCCGACGATAGTCAGCTCTTTACGCAGAATCTGGCCAAAGGTGGCGGAGAGCAGCGTCAAATCGTGGTGCAGTGTGCCCACCAGCGCCAGCTGCGCTCGCGGTCCGGCGACCTCAATACCCAGCGCCACGGTTTGCGGCGTACCGGCGGTTTCCAGCACCAATTGGTCGAACTGAATCTCTTCCAGCGCCGTTTGAATCTCTTTGCTGCTCATCTCTTTGCTGTTAAAGACGTACGTTGCGCCGAGCGTTTTTGCCAGCGCCAGCCTCTGCGGATTGATATCGATTGCCGTAATGCTTTTGGCGCCCAGTTCGCGGGCGCACTGCAGCGCCAGCAGGCCAATCGTGCCTGCGCCAATAATAATGACGTTTTTTCCTTCGCAGCCCTGAGCCAGATGGAAGGCGTGCAGGCCGACGGTTATCGGTTCAATAAACGCGCCGTCATCAATCGGCATCCGATCCGGCAGACGGAACAGGTTGGCGCGCTTAACCACCACATACTCCGCATTGCCGCCTTCGCTACGCGAACCGACAAACTGGTACTGCTTGCAAAGAGAGAAATATTCACGCTGGCACTGCGGGCAGTTAAAGCAGGGAAGCAGAGGCACGCAGGCCACTGCGTCGCCAGGCTGCAGATCGGTCACCGCGGAGCCGTAAGATTCAACGTAACCGCTGAACTCATGACCCAGGGTGATGGGGTAGTAGTGTGCGCCTTTGGCGAAGATGCGCGGAATATCAGAACCGCACAATCCGGAGCTGACGACTTTGACCAGGACATCGTTTTCCGTTTGCAGAGTCGGTATCGGGCGTTCTTCAACACGCACTGTCCCCTCAGCATGGATTACCACTGATTGCATATAATTCTCCAGAAATGTCCGGGGGAGCGGATGCTCCCCCTTGAGGTTAAGAAATGCTTGGGCTTTGTTGCGCGGTGGCCGCTTTCTCTGCGGCGGCAAAGTTGCGAGCCCGGCGCCACGTCAGCAGCACGCCGGCAACATAGATGACACCGATAACCGCAAAACCCACCACGTTTTGCCAGGTGAAGAGCTGAATGAGTAGCCAGGTAATCGGCGAACCGCCCTGGTCCATGGAGGCCACAAGGCCTCCCGCCTTCAGAGCGCCAGCGTTAGCCGCCAGTTGGGTATGCAGGCCGATGGTTTGCGTCGCAATCCATAGCGTGATCCCCATCAGGATGATCCCGGAAATTAGCGTACGGAACAGGTTCCCCTGGTGCACTGCAACCGCCATGGCGACGAAGAATCCAATGGTTGCGAGGTCGCCGAACGGCAGGACCTGGTTGCCTGGCACCACGACCGCGATCAGAATACTGAGCGGAATAAAGATCAGACTGGCGGACACGACCGAGGTATGGCCAAGCAGCAGCGCAGGATCGAGGCCAATCAGGAAATCCTGGCCGCCGAATTTTGCCTGAAGGCGTTTACGCGCCTGTTTGGCAATCGGGTTCAGGCCGTCCATGATAGGTTTGATAACGCGCGGCATCAGCAGCATTACGGCGGCGGTTTTCACCGCCAGCTGGAGGATACCCTTCAGGTCGTAGCCCGCCAGCGCGCCGATGACCAGACCCATCACGAAACCAACGGTGACCGGCTCGCCGAACGGGCCGAAGCGCTTCTGGATATCGTCAGCGCTGAAGTGAATGCGGTTCAGGCCGGGGATTTTCTCAATAATCGTATCGACCAGCACGGCTATTGGCCCTAGATACGCCGAGCTACCGTGCGGAATAGCGATACCCTCAAGGCCGAAAAAGTCGCGGGTATCCTTCGCAAACCAGTCGCCGAGCTTGTAGACGAAAGCCGCATGTACCACCACGCCGAGAATACCGATCCAGTAAGAGCCGGTGGCGATATGCAGCATTGCGCCGGTAAAGGTCATATGCCAAATGTTCCAGATATCGACGTTCACAACGCGAGTCATCCGGGTCACCAGCATGAAGATGTTGACTGCGATAGCGATAGGAATCGCCACCAGTGCGATTTGCGATGCCCAGGTCATCGGCGACGACCCTGGCCAACCAATATCAATCACGTGCAGGTTAATCTGGAAATGCTCCGCCATCGCTTTCGCCGCCGGGCCGATAGAGTCGAGCATCAGGCCGATGACCAGGCCGATACCGACGAAACCAATCCCGATATGAAGGCCTGATTTAAAACAGTCCCCGAGCTTCATCCCCAGTATTTTGGAGAAGATGATGATCACGATCGGCAGCATCACCGTTGGACCAAGATCGAGGATATAACGCATGATTTCGCTAAACATGAGCGTTACTCCGTCAGGATGTTCAGGATTTTTTGCTGCAGCTCTTCAATACCTACGCCGGATATGAAAGGCATACCGTGAACCACTGGAATATCGCCAAAGGTTCTGTCGACCCGGGCGGTGGTGCAGATGAGGTGCGCGCCGTCCATGTAGGTTTCGATTTCATTCACCCGACACTGCACCAGGTCCAGTTCAATGCTATGGTCCGTGCACAGATCTTTGATCTCTTCTGCGGCCATGGTCGAGGTGGCGACAGCGCCTCCACAGGCGACAATTACTTTACGTTTCATAGGGTACCCCTTTTATTATCAGTCTGTTATAAAGCCTGAACGCTGGGTTCTGACTCAAGGATAGAGTGCCGAAACAGCTCGGGCAGCTGCTCTTGCGAGGCAGCCAATAATGCTTCAAGCGTGGTCGGATTCTGTAGCTCACTAAATAACCGGCGCAGCAGCTGCAGCTGTGCGGTCGGATTTTCTACAATCAGCGCGATGATTAACGAAACGTCGATTTCTCCGTCGTCGTCAGCGCGTTGAAAAGGGACCGGATTGTCCGGGCGAATCAGATAGATAGCCGGAGACTTTGCATGAACTGCCTCGCAGTGGGGAATAGCGACCGCGTGCTGCTCCAGCGCAATGCCGGTTGGGAAAGTTGCTTCTCGTTCGAGCAGCGCCAGTGGGTAGCTATCGTGCACGACGCCGCGCGCCAGCATCTCTTCGCCAATATGCTCCAACGCCTGCTGGCTGGAGCTAAAATGAATGCCGGTACGAACAAACAATTGACTCATAAATCCTCTTTACTCAGGCGATTTCAGATGAACAGCCGTAACGGTAAGCTCGCAGCACATCCTGAATCTTGTCGAGGATGAGGTCGTGCGGCACGGCGGCAAGTTCGTTTAACGACAGTCGTTCAAACTGCACGGGCATATACTGGCTGATAAGGCCCAGCGGTAGCTTAGTTTCGGTCAGGTTTGCAATTAACTTTTCCACGCTCTGGCGAATACGTGGATGCGGCCAGTAGTAGCGAATGCGGTCGGACAGGCTGAAGTGAATATCCACCATTGCCTGGCTCCAGGTCGGGCGGTAGTACTTTTTCCAGTAGCCCGGCTCGTTAAGCATCACTTCATCAATCACTTCCATTACGCGGCTGCGGGACTCCGGAGCGACCAGCTCATTTTCCATTTGCGCGAGGGCAAAAATGGCTTCACGCAGCGCGAAGGTCAGCGCCGGGCCCACTTTCAGGATGGCGTAATGGTCGCGCACCAGTGCCCGGTAGGCCTGACGAGACTGGTAATCAGTTGAGTGCGCTTCGTAGACCATCGGCGTGCCTTCGATCCACGCGGAGAGCGCTTTGGCGGCCTCCGGCTGGTAATGAATAATTTGCGTATGGTCGAACTCAACGCCGGGCTGCACCACGATAGCAATGACGCGCTCCAGCGCTGCGTTAAGACCCAGTTTGCGGAAGGCGGCTTCATGGGTTTCCAGCGTTGCCGCCGCATCCTGGGCGCGGGTCACGTGGACGCTGCCGATGGTGCTGGCTTCGCCGCCGGGAACCGGAACCTCGGTGCCGATGACATAGGTCAGATGGCGTTTCTGTTCGTCGGTTGCCGTCTCTTCCGCGGCCTGGCACAGGCGAGCGGCACGTTCGGCGACGATGGCCGGGTCCAGCGGTACCGGATCGTCAGCGCAGGACATGGAGGCATCGAGATGGATTTTGCTGAAGCCCGCGGCGACGTAGGCTTTAATCAGATCGACCGATTTCTCCATCGCTTCGGCGGCGGGTTCGCCCTGCCAGCAGTTCGGCCCGAGATGGTCGCCGCCGAGAATAATACGCTCTGACGGGAAACCGACTTCGCGGGCAATTTTATTCACGAAATCACGAAAGTCCGCAGGCTGCATTCCGGTGTAGCCGCCAAACTGGTTAACCTGATTAGAGGTTGCTTCGATAAGAACCTTGTTGTTGGTATGCAGATCGAAACGTAGCGCGGCTTCGATAACCAGCGGATGCGCGGAACAAACTGAGCAGATGCCGATGTGTTCGCCAGCTTTGTGGCGGGAAATAATATCTTTCATTTCAACCCTCCGTTTTCTTTCGAATATATTCGTTATGTTTTGTTTTGCTCGCAAACTCCTTTGTTTTGATTTGTGATCAATCTCGAAAAAAAGAAAGATAAAACGTAATGTTTCGAAAATTAAAGATAAAAAAACGCTCTGGCGATAACGGCAGAGCGTTTTTAATTTATTGAAATTTAACTAAATATTCGTGAAAGCCAGCTCCGTTTAGGCTTTTCTGCTGGCTGAACGACCCGCTGCGGCTGTGCGGCAATTTCGCCTAATCCGGCATTAAAGGCCGTACCGATAGCCTCCAGCGCCTGATGGGCATCTTCCCCGCTGGCCATAAAATGCAGCCGATGCCCCTGCTTTGCGCCGAGAGAAACGACCCGCATCAGATTTTTGGCGTCAACAATAGCGGAACGGGTGTCGAGATTTTCCACCCGAATTTGCGATCGCCACTGCTTCACCGCTTTCACCAGGACCGCGCTTGGCCGCGCGTGCAGTCCGTGGGGATTGCGGAGGGTAAACGTCGCCTCTTCATCGAACACCGGAGGCGGTTCCATATCTTCCCCTTCGGCAGGAAAGATATTTCCGGCCAGAATCTCCAGCACCGCCTGCGGACTCTCGGCGCGCGAGAGCGCTTCAGGCACGCGCTCGTCGCTCATGGCATGGGTAAGCTGGCGTAGAATATCGAGGTGTTCGCTATCCTGTGCGGCGATACCCACAATCAGATAAGCCGTTTGTTGCTCTCCCCAATCTACCCCCTGCGGGCAGGCCAGCACTTTCACTCCGGTTTTCAGTACCGCATCGCGACTCTGCGGCGTGCCGTGAGGAATGGCGATACCGTTGCCAAGGTACGTGCTGATTTGCCCTTCGCGATCGCGCATACCGTTCAGATAAGCGGCCGTGGTATGCCCGGCTTCGGTTAATCTGCCAACGACGCGTTGCAGCGCTTCATCTTTCGTTTTAATCTCGCGATCGAAATGGATATCTGCGCAACTCAGTTGCATAAATAGCTCCTTATTTAATGGCACCGGCAAGCGTTGTCGCTTCCTGGTTCCGTTTTTGCCATAGCCTCCAGCATCCCAGCATGACCGCGCCGCAGGCGGAACCGGCGAGAATACACAGTACCCACATCAGCGGTTTGCTTACCAGCGGCAGGATCAGGAAGCCGCCGTGCGGAGCAGGAACCTGGATTTGCAGGCTATAGCTGAGAACCGCAGAGATGGAAGAGGCGATCATCATCATAGGGATGACGCGTAAAGGATCTTTCGCGGCGAACGGAATAGCGCCTTCAGTAATATGGGTACAGCCGAGGATATAATTAACCATTCCGGCGGCGCGCTCTTCTTCACTGAAGCCTTTCGGGAAGAAGGTAGTCGCCAGCGCGATAACCAGCGGCGGCGTAATGCAGGCGGCGGAAACCCCGGCCATAAAGAAGTAGTTACCCTGGCCAAGCAGCAGCGTACCGGTGACGTAGGCGGCTTTATTCACCGGGCCGCCAAAGTCGAAGGAGCACATCGCGCCTACCACAATACCCAGCAGAATTGGGTTTGCTTCCTGCAATGAGCTCAGCCAGTTCATCATCGCGTTGTTGATAGCGGCGACGGGTTGACCCAGCAGCACCATCATCACGCCAATCACCAGTACGCCAACGAGCGGCATAATGAAGATCGATTTCAGCCCTTCATACTGGCGCGGCAGGCCGTTGAGCATATTGCGGATCAGCAGCATAAAATAACCGGCGGCGAAACCGGCGATAATCCCGCCGAGAAAGCCTGCGCCGGTTGCGTTGGCTAATAGCCCACCGACAAAGCCCGCGACCATACCGGGACGCCCGGAAATAGACCAGGCAATATAAGCGGTGAAAATCGGCACCATGATTGAGAAGGCCTGTTGACCCACTTTCATTAGCGTGGCGGCGATAACGTTATATTGCGGCGAGTTTGGATCGGCGGAGTAGATGCCCCACAGGAAGGAGATGGCAATCAAAATCCCTCCGGCGACAACAAACGGCAGCATGTTAGAGACGCCGCTCATCAGGTGCTTATATACCTGGCGCCCGAAAGACTCCCGCTCGTATTTCTCCGTTGAATCGTCGGAGGCAGAAATACCCTGACGACGCGCCGCCTGGCCGCTGATAACTTTATTAATTAAGTCGGCCGGATGGTGAATGGCTTCTTTAACCGGAACTTCAATGACCGGCAGACCATTAAATCGCTCGGCGTTAACGTCTTTATCAGCGGCAATAATAACACCATAAATATCTTTTAAATCCGCGGGCGTAATCGCATTTTCAACACCTGAAGCGCCGTTGGTTTCGACTTTAATTTCAATATTTAATTTCTTTGCTGCGGTTTTTAAGGCCTCTTCAGCCATAAAAGTATGCGCAATACCCGTAGGGCAACCGGTAACTGCAATGATTTTTTTCATAATCGGACCTTTATAATTGGACGACCTGAATTTGCTGTAATAATTCTTCTGTGCGTTGTAATTTTCCTAATCCGGCGGAGCCGGCGACGTCGGCGCCGGTCGCACTGGCTAGTGCCAGGGCGTGAGCAACATCTTCTTTATTAAGCCATTTACTAAGAAAAGCGCCCAGGGCGGCATCACCGGCGCAGGCGGAGCTGACCAGCGCAATTTTCGGTGCGGAGCAAAACCACACGCCTTCGCCATCAGAAAAGTAGAGTCCTTCCGCCCCCATCGTCAGCAGCACGTTGCGAGCGCCCAGCTGATGCAGGGTTCGCATTGCCTCGCGTACCTGCTGGTGGTTGCTGACGTCGAGACCAAAGATTTCCCGCAGCTCGTCATCGTTGGGTTTGATCAACAAAGGCCGTAATTCAAGCAGCTGGCGCAGGACCGGATGGCTGATATCGAGGATAACTTCACAGCCTTTCTGCTGGCATAATTCAATAATTTCAGCATATAATCGGCTTTCAATCCCCGGGGGCAGGCTGCCGCTAATCGCTAAATAATCACCAGAGGCGACGCATTGCAGATGATGCATAACCTGCTGTTTACACTCATCATCAATTTTTGCTCCAGGATTAACGAGCTTATATTCCTCAGCGCCGTCATTAATAAAAATATTAATTCTGGTTGGCTCAGAGACCCATGCCGGCGTCACTTTAATTTTTTTCTGACGTAACTCTTCCACAATATAACGGCCAGTGAAACCACCGAAAATACCTATAATGTGAGTGGGCTGCTGATAATGATTTAATATCAGCGATACGTTCACTCCTTTACCATTTGGGCAATATTCCGTGTGTCGGGTTCGGTTCACTGCCGACGGCTTCAGCGGATCGCAAAAGATATTCATATCGATTGCCGTATTGAGTGTCAGGGTATGGATCACGACATTGCTCCTTCGATCCGAAAATTACAGTTGTCCTTCACAGCCGCAAACGTGAATGACTTTGCGTACGACATCCTTCATCGCCGCTTTGGCCGGTTTCATGTAATGACGCGGATCGTTAGCGTCCGGATTTTCCTCGAAATAGTGCTTCAGGGCATCGGAGAAAGCGATTTTCAGTTCGGTGGCGACGTTGACCTTGCACACGCCCAGCGAAATTGCCCGACGGATGTCGCTATCGGGCAGGCCTGACGCGCCATGAAGAACCAGAGGAACGTCAACGCGATCGCGAATGGCGGCAAGGCGGTCAAAATCGAGTTTAGGTTCCGCAGCGTACAAGCCGTGCGCTGTACCGATAGCCACCGCCAGGGAGTCGATGCCGGTGCGGGCGACAAATTCGCGCGCCTGTTCCGGGTTGGTATACAGCGCATCTTTTGCATCAACCACCAAATCATCTTCCACACCGCCCAGGCGGCCAAGCTCGGCTTCGACGCTGGCATCATAGCGGTGGCTCAGTTCAACCACACTCTTGACTAACGCGACGTTTTCTTCAAAAGGCGAATGCGATCCGTCGATCATGACCGAGCGGATACCGGCCTGTACTTTGCGCGTGATATCGGCCAGATCTTCATGGTGATCGAGGTGGACTGCTAAAGGAAGATCCCAGATCTTAGCCAGATCGCGAGCGATCGCTACTACGTTACCGGTTCCTGCATAGCTGTAAGTTCCCGGGGTGCCGGCAAGAATCAGGGGAGAACGCAGCTCGGCAGCCGTCTCTACCACCACCTGCATCGTTTCCAGGTTGTGGATATTAAAGGCAGGAACGGCATAGCCGAGGCGTTGAGCTTTCAACAGCATATTTTTACTGGAGATAATGAACATTCTTACTCCTTTACTTTTATATTGTAAGTTTGTTTTCGTATATAACCTTCGTTTTGAAAGTAATGTAGCGATCGACCCGCGTTTTTGTTGTGATCAACCGCACACATCAGCGATATTTTTTTATAAATGAAAGTTATTCTGTCTTGTTTGTTTTCTTTTTTAAAATTATATTAAGAAGTGAGGTTGATTGTAAGTTTCTGAATTAAATGATTTTAATTTGGTATCAAACCCATATGGACGGCCTTACGTTTGACAATGTGGCGGGGAAATTTAAAAATGAAAGTTATTCTGGGAGAAAATAAGAAGGCACAACACTGTGGCAAAACCGTCAACAAGTCTGCTGAAAAGGCGCCTGGACATCGCGGAGATCGTGCGTAAGAACGGAGAGATCAAAGTCGACGATCTGGCTGAAATGCTGGCTGTTTCCGGGGTAACGATTCGTAACGATCTTAACTACCTTGAACAGCAGGGCTACCTGAAGCGCTCTTTTGGCGGCGCAATATACACTTCCCAGGCAGGGACGCCGGTTGCCCTGGTTCAGGAGGCGCCGGTTGTCACCGATAAAGCGCTGGAGACCGAAATGGCTCGCCAGATCGCCGCGCAGATCGAAGATAGTGAAACGCTATTCCTGGGTCAGGGCTCGATATTACGTAAAGTGATCCCCTTCCTTGCCGGTTATGACGAGCTCTGTCTACTGTTGAACGACCTGGCGCATGTGCCGCTGGCGCAGGAGTTTCTGAATGGCGAAACCGTGCTGCTCGGCGGCGTACTAGGGAGCAGCGGCAAAATAGTCGAAGGCGATCTGGCGTTAAGCGCGCTGGGTCATTATCGCCCCTCGCGAGCGCTGATAGCTGTCGATCATATTGCTGAGGATGGCACTTTAAGCGTCAGGCAGGAAGCCAGCGCCCGCCTGTTGAGCGAAGCGGTGTCGCAAAGCGAGAGGGTGATCGCGGTAGCCGCACATCGTCCGGTCTATGGCGATAAGCGTTACGCGATTGGCGAGTTGCAGCAACTTAGCGGCATCGTTACGCCGCAGGTGGTTGCCGCGGAGTATCACGCCCGCCTTCTTGCTGCCGGACTGACGAATAGCTATACCAATAACGAGTGCCTGACATGGCTCAACCCTGCTTTGCAAAAGGCAAAGTAAAGGAGCGATGATGAACGTGACCATTTGCACCATTGGCGAACTACTGGTGGAGTTTCTGGCAAAAGAAGAGAGCCAGGGTTTTTCTCGTCCGGGAGAGTTTTGGGGGCCATATCCCAGCGGCGCGCCAGCAATTTTCGCCGATCAGGTGGCGAAGCTGGGGCTAGGTTCGGTGCTTTTCAGCTGCGTCGGCAACGATGCTTTTGGGGAAATGAATATTGCGCGGCTGGAAAGCGATGGCGTCAACGTTAACGGGATCGCGATGCTGCAAAAGGCGACTACAGGCAGCGCTTTTGTGAGCTACCGCAGCCAGGCGCAGCGCGATTTTATTTTCAATATGCCAAACAGCGCCTGTGGTCTGCTAACCGCCGACCATATCGATGACCGCCTGCTTAACCAGTGCAACCATTTCCACATTATGGGCTCTTCGCTGTTTTCGTTTCGCATGATCGACGCGATGCGTAAAGCGATTGAAAATATTAAAGCGCGCGACGGCACGGTTTCGTTCGATCCCAATATCCGTAAAGAGATGCTCAATATCCCGGAAATGTCGCAGGCCTTTGAATATATTCTTGATTATACCGATATCTTCCTGCCAAGCGACGGCGAACTGGATTACTTTGGCCTCAACCCGGGGCGCGATGAACAGGTGCTGGTGGATAAGCTTTTAAAGCGCGGCGTAAAGCACGTGGTGATTAAACGCGGCCCGCGCGGAGCGAGCTATTTCAGCGCCCGGGAAACGCATCATGTTACCGGGTTTCATGTCCCGGTTGTGGATCCAACGGGAGCTGGCGACTGCTTCGGCGCGACCTTTGTCAGCCTGTTCCTGTCCGGCGCATCGCCGCAGGAGGCACTGAGATGGGCTAATGCCAGCGGCTCTCTGGCGATTTCCCGCCGTGGCCCGATGGAGGGAACTTCCACGAAGGCGCAGATAGAGGCCTTTCTTAACGCGCATCAATAGCGGAGGTATCCCGCCCGAAGCATCACGAGCGGGATAAATCGCTGATTCGATCAGGTCACCGGCGCCGGGTTAAACACCGCCAGCTGATTGTGCAATCCCCATTGATCCGAGAAGGTTTTCTTGCGGCCGCTGGCGACATCAAGAATAAACTCAAACAGCTTCAGCCCTACCTCTTCGATGGTTTCTTCGCCGGTGGCGATGGTTCCCGCGTTGATATCCATTAAGTCGTACCAGCGGTTTGCCAGCTCGGTACGCGTCGCCATTTTAATCACCGGCACGGCGACCAGGCCATACGGCGTACCGCGACCGGTAGTAAACACCTGCACGGTGATCCCGGACGCCACCTGCTGAGTACCGCAGACAAAGTCGCTCGCCGGCGTCGCGGCGTAAATCAGACCGCGTTTGGTTGGGCGTTGCCCCGGAGAGAGTACTTCGGCAATCGCGCTCTTCCCGGACTTGGCGATAGAGCCCAGCGCTTTCTCTACAACGTTCGCCAGGCCGCCTTTCTTGTTGCCCGGGGAGGGGTTGGCGCTGCGGTCGGTTTTGCCCATATCGAGATAGTTATCATACCAGGCCATCTCCTCCAGCAGGCGTTTACCGACTTCCTCGTTGATGGCGCGCGGCGTCAGAAGATGGATCGCATCGCGCACCTCGGTGACTTCGGAAAACATCACCGTCGCTCCGCAGCGCACCAGCAGATCGGACGCGTAGCCCACCGCCGGGTTGGCGGTGACGCCAGAAAACGCATCGCTGCCGCCGCACTGCATACCGACAACCAGCTCGGAGGCAGGGCAGTTTTCACGCTGGCGCTGGTTCAGTTTCTCCAGATGGCGCTCGGCGACCTGCAAGATGTCATCCACCATTGATTTAAAACCGACGTGCTTCTCATCCTGCAGGCTGACGATGCTGGCGCTATCCACCGGGATGCCTTTCACATCATTGGTGCCTTCCAGCAGGCGCTCCGGCTGCAGTTTTTCGCAGCCGAGGCCAATGACCATCACTTCGCCGCCGAAGTTTGGATTAAGCGCCAGGTTGTGAATGGTGCGGATGGGCACGACCGCCGCCGGGGCGTTAATCGCCACGCCGCAGCCATACAGGTGGTTCAGACCCACGACGCCATCGACGTTGGGATACTTCGGCAGCAGATCGCGTTCGATAATTTTCACCACGTAATCGACGACCCCCGCCACGCAGTGCACGCTGGTGCTAATGCCGAGCAGGTTTTTGGTGCCGACGCTCCCGTCGGCGTTGCGATAGCCTTCGAAGGTGTAGCCTTCCAGCGGCGGCAGCGGCGCCGGGACTTTGGTCGCCAGCGGCAAAGTATGCAGCGGCGGCGCTTTCGGCAGTTCGACCAGCGATTCGTCAATCCAGCTGCCCTGCGGGATATCGCGTACCGCGTAGCCAATCACTTCGCCATAGCGGATGATTTCACCGTGTACAGGAATATCGACCAGCGCGACTTTGTGGCCTTGCGGGATATGTTCAACCAGCGTGAGCCCGTCAGGGAAACGCGTTCCGGCCGTTAAACCTCGATCGTTAACAATAATCGCCACGTTATCCGTTTCGTGTACTTTTATATAAAACGCCGTTGGCGATTCTTGTCTAATTTCAATGTCAGCCATTGTCCAGTATTCTCCAGCAAGGTGCGAATAATAAATAAAACGTTTATTCAATTTCTGATGTGCAGATTTGTGAAATAGAGAATGTCAGGTGTTTGAATCTGAAAATGTGATCTATATCACCCATTGCTGTGAGCGCCAATTCGCTAAAGTGGGAAATCGCTGGAACTGTGGATCAGCGCCCACTCATTGCTGCATTTGCACAACAATAACGATAATTAAACGCCATTTACAGGTTATGTGCACAGTGTTTAACGCTCGTAAGCTGATTATACTGAGTCATGCTTGCAATGCGCCGGATAAGTAAATCGATACCTTATGATATTGATTTCTGAATAATGAAGAGTCACACCAAAATAAATAATGGAAGGTGTGTTGTACCTGAGGAATATTAAATGAGTCTGGATGCAACGATAGAACAGAAAAAGGAAGTGCCAACCCGATATTTAATTCTGTTGATCATTTTCATTGTTACCGCCGTTAACTATGCCGACCGGGCGACGCTGTCGATCGCCGGTACAGAGGTGGCGAAAGAGCTGCAGCTGAGCGCGGTATCAATGGGCTATATTTTCTCCGCTTTCGGCTGGGCCTACCTGCTGATGCAGATCCCCGGCGGCTGGCTGCTCGATAAATTTGGATCGAAAAAGGTCTACTCTTACAGCCTGTTCTTCTGGTCGCTGTTCACCTTCCTGCAAGGCTTTGTGGATATGTTTCCGCTGGCGTGGGCGGGCATCTCAATGTTTTTTATGCGCTTTATGCTGGGCTTTTCAGAAGCGCCTTCTTTCCCGGCAAACGCCCGTATCGTCGCGGCCTGGTTTCCGACGAAAGAGCGCGGCACCGCATCGGCGATCTTTAACTCCGCACAGTATTTCTCCCTGGCGCTGTTCTCGCCGCTGCTGGGCTGGCTGACCTTCGCCTGGGGCTGGGAGCACGTTTTCACCGTGATGGGTGTGATTGGTTTTGTGCTGACCGGCCTGTGGATAAAACTGATCCATAATCCCACTGACCATCCGCGCATGACGCAAGAGGAGCTGAAGTTTATCTCCGAGAATGGCGCAGTGGTTGATATGGACCATAAAAAGCCCGGCAGCGTGGCGGCCAGCGGCCCGAAGCTTCACTATATCAAGCAGCTGCTGACCAACCGCATGATGCTGGGCGTATTCTTCGGTCAATATTTTATCAATACCATTACCTGGTTCTTCCTCACCTGGTTCCCGATTTATCTGGTGCAGGAAAAGGGTATGTCGATTCTGAAAGTGGGTCTGGTCGCATCGATTCCGGCGCTGTGCGGTTTTGCCGGCGGCGTGCTGGGCGGCGTGTTCTCTGACTCTCTGATTAAACGCGGTTTTTCCATCACCGTGGCGCGTAAACTGCCGATCGTCCTCGGAATGCTGCTGGCGTCCACCATCATTCTGTGTAACTACACCGATAACACCGCGCTGGTGGTGACCCTGATGGCGCTGGCTTTCTTCGGTAAAGGGTTCGGCGCGCTGGGCTGGCCGGTGATTTCCGATACCGCGCCGAAAGAGATTGTCGGCCTGTGCGGCGGTGTCTTTAACGTATTTGGTAACGTCGCTTCCATCGTAACCCCGCTGGTTATCGGTTACCTGGTGAGCGAGCTGCACTCATTCAACGCAGCGCTGGTCTTCGTCGGATGCTCGGCCCTGATGGCGATGGTTTGCTATCTGTTTGTGGTCGGCGACATCAAACGTATGGAACTGCAGAAATAATTAACGGTTAAGTGACAAGGTATAAGTGATGAATAACGATATCTTCCCGAACAAATTTAAGGCGGCCCTGGCGGCGCATCAGGTTCAGATTGGCTGCTGGTCCGCGCTGGCGAGCCCAATTAGCACCGAAGTTTTAGGTCTGGCAGGTTTCGACTGGCTGGTACTGGACGGCGAACATGCGCCGAACGATATCTCCACCTTTATCCCGCAGTTGATGGCGCTGAAAGGCAGCGCCAGCGCGCCGGTCGTCCGCGTACCGACCAATGAGCCGGTGATCATTAAGCGTCTGCTGGATATCGGTTTTTATAACTTCCTGATTCCGTTTGTCGAAACGGAAGAGCAGGCGGTTAACGCCGTCGCCTCAACCCGCTACCCGCCTGAAGGCATTCGCGGCGTATCTGTATCGCACCGCGCCAATATGTTTGGCACCGTGCCGGATTACTTCGCGCAGTCGAACAAAAATATCACCATTCTCGTGCAAATCGAGAGCCAGCAGGGCGTGGATAACGTTGATGCGATAGCCGCCACGCCGGGCGTGGACGGTATTTTTGTCGGCCCAAGCGATCTGGCCGCTGCGCTGGGCCATCTGGGCAATGCTTCCCATCCGGAAGTGCAGAAAGCGATTCAGCACATTTTTGCCAGCGCGAAGAAGCACGGTAAGCCGAGCGGTATTCTGGCGCCGGTTGAAGCCGACGCGCGCCGCTATCTGGAATGGGGCGCGACCTTTGTCGCCGTCGGCAGCGACCTGGGCGTATTCCGCTCTGCCACGCAGAAACTGGCTGACTCCTTTAAGAAATAACCACCACCGAAACTAGAGAGATAAAGACATGACAATGAAAGTTGGTTTTATTGGCCTCGGTATCATGGGTAAACCAATGAGTAAAAACCTCCTCAAGGCAGGTTACTCGTTGGTGGTTGCTGACCGTAATCCGGAAGCGATTGCCGAAGTGATTGCCGCAGGCGCAGAAACCGCCGCGTCAGCGAAAGCGATTGCCGAGCAATGCGATGTGATCATCACCATGCTGCCGAACTCGCCGCATGTGAAAGAAGTGGCGCTGGGCGAAGGCGGCATTATCGAAGGCGCGAAGCCGGGCACCGTGCTTATCGATATGAGCTCCATTGCGCCGCTGGCGAGCCGCGAAATCAGCGAAGCGCTGAAAGCGAAAGGCGTCGATATGCTGGATGCGCCGGTCAGCGGCGGCGAACCGAAGGCCATCGACGGTACGCTGTCGGTGATGGTGGGCGGTGATAAAGCGATTTTCGACAAATATTACGATCTGCTGAAAGCGATGGCGGGTTCCGTGGTGCATACCGGCGAGATCGGCGCGGGCAACGTGACCAAGCTGGCCAACCAGGTGATCGTGGCGCTGAACATTGCGGCGATGTCCGAAGCGCTGACGCTGGCGACCAAAGCGGGCGTAAACCCGGATCTGGTGTATCAGGCCATTCGCGGCGGGCTGGCCGGGAGCACCGTGCTGGATGCCAAAGCGCCAATGGTGATGGACCGCAACTTCAAGCCGGGCTTCCGTATCGATCTGCATATTAAAGATCTGGCGAATGCGCTGGACACCTCCCACGGCGTGGGCGCCCAGCTGCCGCTGACCGCCGCGGTGATGGAGATGATGCAGGCGCTGCGCGCCGACGGTTTGGGTACCGCCGACCATAGCGCGCTTGCATGTTACTACGAAAAACTGGCGAAAGTGGAAGTCACTCGCTAACAAGAAGGGCGCGGATGCGCGCCCTGTAATTCTTGCCTTGCGCGGCACTGTCAGGCTACATAACTATGAAAATCGTAATCGCCCCAGACTCTTATAAAGAAAGCCTCTCGGCCACCGAGGTTGCTCAGGCTATAGAAAAAGGTTTTCGGGAAATTTTCCCCGATGCGCTCTACGTGAAGGTTCCTCTCGCCGATGGCGGAGAGGGGACCGTTGAGGCGATGATTGCCGCGACGCAGGGAACCGAAATGAGCGCCTGCGTGACGGGGCCGCTGGGCGTCCCGGTGGATGCCTGCTGGGGGCTTTCCGGCGATGGCAAAACCGCGTTTATCGAAATGGCGGCGGCCAGCGGGCTGGGGCTGGTGCCGCCCGCTCAGCGTAATCCGCTACTGACGACATCGCGCGGTACCGGCGAGCTGATTTTGCACGCGCTGGATCACGGAGCGAAAAACATCATTATTGGCATTGGCGGCAGCGCCACCAACGACGGGGGCGCGGGGATGGTGCAGGCGCTGGGCGCGCGTCTTTGCGATGCCAATGGCGCGGAGATCGGCCACGGCGGCGGTAGCCTGGGTAGTCTGAATTCGATAGATATCACCGGCCTCGATGCGCGGCTGCATGATTGCGCCATTCGGGTGGCCTGCGATGTCACCAATCCGCTGATCGGCGATACCGGCGCATCAAGAATTTTTGGCCCGCAGAAAGGGGCTACCGAAGCGATGATCCGCGAGCTGGACAGCAACCTGGCGCACTATGCGGACGTTATTAAGGCCGATCTGCATGTCGATGTGAAGCAGGTTGCTGGCGCGGGCGCCGCGGGCGGTATGGGCGCTGCGCTGATGGCGTTTCTCAATGCTGAATTACGCAGCGGGATTGAAATCGTGACCCAGGCGCTGAATCTGGAAGAACATATTCTCGATTGCTCGCTGGTGGTGACCGGCGAAGGCCGGCTGGATAGCCAGAGCATTAACGGTAAAGTGCCGGTTGGCGTGGCGAGCGTGGCGAAAAAGTACCATAAACCGGTGATTGGTATCGCCGGCAGCCTGACCCGCGACGTGGGCGTGGTTCATCAGTATGGGATTGATGCGGTATTTAGCGTGCTGACCAGCGTAACGACGCTGGAAGAGGCGTTACGCGGCGCGGCGGACAATATTTATCGTGCGTCGCGTAATATTGCGGCGACATTGCAGGTCGGGATGGCGACGGAAGGATGACAACCGCCGGCAAACCCTCTATACTTCGCGCCGAAGCTGACCAGACAGTCGCCGCTTCGTCGTCGTCCTCTTCGGGGGAGACGGGCGAAGGGGAGGAAAGTCCGGGCTCCATAGGGCAGGGTGCCAGGTAACGCCTGGGAGGCGCAAGCCTACGACCAGTGCAACAGAGAGCAAACCGCCGATGGCCCACGCAAGTGGGATCAGGTAAGGGTGAAAGGGTGCGGTAAGAGCGCACCGCGCGTCTGGTAACAGTTCGCGGCACGGTAAACTCCACCCGGAGCAAGGCCAAATAGGGGTTCACAAGGTACGGCCCGTACTGAACCCGGGTAGGCTGCTTGAGCCAGTGAGCGATTGCTGGCCTAGATGAATGACTGTCCACGACAGAACCCGGCTTAACGGTCAGCTTCCTCATTCAAAGAAAACCCTCGTCAGCAATGGCGGGGGTTTTTGCTTCATATGGCAGGTTGAAACACAGGGCAGATGAATGCCTGTCCACGACGCTAGCGGGCATAGGGCGCGGGTGTAGTCGATCAGGTAAGGCGTCAGCCACCACCTGGCAATAAAGCGGAGACAACGCGCAAGGCAGGTCTGCCATCAACCGCAGGATGAATCATACGGCCATTAATTTTCCTTTCTTATTTATTATATATTTTAAATAAATGCATTTGGTTTTATTATTCATATTTATTATGTGTTTTCTTTTTTTAACTACATTTATATGCACTATTTTTTACATTTCTTCATCTGCTTCTGAAAAATAATAGCCAGCCACATCGGTGATAATTAATCAGGATAAAAGAAAAAATGAAATTAATGACCCGCATTGCAGTGACAACCGTCCTCGCCACTGGCTTCTCAATGGCGGCACAGGCTGCGGATGTTAACGCTGCGCCAGCCCCGGCGCAGGATCCGATCGTCCAGCACTTAAAACTGACCAACGATCAGGTAACGAAAATTAAAAGCCTGCATCAGCAGCTGGAGAAAAGCGTTCAGCAGATCTCGCAGAAAGATATTAAAGACGGCGTATTATTTGATGTAATTGATTCCGGAAAATGGAATGAAAAAGCGGTCAAAGATCAGCTGGCGGCGTTTAGCAAAGTCGAACAGCAGGTTCGCTATTATCGCGTGAAGTACTATTTTGATGTCAATCAGGTCCTGACGCCAGAACAGCGTAAGCAGGTACAAAAAGATTTAGCTCAGGCACTGAGTGAGTAAATCTATCGGCCCCGGCTGGGGCCGATATTGACGTCAGGCAACGCTTTCTTCATCCTGGAGCCGTATCTCCGCTTCTGCGACGATCGCCTCCAGCTCGCTTAACATCTCTTCATAACCAAAACCCACCGTTGTCATGGTTTCTGGTTGCGGCTGCGGCACTGCTAGCGCCACTTTTTTGGTTTTCTTCTTGCCCACTGACACACTCCCTTACTGCCGTTGTTACACTGGTAAATCTATCAGCAAAGCGCGCAGCGGCGTATCGGCGACGAGGGTAATGTTAGCTTCGTCACGAATAAACGCGCCATCGCCGCAGGTCAGTGCCTGTTTCTCTTCTTCCTGTACCCGTGCATGCACCGTGCCATGAATCGACTGCAGGTAGGCCCGTGGGCCGTGGAGCTGCACGCTAAGCTGCTCGGCTTTCGCCAGATTGATATGGTGGATCCATACCTGCTGGCGCAGCTGGAGACTCTTCTGGCTGCCATCCGGCGAAGCCAGCAGCTGCTGAGCTCCCTCGGCGATAGCGATTTTTTGCACCAGCGGGTTTTCATGCTGCGGGCAGGCATCCAGCCACAGCTGCATTCGCGTCAGCGAGCGCTCTTTGCTCAGGTTGTGCTCGCTGTAGCTCACGCCGGGCTGGGTAGAAATCAGCAGCGCTTCGCCAGCTTTCGCCTGGATATGGTTGCCATCGCTGTCGCGGTATTCCGCTTCACCTTCCAGAATCAGGTTCAGAATGTCGACTTTCGGATAGGTGCGCGGCTGAAACGACGCGCCGGGCGCCAGAACTTCCTGGTTGAGCACGCGCAGCGACGCGTAACCTAGCAATTTCGGGTCGAAGTAGTGGCCAAAGGAAAAGGTGTAGCGGGCCTGCAGCCAGCCGAAGTCAGCTTGACCGCACTGTTTGGCTGTTCGGGTTGTAATCATCTTCTTGACCTCTCTTTACACTAAATCAATGGTAAAGGTATGGACGCTGTATTGTTAGCCAGATATTCTGCCCGGTATGTTCAAATTTCCTGAATGAGAGTGCGATGGCTAAAGAGAGAGCATTAACGCTGGAAGCGTTACGCGTAATGGATGCGATTGACCGGCGCGGAAGCTTTGCGGCGGCGGCCGATGAACTGGGTCGAGTGCCTTCCGCGCTCAGCTATACCATGCAAAAGCTGGAAGAGGAGCTGGATGTCGTTCTGTTCGACCGTTCAGGTCATCGAACAAAATTCACCAACGTTGGCCGAATGCTGCTCGAGCGCGGGCGCGTTTTGCTGGAGGCGGCGGATAAACTGACAACCGATGCCGAAGCGCTATCGCGCGGCTGGGAAACGCACCTGACCATCGTCACCGAGGCGCTGGTGCCCACCACCGGCCTGTTCCCGTTAATTGAAAAGCTGGCAACCAAATCGAACACTCAGCTGTCGATTATTACCGAAGTGCTGGCCGGGGCATGGGAGCGCCTTGAGCAGGGGAGGGCGGATATTGTCGTCGCGCCGGATATGCATTTTCGCTCTTCCTCGGAAATTAACTCCCGGAAGCTCTATTCGGTAATGAGCGTCTACGTTGCCGCGCCGGATCATCCCATTCACCAGGAACCGGAGCCGCTCTCTGAAGTGACGCGCGTTAAGTACCGCGGCGTGGCGGTGGCGGATACCGCCCGCGAGCGTCCGGTGCTGACGGTGCAGCTGCTCGACAAACAGCCGCGATTAACCGTGAGCTCGATCGAAGATAAACGCCAGGCCCTGCTGGCAGGACTGGGCGTCGCCACGATGCCGTATCCGCTGGTTGAGCAGGATATTGCCGAGGGGCGTCTTCGGGTGGTCAGCCCGGAGTACAGCAACGAGATCGACATTATTATGGCCTGGCGCCGGGACAGCATGGGGGAGGCGAAATCATGGTGTCTGCGGGAAATTCCGAAGCTATTTATGGCCAGATAAAACAAAATGCGCCCCTTTTTAACGAGGGGCGCATTGTTCAGTAGGAAGTCGGTTTGGGATCCGGCCCGAAGCGGTTATTGCCGGGAGTGCCGTTCTGGCAATTGAAGACCAGGATCACCAGCCAGCCGATAATGGGGATCAGCAGTAATAACAGCCACCAGGCCGAGCGGTCGGTGTCGTGCAATCGACGAAACTGCACCGCCCACCACGGTAAGAAGATCAGCACGCCATAGATGGTCGTCAGAATGCCCTCTCCTCCTGCGCGCTGCCATCCAAGCATTTTATCAATGATGCTGAGTACGCCGGTCAGGATGATGTTGACCAGAATAAACATCCAGTACTCTTTGCGCCGGGCGCGGCCGCCAAATCCAATGTAATTTTTTAATACTTTAAGATACCAGTCCATTTCTACGCCTCGATTAACCGTCAATCACTTGTTTTTAAAGCGATCGAAATAAGAATAGACGTGAATGAAATGGCGGTAAATATTTGTTTTGTGAATTATTGGGCGCGGTAAATCGCGCCCAATCGCTTAGCGGAAGAGAAGATCGCGGCCGTGCGGCTCGTTAAGATCCTGCTGCGGGCCGACGGAGATGATCCCGGTCGGGTTGATCGTCTTATGGCTTCGGTAGTAATGGTTGCGAATATGGGCGAAGTCCACCGTTTCCGCGATGCCCGGCATCTGGTAGATGTCGCGCAGGAAACCGTAAAGATTGAGATAATCGCTGATGCGGCGTTTGTCGCATTTAAAGTGGGTCACATACACCGGGTCGAAACGAACCAGGGTGGTCCACAGACGAATATCAGCCTCCGTCAGCTGATTACCGGTCAGGAAGCGGTGTTGGCCGAGGATTTGCTCCAGACGTTCCAGCGAGGTAAATACCCCATCGACCGCTTCGTCATAGGCCTGCTGGCTGGTGGCGAATCCGGCTTTATAGACCCCGTTGTTGACGTTGTCATAGATCCAGCCGTTCAGCTCATCAATTTGCGCGCGCAGCGCCGGCGGGTAGTAATCTCCTGCGCGGGCGCCCAGTCCGTCAAAGGCGGTATTCAACATGCGGATGATTTCCGCCGACTCATTGCTGACAATGGTTTGCTGCTTCTTGTCCCACAATACCGGCACCGTAACGCGCCCGCTGTAGTGCGGATCGGCATGCAGATAGAGCTGATAGAGAAATTCGTGCTGGTAGAGGGTATCGCCCGTGGCTGCCGGGAAGCTATCGTCGAAAGTCCAGCCGTTTTCAAACATCAGGGGGTTGACCACGGAGACGGAAATAAACGGCTCAAGCCCTTTCAGGCTGCGCAGAATCAAGGTGCGATGCGCCCATGGACAGGCAAGAGAAACGTACAGATGGTAACGGTCTTTTTCCGCAGCGAATCCGGCTTGGCCGCTTGGGCCCGGCGCGCCATCGGCGGTTAGCCAGTTGCGGAAGGCGGAAACAGAACGCTTGAATCGCCCCCCGGTGGATTTGGTGTCATACCAGGTATCGTGCCAGACGCCGTCAACTAATTGTCCCATTGTTGCCTCCTTCAGATAGCAAAAGCGAGGAGATATCCCCTCGCTTTTTTAGATTTTCACTCAGTATAGTGTGCTTACCACTTTTTATTCAGGACGCGGTCAATACTAAACGCGCCTGGACCGGTGATAGCCAGCAGCAGGAAGCCGCCTGCGATGCTCAGGTTCTTCATGAACATCAGCGAGTTCACGCCCTCAGCAAAGTTGCTGTGGAACAGAAACGCGGTCAGTACGGTGAAGCCCGCGGTGAACAGCGCGGTGGTACGGGTCAGGAAACCGAACAGGATTGCCAGACCGCCGCCGAACTCAAGCAGGATAACCAGCGGCAGCATAAACCCAGGGACCCCCATGGCTTCCATATATTGTTGTGTACCCGCATACCCGGTAATTTTTCCCCAACCTGCGGTAATGAACAGAATGGGCATCAGAATGCGCGCAACCAATACACCAACATCTTCTAATTTTTTCATTTCTAACTCCAGGAAACCCAAAGGGCGGCGATTTCGTTTTTTGGTGCAATCCTGCGTAGTTACGCGGGCTTGCTGTCGATGGAGAGGATATTAGCGAGGATGAGATGTGATTGTTAGCAAGGAAAACTGTAGTTCTTTTTCAAAGTTTCTGAGCAATTATTGATAAACGAAATGAATAGAAAGGGTGATATAGCGGCGCAGCGGGAGAGTGATTAGGGCGGCGAGCAGAAGGGCAAATCTGATGGGACAGTACGACGATATTGATGCCGGGCGGCGGCTGGCGCCTGACCCGGCTGACATAACCCAGACGTGAGAAATCAGCCTTAGCGCGATGCGGTCTGCTGCAACAGCTTGCGGGCCATACGCCAGGTGCTCCAGATACCGAGGCTGCGTTTTGTCCAGCGGAGCAAAAAGCGCGGATGGCGAACGGACCATACCGCGACGAGGCCGCTGCCGACCATTGCCCATGAACGCAGGTTGAGCAGGGTGTTCCAGCCACGGTCGATTGGCGCGGTCGCCTCAAGCCAGCGGCGGCGGCTGGCGTTGAGATCCAGCCGCTGCTGTTGGATTTGACGTAGCAAAAGCGCCTTTTGCCGTTCGCGTTCCTGCTGGTCGCGGCTCATGACTTGTCATCCTCCAGCAATGCCCGGTCATTAGCCAGCTCCTGGCGCGTCAGGCGCAGGAACGTCGAACGACGCGCTTTGCGTAACGTCCAGATCCCGCCAATGAGCGCCGCCAGCAGCAGAATCACGGTGGTGGCGATCATCACGTTTAACCGATATTGCGCATCGACGGCCCAGATGATGAGGACTAACAGGCTCATCAGGCCGAACGCGGCGAACAGCAGCGTCAGCCCGAGCATCAGGAATAGCTGGAAGAGATTGGCTTTCTCCTCTTCCAGCTCCACGACGACGAGGCGCAGACGCGTTTCGACCATTTCGACCAGCAGGGTGACTATCCGCTGGCCAATGCCGAAAACGCTTTGCCCCGGCCCTTGCGTGCTTTGAGAATTCGCCATAATCAACGACGCGTCAGCAGGACACCCAGCACCAGCCCGACGGCAGCACCAATTCCTACGCCGGTCCACGGGTTTTCACGGACGTATTCATCCGCACGCGCAGCGGTTTCGCGCGTTTGCTTCACAATGGCGTCGCTGGTTTCACCCAGGCGAACGCGGCTCTCTTTCAGCGCGCTTTCGGCTTTACTACGCAGTTTACCAATCTCTTCTTTCGACTTATCCGTGGAGGAGTTCAGCACTTCTTCCAGGGTATCAGCCAGCGTTTTCAGTTCCGCACGCAGGTCTTCTGCAACGTTATCTTTAGCCATGTTTTATCTCCTGTGAAAGTGGTCCATATTGGTCTTGCTTAATCGATTAGTACTCGCGAGACTGTAGCGCTTTCAGCTCTTGCTGCGCTTCATCAAGTTTACGTTGACGCTTGCTGATTTTATCAGCATCGCCTTTCTGTTCGGCTTCGCGCAGGTCATTCTGGCGTTCGCTTATTTCTGCCTGCTGTTTGGCGATTTTTTTCTGGTGATCGGCTTTGAGCTGGCTGTCGCTACAGTTTGCCTGCACTTCGCTAAGCGCCCGTTTCAGACCATCAATACGGTGCTGGTTATGATGTTTTTCGGCGTAGCTTATCTCCCGCTGAATATCTTGTTCTTTTTCCTGACAAGGGGAGATGGCAAAGGCGCTGGCGCTTAGTGAAGACAGAACCAGTATCAAAGCAATGCGGTGTTTCATGGATACGACCTTCCATTGTGTGAGGGAATATCTGAAGGATATACCCTATCCAGTTGATTAACGTGAGCCTGGTGACTCCCGCAGACTTAATGATAGTAAGTAAAACGGGAAATCACCAAACAGGGTGAAAATATTCGGAATTTTCGTGCATTATCCGAATCTGTGCGGGGTATCGCGCAGGCGCGAAATCCAGGCGGTAGGCGAATCATCATCTTCCAGTAAAGCGATAATATAGCCATGCGGCAGGGCGCGGCCCAAAACTTCTTTTGCCGCGGCGCCCTGAGCGCTGGAGTCAAACTTGATGATCAAGCCGTCATTCTGCGGCGTAATGCTTTTAAAGCGGATGCCGTTAGCGTCGAGATGATGCCAGACGGAAAACCCGTCCGGCATGCTGATACCCTGGCTGACGGGACGAATAGCCAGGGTCGACTCCTGCTGTTGCACGGTGAGCCAGAGCCAGAACAGGCCGCACAGGAGTAGCGAACCGCCCAGCACCCAGCTTATCTGACGCAGAGAGGATCGTTGCATCGCCATTGTTAGCCCCGGCTTCTGTATTTTTTCTTCCACAGGACAATCAGCGAACCAATCAGGCCAAATACCAGCAGCGCGACGGGCAGCAGCATCAGGCAGGACATCAGCTGATCTTCATACTTCAGGAATACCGGCGTTTTTCCCAGCAGGTACCCCAGGGAGGTCAGAATCAGGACCCACAGCAGACCGCTCATCCAGTTAAAAAACTGGAAGCGTGCGCTGCTCAGGCCGGATAGCCCGGCGATGGTCGGCAGCAGCGTACGAACGAAGGCGATAAAGCGGCCAATCAGCAGCGCGGAAAGCCCGTGCTTATGGAACAGATGATGCGCGCGCTGGTGGTAGTGTGAGGGAAGGTGCGATAGCCAGTTTTGTACGATTCGCGTATTACCCAGCCAGCGGCCCTGAATATAGCTTAGCCAGCAGCCGAGACTTGCCGCAGCGGTAAGCAGCAGCAGCGTTTCCGGAAAGCCCATCGCGCCTTTAGCAATCAGGACGCCGACCAGCACCAGCAGGCTATCGCCGGGCAAAAAGGCGGCAGGCAGTAAACCGTTCTCAAGGAACAAAATCATAAATAAGACAAAGTACAACATGCCAATCATGGATGGATTAGCGAGAGTTTCGTAATCCTGAGCCCACAAGGCATTCAATAATTGGGTTAATAGTTCCATTCACGATTCCTGGTACATCGGTTAACGGCACGTCTGAACGCGGTATATGCACGGCGACATAGCTTTTTATTAGATTAGGGTCGCTGCTGCGCTCTGAACGGTTCCCTGTTTAAAAGTGAAGTAAGCCAAAGCTAACTCTCAGAACGACAAAATGCATCTAATTGTAACAAACCCGCTGACTTTACGTCAGAGAAATTGCAGTTTGTTGCATTCTGATTTTGCTGATTGCGAAGGAGGGTGGCGAGTGTATTTACACAGGCTGACACTATATATGCTTTGCTTACCCTGAGGGCGTTGCGGGCAGTGAAGGAATCGCTGCCCGGTATGGGGATAAGCGTCTATTTTACGCCGTTGGCGGCCGTATCGAGGTGAACCACCGGATTATCGGCAAACAGGTAGCGATCGGCGTTAAATTCAAAGTCATCGCTGGTTTCGTTGAACAACATCAGCTTGGTATTTTCCAGATGCTGCCACATGGCCAGCTTCGCCGCATGCGGATCTTTGCGAATCAGCGCCTTAAGAATTTGGTCATGATCGTCGCACCAATTATCGACGGTACGCGAGTCGATATGGTCGTGCAGTTTTTTCCAGTACGGGTTATGCACGCGCTGGGTCCACATTTTTTCTACGATGGCGGCTAACGCGGTGTTTTGCGTCGCCAGCGCCACCTGGACATGGAACTGAAGATCCCATTCGGAATCGCGAAAGCACTTCTCTTTACGCGCATTTTCCTGGATCTCCATCAGCTTCATGATGTCCTGCTTGGTCACCTGAGTCGCCGCGAATTCGGCAATATTGCTTTCTATCAGCTGGCGGGCCTGCAACAGCTCAAAAGGACCATAATTGGCGAATTCCAGCGATTCATCGGCAATTTGCTGATGTTTTGGATGATTGGAGATGACGTGGATGCCGGAGCCTTTGCGAACCTCAACGTAGCCTTCAACTTCCAGCATAATGATGGCTTCGCGAACCACGGTACGACTCACGCTTTTTTCGTCAGCGATAAACCGCTCTGCGGGTAGCTTATCGCCCACAAGGTAGACGCCTTGTTCAATGCGCGACTTAAGCTCAGCGGCAAGCTGCTGATACAGACGACGCGATTCAGTGATTTCCATATTCGCTCCCGGGAGATGGCGACAATATTGGATTTGTTATACCACTTTTACGCGCTTCTCACCATAAAAACAGACGAAAAAGCCGCCTGTATCAAGGCGGCTTCGGATGGGGGCAACTCGCCTGCGTTTAGCTTTGCGTGGCGGGTTTACTCGTTTCCAGCGGCGTACTGTCGTCATCCGCTGATTTATTTTTCAGCACCGTCCAGATAACTACGGCGCCCAGCACATCGAAAACCGCCAGCACGGCGAACAGCGGGCTAAAGCCGATTGTATCCGCCAGCGCGCCGACCACCAGGGCGAACATAGTGCTCGCCAGCCATGCGGCCATGCCGGTCATGCCGTTCGCCGTCGCCACTTCGTTACGCCCAAATACGTCGGAAGAGAGGGTAATTAACGCGCCGGACAGCGCCTGGTGAGCAAAGCCGCCGACGCACAGCAGGGCGATGGCGACAAACGGGCTGGTGAACAGACCGATCATCCCTGGGCCAATCATCAGCAGCGCGCCCATGGTCACCACCATTTTACGCGAAACGATCAGGTTAACGCCAAACCAGCGCTGGAACAGCGGCGGCAGATAGCCCCCAACGATGCAGCCGAGGTCGGCAAACAGCATCGGCATCCACGCAAACATCGCAATCTCTTTCAGGTTAAAGCCGTAGACTTTAAACATGAACAGCGGGATCCAGGCGTTGAAGGTCCCCCACGCCGGCTCGGCAAGGAAACGCGGCAGGGCGATACCCCAGAACTGACGGTTGCGCAGAATCTGCCACGGAGACATTTTCTTACCGTTGTTGGTCTGATGATGGGATTCCTGGCCACCGATAATATAGTTGCGTTCTTCTTCCGTTAATTTTTTCTGATCGCGCGGGTGTTTGTAGAAAACCAGCCACGCCATCGCCCAGGCAAAGCTCAGAACGCCGGAGATGATAAACGCCATTTGCCAGCTGTGCATCACGATAGCCCAAACCACCAGCGGCGGGGCAATCATGGCGCCGATGGAGGAGCCGACGTTGAAGTAACCCACAGCGATAGAACGCTCTTTTGCCGGGAACCATTCGGAGCTGGCTTTCAGACCCGCAGGGATCATGGCCGCTTCGGCGGCACCCACCGCGCCGCGCGCCAGCGCCAGTCCGCCCCAGCTTCCCGCCAGCGCCGTAGAGCCGCAGAACACCGCCCAGGCGATAGCAAAGAAGGCATAGCCGATTTTAGTGCCTAACACGTCCAGCACGTAGCCGGCGACGGGCTGCATAACGGTATAGGCAGCGGAATAGGCCGCGATGATATAGGAATACTGTTGGGTGGAGATGTGTAACTCTTCCATCAGAGTCGGCGCAGCTGCCGCCACAGTGTTACGCGTCAGGTACCCCAGCACGGTGCCTAACGTCACCAGCGCGATCATGTACCAACGTAACCCTTTAATTTTACGCATGTAAACCTCATCGTTTGTTATATATCCGCAGCGGGTGCGGCTATCTTCCAGCCCAGTCACTGAGGCGAAGAAGGTGAAACGGAGGGTTCAGGAGAGGAAACCTCGTATGGCCCGAACCTTGCCATCAACTGTTGTGTCTAAATTCGGTGTCCATACCGGTAAATCCGACGTGATTGTTCGTCGGTAATGCATTCCGTCGGTTTATATGTTTCGACGGCAGCAAGATAACTTGTCATACAACTTCAAAAGTTGAGTGATGTCACAAAAGTGGGAAAGTTTGTGTGGGCATTCATTCTTGCGACAAAGGCCAGAGCTGGCGCGCTTTAGCGGGGATTTTACTCCTTTGATGGTACTTTTTTTGTCGTCGTTTATTGATCTAACTCACGAAAAATACTTCGGTCTGTAGAAATTGGTGTGATAACTTTGTCAGCATTATAGTCAATCATCTGATGGGCTCCTCCGGGGGCGAAGAGGACACGAAAATGACACCGTTTATGACCGAAGATTTCCTGCTTGATACCGAGTTTGCCCGCCGCCTGTACCACGATTACGCGAAAGACCAGCCGATTTTCGACTATCACTGCCACCTGCCGCCGCAGCAGATTGCCGAGAATTATCGCTTCAAAAATCTGTATGACATCTGGCTGAAAGGCGATCACTACAAGTGGCGCGCGATGCGCACCAACGGCGTAGCCGAGCGTCTGTGTACCGGCGACGCCTCCGATCGCGAGAAATTTGACGCCTGGGCGGCCACCGTACCGCATACCATCGGCAACCCGTTATACCACTGGACCCATCTTGAGCTGCGCCGCCCTTTTGGTATTACAGGTAAGGTGCTCTCGCCGGCAACGGCGGATGAAATCTGGAATCAGTGCAACGATCTGCTGGCGCAGGAGAGCTTCTCCGCTCGCGGCATCATGCAGCAGATGAACGTGAAAATGGTCGGCACCACCGACGATCCGGTCGATTCGCTGGAGCATCACGCCTCCGTCGCGAAAGACAGCTCATTCTCCGTCAAGGTGCTGCCGAGCTGGCGCCCGGACAAAGCGTTCAACATTGAGCAGGCAACTTTCAACGACTACATGGCGAAGCTGGGCGACGTGTCTGACACCGATATCCGCCGCTTTGCCGATCTCCAGTCCGCGCTGACCAAACGTCTGGATCACTTTGCCGCTCACGGCTGTAAAGTTTCTGACCACGCGCTGGACGTGGTGCTGTTCGCGGAAGCCAACGAAAGCGAACTGGATAGCATCCTGGCGCGCCGTCTGGCCGGTGAAGCTCTCAGCGAGCATGAAGTCGCGCAGTTCAAAACCGCGGTTCTGGTGTTCCTCGGCGCGGAATATGCCCGCCGCGGATGGGTACAGCAGTATCACATCGGCGCGCTGCGCAATAACAACCTGCGTCAGTTCAAGCTGTTAGGGCCGGATGTGGGTTTTGACTCCATCAACGACCGTCCGATGGCGGAAGAGCTGTCCAAACTGCTCAGCAAGCAGAACGAAGAAAACCTGCTGCCAAAAACCATCCTCTACTGCCTGAATCCGCGCGATAACGAAGTGCTGGGCACCATGATCGGCAACTTCCAGGGCGAAGGCATGCCGGGCAAGATGCAGTTCGGTTCCGGCTGGTGGTTTAACGATCAGAAAGACGGTATGGAACGTCAGATGACCCAGCTGGCGCAGCTTGGCCTGCTGAGCCGCTTTGTCGGCATGCTGACCGATAGCCGCAGCTTCCTCTCCTACACCCGTCATGAATACTTCCGCCGCATCCTGTGCCAGATGATTGGCCGCTGGGTTGAAGCGGGAGAAGCCCCGGCGGACATTCAGCTGCTGGGCGAGATGGTGAAAAACATTTGCTTTAACAATGCGCGTGACTACTTCGCCATTGAACTGAACTAAGACCAGAGGTCGGTTGATATGCAATACATTAAAATCCATTCGCACGATAACGTCGCGGTAGCGTTGGCGGATATGGCGGCAGGCACGGTAGTCACCATTGACGGCGATACGGTCACGTTGGCTCAGGATATTGCGCGCGGGCATAAGTTTACGCTGCGCGGGATTGCGAAAGGAGACAACGTCATTAAGTATGGTCTGCCGATAGGACATGCGCTGGCGGATATTGCGCCGGGGGAACATATTCACTCCCACAATACGCGTACTAACCTGAGCGATCTCGACGCGTATAGCTATCAACCGGATCTTAGCGAGCCCGCCGCACAGCCGGCGGATCGCGACATCCAGATTTATCGTCGCGCTAACGGCGAAGTCGGGGTGCGCAACGAGCTGTGGATCCTGCCGACCGTCGGCTGCGTCAACGCCATGGCGCGCCAGATGCAGAACCGTTTTCTGAAGGAAACCAACGACGCGGAAGGTATCGACGGCGTTCACCTTTTCAGCCACACCTACGGCTGCTCGCAGCTCGGGGACGATCACATTAACACCCGCACTATGCTGCAAAACATGGTGCGTCACCCGAACGCCGGGGCGGTACTGGTGGTCGGTCTGGGCTGCGAAAACAATCAGGTCGACGCCTTCCGCGAAACGCTGGGTGAATTCGACCCTGAGCGCGTTCACTTTATGATCTGTCAGCACCAGGATGATGAAGTAGAAGCCGGGCTGGAGCATCTACGTCAGCTATATGACGTGATGCGCCATGACAAGCGCGAGCCGGGTAAGCTGAGCGAACTGAAGTTTGGTCTCGAGTGCGGCGGTTCTGACGGTCTGTCCGGCATCACCGCTAATCCGATGCTGGGCCGCTTCTCGGATTATCTGATTGCCAACGGCGGCACCACAGTCCTGACCGAAGTGCCGGAAATGTTCGGCGCCGAGCAGCTGCTGATGAGCCACTGTCGCGACGAAGAGACCTTCGGCAAGCTGGTGACGATGGTCAATGATTTCAAGCAGTACTTTATCGCCCATGACCAGCCGATTTACGAGAATCCGTCGCCGGGCAACAAGGCGGGCGGTATCACTACGCTTGAGGATAAATCGTTGGGCTGCACGCAGAAAGCGGGCTCCAGCCAGGTGGTTGACGTCCTGCGCTACGGCGAGCGGCTGAAAGTTCACGGTCTTAACCTGCTGAGCGCCCCGGGCAACGACGCGGTAGCGACCAGCGCGCTGGCCGGCGCGGGCTGCCATATGGTGCTCTTCAGTACCGGGCGCGGCACGCCGTACGGCGGTTTCGTGCCGACGGTGAAAATTGCCACCAACAGCGAACTGGCGGCGAAGAAAAAGCACTGGATCGACTTCGATGCCGGTCAGCTGATTCACGGTAAAGCGATGCCGCAGCTGCTGGAGGAGTTCGTCGATACCATTGTGGACTTCGCTAACGGTAAGCAGACCTGTAATGAGCGGAATGATTTCCGCGAGCTGGCGATATTTAAAAGCGGCGTGACGTTGTAGGCCTGATAAACAGGCACAGGTAATAGCGTGACACTCGTTTTTAAAAGCGGCGTTTCAGATAATGATGCGCCGTTTTGTTTTATAAGGACTTTTCATGACCGCGTATTGGCTTGCCCAGGGCGTCGGCGTTATCGCCTTTCTGATCGGGATTACGACTTTTTTCAACCGCGATGAGCGCCGCTTTAAGCTGCAGCTGGCTGTCTATAGCGCCACCATTGGCGTGCATTTCTTTTTAATGGGCGCGTGGCCGGCGGGAATGAGCGCCGAGCTGAATACCGTCCGCACCCTGGTCTCCATGCGTACCCGCAGGATGTGGGTGATGGCCCTGTTTATCGTACTCACGCTGGTACTGGGGCTGGCGAAGCTGCAGCATGCTATGGAGCTGCTGCCGATTATTGGCACGCTGGCCAGCACCTGGGCGCTCTTTCGCTGCTCGGGGTTAACCGTCCGCTGCGTCATGTGGTGCGCGACCGCCTGCTGGGTAATCCACAACTTCTGGCTGGGCTCGATCGGCGGCACCCTGATTGAAGGCAGCTTCCTGTTGATGAACGGTATGAACATCATCCGTTTCCGGCGGATGCAAAAGCGGGGAATCGACCCGTTTAAAGTCGAAAAGGCGGTACAGGGAGAGACCCCCTCCGCGCGTTAGCGGAGGGGGAGGGAATCAGTTGCGCAGGGCGTTTTTGGCAATCTGTTCGTCTTCGGCGATACAGGCGGCTGCGGTAAACAGAACGTCGGTGGAGGAGTTCAGCGCGGTTTCGCAGGAGTCCTGCAATACGCCGATAATAAAGCCCACGGCGACCACCTGCATGGCCACATCGTTCGGAATGCCGAACATGTTACAGGCCAGCGGGATCAGCAGCAGCGAACCGCCCGCCACGCCGGAAGCGCCGCAGGCGCACAGCGAAGCGACGACGCTCAGCAGCAGCGCGGTCGGCAGATCTACCGGAACATTCAGCGTATGCACGGCCGCCAGGGTGAGTACCGTAATGGTAATCGCCGCGCCGGCCATGTTGATGGTGGCGCCCAGCGGAATGGAAACCGAGTAGGTATCGCGGTCCAGGTTCAGCTTTTCACTCAGCGCCATATTCACCGGGATATTGGCGGCGGAGCTACGGGTGAAGAAGGCGTAAACGCCGCTTTCGCGCAGGCAGAGCAGCACCAGCGGGTAGGGGTTACGGCGGATTTTCCAGAACACCAGCAGCGGGTTAATCACCAGCGCCACCAGCAGCATGCAGCCAACCAGTACCAGCAGCAGTTGGGCATAACCCCAGAGGGTCTCAAAACCGGTGGTCGCCAGCGTCGAGGCGACGAGGCCGAAGATGCCCAGCGGCGCGAAGCGAATCACCACTTTAACGATAAAGGTCACCGCGTGAGAAACGTCATTAATCAGGTTTTTGGTGGTTTCATTACCGTGGCGCAGCGCGAATCCTAAACCGACGGCCCACACCAGAATCCCGATATAGTTGGCGTTCAGCAGCGCGTCTATCGGGTTGGAAACCATGCTCATCAGCAGCCCGCGCAGGACTTCGACGATACCCGATGGCGGAGTGATGCTCTCTGCCGCGGCGTTCAGGTGCAGCGTAGACGGGAAGATAAAGCTAAACACTACCGCGGCTAACGCGGCGGCGAATGTCCCCAGCAGATAGAGGAACAGGATCGGGCGAATACTGGTTTTTTGCCCCTGCTGGTGGTTGGCGATGGAGGCCATGACCAGCATCAGCACCAGCACCGGCGCTACCGCTTTCAGCGCGCCGACAAACAGCGTGCCCAGCAGCCCAACCGCCACGGCGGCCGGTTTTGAGACCGTCGCCAGCAGTACGCCGAGCACCAGACCGATTAAAATTTGTTTGACCAGGCTACCCTGAGCCAGCCGCCGTAGCAGGGTCGAGCGGGGTGATTGTGTTGCCATGCTTCATTCCTTCCAGTGATGTTGCTGTCCGTCCCGGCGACGTATTATTGGTCACGTTTATGTCCGGATGTAAATAAATGTTTGCCTGGTTGAGTATACGGAAAGAACGCTATTGGGGAAGGGTAAAATGCTGTTACCTGCGCTGAGATCTTATTTTTTAACTGTATATTAACTATTTTGTGACATGAGTAAGAATAATACGCGGAGAAAGTTGCTGGCCGGATGAAAAGGGTCTTCACCCGGCCGTTCAGGCCTTACTGCAGCTGCTTTTTCTTATCGTGCTGCTTATTAACCCAGGCATTGATAAGCAGCGTCAACGTCAGAATTCCGCCAACCACGCCCAGCGAAATGCCGATGGGAATATGGTAAAAATCGACGATCAGCATTTTGATGCCGATAAATACCAGAATCACCGACAGGCCATACTTCAGCATTGAGAAGCGCTCCGCGACGCCCGCCAGCAGGAAATACATGGCGCGCAGGCCGAGAATCGCGAACAGGTTCGAGGTCAGCACGATAAACGGATCGGTGGTCACGGCGAAGATGGCGGGAATACTGTCCACGGCAAAGATAACGTCGCTCAGCTCAACCAGGATCAGTACCAGCAGCAGCGGCGTCGCGTAGAGCACGCCGTTTTGGCGGGTAAAGAAGCGCTCACCCTCGATTTTATCCGTCATGCGCAGATGATTACGGATCCAGCGCACCAGCGGTTTGTCGCCGATGCCGGAATCATCCTCTTTCGCCAGCGCCATCTTCACGCCGGTAAACAGCAGGAACGCGCCGAAGACGTAGAGCAGCCACTCGAACTGGGAAATCAGCCAGCTGCCGGCGAAGATCATGATCGTTCGCAGTACGATCGCGCCCAGTACGCCGTAAACCAGCACTCTGCGCTGTAGCGCAGGCGGAACGGCAAAGTAGCTGAACAGCATCAGCCAGACGAAGACGTTATCCACCGCCAGCGCTTTCTCGATCAGATAGCCGGTGAGGAACGCCAGCGCTTGCGGGTCGGCCACGGCGCGACCTTCGGTCTGCACCAGATACCACCAGAAAGCGGCGTTAAACAACAGCGAGAGGGTAACCCAGAGAATGGACCAGCCAGCGGCCTGCCTCATGGTCATGCTATGCGCACCACGCCGTCCCTGCAGCAGCAGATCGATAGCCAACATGATGACCACGACCACTGCGAATCCGCCCCATAACAACGGTGTGCCGACAGTATTCATTACGATATTCCTTACATAAAAACAAAACGGCTGACGTCGGAAGACGGCAGCCGCTGCGCTTTTATGCATAGACCTCGCCTTCCGGCAAGGTCTCACTTACAACAAGAATCTGTTGCCCGGCGACCGGATGCGGTTTTTCACGCATCGTAATGACGATCGGCCGGCAAGGAAGTTACTCCCCTTTGCGCGTAACAAAGTATTACAGGTTATAAATGGCGTCAATGGAGGCCGACGGACCATTTACACAGCTTTACGCCACGGGTTGACTATCCGCCGGGAAGACCACGCCGGTCTGGCGACGAATTTCGCTCAGCAGCTTCGCCGTGATGCGGCTCACTTCCAGACCCGGATGAGCCACCTCGTTGGCTTCGACCAGACGAGCGAACTCCTCCGCTTCATACAGCATAGTATTGATATGCTGCGGCTGGGTGAGATCCTGAGATTTGCCGCCGCGCGGCACGAAGCAGACTTTCTGGCATTCGGAGATTTTTTCGATCACCAACGCGCCGGCTTCACCCTGGATTTCGCTCGGGATGGCGGAATCGCTTACCTTCGAGTGGTGCAGGGTGACATCAAAATCACCGTAGCTCAGAACGACCGTGCCCTGACCATCGACGCCGCTTTCCAGCAGGCTGGCGCTGGCGTGCACCGCGCGAGGCTCGCCCCACAGCGCCACCGCGGAGGCCAGGCAGTAAAAGCCGATGTCCATGATCGAGCCGTTAGAGAAGGCCGGATTGAAAGTATTGGGATTTTCGCCATCGAGATAGCGCTGATAGCGGGAAGAGTACTGGCAGTAGTTAATAAAGGCTTTGCGCAGCTTGCCGATCTTGTCAAACGACTGTTTAAGCAGCAGGAAGTTTGGCAGGCTGGCGGTTTTGAACGCTTCGAAGAGGACCACGTTATTTTCCCGCGCCGTTTTCATCGCGGCTTCGACTTCCTGCAGGTTCGAGGCCAGCGGTTTTTCGCAAATGACGTGCTTTTTATGGCGCAGAAACAGGCGGGTTTGCGGAAAGTGCAGCGAGTTAGGGCTGGCGATATAGACCGCGTCAACGTCAGGGCTCTGCGCTAAATCTTCCAGCGAAGTAAACAGGTGTTCGACGGGATAATCGCTGGCGAAGGCCTGAGCTTGCTCAAGGCTGCGGGAGTAGATGGCGGTGAGTTTATATTTGCCGGTTTCATGGGCGGCATCGACAAACTGCTTGGTTATCCAGTTTGTGCCAACAACTGCGAAACGTATCATAAACGTTGACGAACTCCGTAAAAGGGACCTTTCGTCACTGTAGCACGCCATCATGACAAAACCAGTGCGCTATGGCGCAGAACGCTCTAACGAAAGCTGGGTCAGCCACAGGCGGGTATCAAACTCCAGCTGATGGTACTGCGGCTCCATATGGCAGCACAGCTGATAGAACGCCTTGTTGTGCTCTTTTTCCTTCAGGTGCGCCAGCTCGTGCACCACGATCATCCGCAGAAAATCCTCCGGCGCATCGCGAAAGACGGTGGCGACGCGAATTTCGGCTTTAGCCTTCAGCTTGCCGCCCTGAACGCGGGAGATGGCGGTATGCAGGCCGAGCGCGTTGTTGAGCACGTGGATCTTGTTGTCGTACATCACCTTGTTGATCGGCGCCGCGCCGCGCAGATAGCGTGACTTCAGATCCTGGGTGTACTGATACAGCGCTTTATCGTTGTTGATATCGTGACCCTGCGGATAGCGCTTTTTCAGCACTTCGCCGAGACGGTTCTGTTTGATTAACGCGGTGACCTGCGCCAGCAGGGATTCAGGGTAGCCCTGGAGATAGGTTAAAGTGCTCATGCGGCCTGTTTGGGTCATTCAGCGACAACAGCCGGGGATTCTAGCACCCCGCGCGGGCAGGATGCCAGAAGGCAGCGTTACTCGATTATCGCGTCTTCTACCGCCCGGTAGCTAAAGAAGTCAAACAGCGCCTCTTTACGATGCAGCATGCTATCCACGCAGGCCATGCCGACAAACGCGCCGGTAAACTCGCCGTAGCGGCTATATTCATCGGAAAAACGTGAGGTGTCGTAGACCGCGCCGATGTGTTGGTATTTTTCGCCATCGACGGACCACGAGCACCGTATCTCCCGGCCGTTAATAGCCATCGCCAGATAGACTTCCCCCGTCGCAAGGAGGATTTTCTGCGGGTCGTCGTGACGCTCGCCGTTATCCATATAAATGATGGCCAGCTGCGCTGCGCCGGAAGCTTCATCCCAGGTTTTATGCAAAAACAGATAGTTCATGTTGTCGTAGTAGAGCACCAGGCCAGCGCTGTGCTGATAAATCTCCGGGCTGAAATCCATCTTCGTGACGATAGTGGCGTATACCGAGGTGAGCTTTTTCGCCAGCAGGCTAACTTTATTCAGCGAGCTCAGCGACTCCTGACCGCGTAAGGCAAGGTAGCCCGCTTTACGTTCAAGGCTGGTAAAGCGCTGAAAGCGGATCCGCGGCGCATAGAAGGCGTTATCCAGCGTTTGCCCATCAAAATCATCCCTGTCTGGTTTAGCCGGAAACGGCTGAGAAGGCAGATTCGACTCTTCCACCTGGTGCTGAGCGAGGTTTCCCCCGGCCGCCAGCCGCAGCCAGCCATCATCGCTCCATATCATCTTTTGTATCGCCGTCTCGCGGCCTAGCGGGCAGCGCAGCTCCTGGCGGAAGGGTCTGCTGCAAAGGTGGGTTAACCAGACTTCGCCCGTCGGGGTCTCGACGTAGCTGCCGTGCCCGGCTTTTTGCAGATAGGTTTGCGGATTGAAGTAGTGTGGTTTGAGATGGCCTGCGTCGTGGCGCTCGTTAAAATTCTCCGGCCAGGCGGTGACGATGGGGTTTTGCGGATCGCCTTCATAGGGGCCGGCGACCTGCGTTGCGCGCGCCATGGTGACCGCATGGCCGTAGCCGGTGCCGCCTTCGGCGACCATCAGGTAGTAATAATCGCCGCGGCGCGTCAAATGCGGTGCTTCAATACAGCCGCGATCGGTACCGCCGCGCCAGATTCGCTGCGGATAGCCGACAACGCGTTGCCTTTGCGGCGAATACTCCACCAGGCAAATGGCGCCCGGTTTTTCGTAACCTTCGCGGGTTTCCCACTCCAGTGAAACGATCCATTTTTTACCGTCGCTGTCGTGCAGGATAGAAGCATCGAACCCGGCTGAGTGGAGATAAACCGGCTCACTCCACGGGCCGGTGATTTCACTGGCGGTAATAAGATAGTTATCTACATCGAAATATCGCGAATTCATGGAATTCATCACGCCATAAATAACGTAGAATAATTTTTCCTCTTCACACCAGGTCAGGCTCGGTGCCCAAATACCTTTGGCGGAGGGCAGCTTTTTTAAATCCGGATTATTATCATCGGTAAGAACGTGGGTGAGTAATTGCCAATGTTTAAGATCTCTCGAATGGTAAATCGGCAGGCCGGGAAACCATTCAAAGGAAGAGACCGCTACATAATAATCATCGCCGCGCCGACATATACTGGGGTCAGGATTAAAACCTCTAAACACAGGATTCTGAATCATCGTATTTACCCTTAATGCGCAAAATATAGCGATAATTGTAAATAGACGACAGCCCAGGGGATATATAGACTGTTTCTGTTTATATAATAAACGTCTACTTATCCGGTGATGTTGCTCACAAAAAAGAGTTATTTGTCCGCCCGACTGCCCACGGCAGCAGTACTTCTGACTTTGTGCCGGAAAGATTGCGGGGTATCGTTCATCATCTCTTTAAACTTGAGGCAGAAGTAGGCGCTGTCGGTGAAGCCGGCGCTTTGCGAGATATCGCTGATCTTCAGGTCGGTATTGGTCAGCAGGTTGATAGCGATATTGAGTTTGCGCAGCAGCATAAATTTCTTGAAGCTGATTCCAAAGGCGGATTTAAAGGTGCGGGAAAACCAGGATTTTGACCACCGGCAGCGGCAGGCGGCTTCTTCGGTCGTCATTTCAAAATTTTCATTTTCATCAATGGATTGAAGCAGTTCAATAAGCTCGCTGAGGTAGCGATGGTTGGTTCGTTCGGTAATGGGGACAGAATCTTTAAGGCTATTAAAAGCATGCAGCAGCACGCTTTGCATCAGGGAGCGAAACAGCGAATCGGAGAAGTCGCTGAACTCACCGCACCAGCTTAGCAGCAGCTCCAGGCGCTCGGCTTCCTCGCCGGAAAGGTAAGCGACCGCGCCGCAGTGGGCGGCGGGGAGCGACAGGTCGTATCCCTCGAGCCACTCTTTTTCGAATTGCATAAGATAACGCTTGTGGCTGGCGGCGGCCGGGAGCGTCATTTCATGGATCAACAAGGCGGGGACGAAAATCAGGGTATTGTTTTTTACCGTAAATTTCTCATCACCAATCGAATAGCTGCCCTCTGACTCTCTGAACCACATCAGCTCGTCCATCATATGAAAATGAGGGACTACGTTTATACCGTTGAAATCATTTATGTTATCTACCCGCAGGGTAAATAGCTCACCGGCGCCCACGGGGATCTTTTCGAAAACGGGAGATTCGTCACTCATCGGGTACACTCTTCTTATATTTAACAGGATGATTTATACATAATCGGTAAGCCCTAAGCAATAACGTACAGAGGACAAATATTAACGATCTTCTGGCGGAGGCGCGATGAACACTGTCCGTATCAGTATTAAAGAAAAATTTAGCTATGGGTTAGGGGATACCGGCTGTAATTTAGTCTGGCAAACGGTCATGTTGTTTATGGCCTGGTTTTATACCGACGTATTTGGTTTAAGTCCGGCGCATATGGGGACCATGTTTCTGGCGGTAAGGGTATTAGACGCGGTGACCGATGTATTAATGGGGGCGGTGGCGGATCGTACCCGGACTAAATATGGGCAATTCCGTCCCTATATTTTATGGTTCGCGATTCCTTTTGGCGTACTTTGCTGCTTAACGTTTTATACGCCGGATTTTGGCTATACCGGCAAGCTAATTTATGCCTATGTTTCTTATACATTGTTATCTCTGGTGTATACGGCGATTAACGTTCCGTATTGCGCGATGATCAATAATATCTCTAACGATTCCCGCGAGCGCGTTTCGCTCCAGTCGTGGCGCTTTGCGCTCAGTACGCTCGGCGGTTTGATTGTCTCGCTCACCGCGCTGCCGCTGGTGGCCTGGCTGGGTCAGGGTAACGTGCAAAACGGCTATTTTTACACCATGATTGTGATGGGGTGCCTGAGCATCATCCTGTTCTTTATCTGCTTCGGCCTGACGAAAGAGCGTTACACCACGGATATTGCGGTCAACAATCAAAGCAGCATTCTTGATGATCTGAAAACCCTGCTCGCCAACAAGGACTGGCGCATTCTGTTCGCGCTCAACGTCGTTAACCTGATTGCGGTGCTGTTTAAAGGCGGGACCACGCTCTATTACGTCAATAACATTATGGGGCGGGCGGATCTGGGCAGCCTGCTGCTGACCACCACCCTGGCTTCCGGCGTGCTGGGGGCGATGCTCTCTCCGTTTATCTTTAAAAATATTGATAAAGTGAGAGGGTTTAAAATCTCGATGGCCATCGAGGCGGCGCTGCTGATAGGCATGTACTTCGTCCCGGCGGGGAACGTGGCCGCTATCTTTGCGCTGGTGATTATCATCAATATTATTCAGCTGGCCGCTACGCCGCTGCAGTGGAGCATGCTGTCCGATATTATCGATGCGGAAGAAAAACGCAGCGGTAAAAAGCTCAGCGGGATCGTTTTTTCAACAAACCTGTTTGCCATCAAGCTGGGGATCGCCATCGGCGGCGCGCTGGTGGGCTATATGCTGGCATGGGGCGATTACGTTGGCGGCGCAGCGCAGCAAACCGACTCCGCGCTGCAGATGATCAAGCTGCTGTTCACCGTCTTCCCCGGCGTGCTGGTGGCGCTGCTGGTGGTCATCATGAGCAAGTACAGCCTGGACGATAAGCGCCTGTCACGCCTGGCGCAGGACGACCTCCCGGCGTAACGGACTGTGGCCCGGAAGAAGGAGATAATCGGCGCATCTCTATTCTACTGGGCGAAGTTTGCGTATAAACTCGCGGGTTTTAGTGTTCCGGAGGCACAGAGGCGATGAGCCAGGTAGAGTTAAACGGTGAGTTATTCACATTAGAGCGGTTCCCGCCAAATGCTGAAGAGGAAGCGCTTCAGGCGTGGGAAGCGGCGGATGAATATCTGCTGCAACAGGTGAATGACGTCGACGGCCTGACGCTCATTTTCAATGACAGCTTCGGCGCGCTGGGCTGTGCGCTCGCGGAACGCAACCCGGTCAGCATCAACGATTCCTACATATCTGAGCTGGCGACCCGCTACAACCTGCGGATGAACGGTATTGATGAAGAGAGCGTACGTTTCCAGGATCCCCTGAGCGAACTGCCTGCGGCACCGGCGCTGGTGCTCATTAAAGTGCCGAAACAGCTGGCGCTGCTGGAGCAGCAGCTGCGCGCTCTGCGCGAAGTTGTCACGCCGGAAACCCGCATTGTTGCCGCCGCGAAAGCGCGGGATGTCCACAATTCCACCCTGGCGCTGTTTGAGAAGATTCTCGGCACCACCACCACATCGCTGGCATGGAAAAAGGCGCGGCTGATTTTCTGTACCTTTACCGCGCCTGAGGTGGCCGATGCGCCGCAGACCTATAGCTGGCAACTGGACGGTACGCCGTGGACGATCCACAACCACGCCAACGTGTTCGCCCGCAGCGGCCTGGATATTGGCGCGCGCTTCTTCCTGGAACATCTGCCGGCAAATATTGAAGGCGAGATCGCCGATCTCGGCTGCGGCAACGGCGTGATTGGCCTGAAAGCGCTGGCCTTAAACCCGGACGCCCGGGTGATGTTCACCGATGAGTCCTATATGGCGGTGGCCTCCAGCCGGCTGAACGTTGAAACCAACCTGCCGGATGACATCGAGCGCTGCGAGTTTGTGGTGAATAACGCGTTGTCCGATATTGAGCCGGACCGTTTCGCCGCGATCCTCTGTAACCCGCCGTTCCACCAGCAGCATGCGATCACCGATCATATTGCCTGGCAGATGTTTAACGACGCCCGCCGCAGCCTGAAGTACGGCGGCGAATTGTACGTTGTCGGCAACCGCCACCTCGATTATTTCCGCAAGCTGAAGCGCGCGTTCGGTAACTGCACGACGATCGCCACCAATAATAAATTTGTGGTGTTGAAAGCGACAAAGGTGCGCAAGCAGCGCTAAGCCTTATCGGCTTCCCCGGTTTCCCCGGCTTGCGGCTGACGCCTTAGCCGGGCTACCGGTCGGGTTTTCTTTCCCTAAATTGACAGCGCCAGCCGGGTGCCCTGGGCGATTGCCCGTCGGGCGTCCAGCTCCATCGCCACGTCGCAGCCGCCAATCAAATGCACCGTTTTACCCGCCGCCTGTAGCGGATCGGCCAGCTCGCGGCGGGGATCCTGACCGGCGCAGATAATCACATGATCAACGTTAAGCACCTGAGATTCGCCGCCGATCGTCACATGTAAGCCGGCATCATCGATCCCTTGATAGCTGACGCCGGGGATCATTTTGACGCCGCGGGCCAGCAGGGTGGCGCGGTGGATCCAGCCGGTGGTTTTCCCCAGCCCGTCGCCGGGTTTGCTGGCTTTGCGCTGGAGCATCACTATCTGGCGTGGACTTTTCGCTAATTGCATCCCTTCCGGGCGCAGTCCGCCCGCGGTCTGCAGGGTGTTATCAATCCCCCATTCGGCGCAGAACTCGCCGATATTCTGGCTGGTGGCGATACCAGACTGGCTGAGGTACATGGCGGTATCAAAGCCGATCCCGCCGCAGCCGATAATCGCCACCTTCTCGCCGACCGGCGCTTTATCGCGCAGGACATCGAGATAGCTCAGCACCTTAGGATGTTCGATTCCCTCGATATTCGGCATCCGCGGGGCGATCCCGGTGGCGAGGATGACCTCATCAAATGCCAGCAGATCGTCCGCGGTCGCCAGAGTTTCAAGCCGCAGCGCGACGCCGGTAAGAGCCAGCATTCGGCGGTAATAGCGCAGGGTTTCGTAGAACTCCTCTTTGCCGGGGATCTGTTTGGCGATATTAAACTGGCCGCCAATCTCGCGGTGACCATCAAACAGGGTAACCTGATGCCCGCGCGAGGCGGCGTTAACGGCAAAGGCCAGCCCGGCAGGACCGGCGCCGACTACCGCCAACCGCTTCGGTGTGGTCGCAGGCGCTATCGGCATCAGGGTTTCATGGCAGGCGCGCGGATTGACCAGGCACGAGGTGACTTTACCGGCGAAGATCCGATCAAGACAGGCCTGATTACAGCCGATGCAGGTATTGATCTCATCCGCCCGTCCGCTCTGCGCTTTAGAGAGAAATTCGCTATCGGCGAGAAAAGGGCGGGCCATCGAGACCATGTCGGCGTCTCTGCGGGCCAGGATCGCTTCCGCCACGGCGGGATCGTTAATCCGGTTGGTGGTGACCAGCGGGATCGACACCGCGCCCTTCAGCTTGCGGGTGACCCAGCTAAACGCGCCGCGCGGTACCGGGGTGGCGATGGTGGGAATGCGCGCCTCGTGCCAGCCGATACCGGTATTGATAATCGTTGCCCCGGCGGCCTCAATGGCTTTTGCCAGCTCGGTGACTTCCGCCAGGGTGCTGCCGCCGCTGACCAGATCGAGCATCGACAAGCGGTAGATAATAATAAAGTCGCTGCCTGCGCGTTCCCGCACGGCTCTGACCACCTCGATGGCAAAACGCATGCGTCGGGCGTAGTCGCCGCCCCACCGGTCGTCGCGCAGGTTGGTGCGCGCGGCAAGGAATTCGTTAATCAGGTAGCCTTCCGAACCCATCACTTCGACGCCGTCGTACCCGGCTTCCCGCGCCAGCTGGGCGCAGCGGGCAAAATCATCGATCAGCTGCAGGATCTCTTCGTGGCTCAGCGCGTGAGGCGTAAAGGGGTTGATCGGCGCCTGCAGCGCGGAAGGAGCCACCAGCTTCGGCTGGTAGCTGTAGCGCCCGGTATGCAGGATCTGCAGCGCAATTTTACCGCCCTCCTCGTGTACCGCATCGGTAATATGGCGATGGAGGGAGAGATGGCTGGCGTCGTTCAGCACCGCGCCGCCCGCCATGGTGACGCCGGAAGGGGCGGGGGCAATTCCGCCGGTGACGATCAGCGCCACCCCGTGGCGGGCGCGCTCGGCGTAAAAAGCCGCCAGCCGCTGCGCGCCGTCCGGGAGCTCCTCCAGGCCAGTATGCATCGAGCCCATCAACACGCGGTTTTTGAGCGTTGTGAACCCCAGGTCAAGCGGGGCGAAAAGCGACGGGTAGCGGCTCATAATTTCTTCCAGTGTAAAATTATTGTTATGTGGTCGGATGAGTTACTAATTTAGCCGTCGCGGGCAAAAAGGGAAAAGGGGAGTGCGGCGATTGTGATGGGATTCAAAGAACGGCGAAAGGTTCCCCTTCCTCCTCTCCCACAGGAAGAGGAGGAAGGGCGGAATGGCGCCGGTGGCCAGATAAGTCCGGACTGTTCTCCTCTTCTTTTGGGGAGAGGGTTAGGGCGAGGGGACAACAGGAGCACGGCGCGCCAGCCCCGGCGCCTGCCACATTGAGGTCGTTAATCCGCTATCCACCAGACCGAGCTGCTCGGCGTACACCGACTGCCATTTGGCCATCATCTCCTGATACAGCTCGCGGTGCGCCGGATTGGGCGTAAATTCCCGATGCCAGTTCACCAGCTTCTCGCCGGTCGCCGCCATATCGCTGTACAACCCGGCGCCAGCCCCGGCAGCGATCGCGCAGCCCAGCGCCGTCGCCTCGCGCACCTCCGGCACCCGTACCGGCAGGCCGGTGACGTCGCTGAGGATCTGGCTCCACAGCGCCCCTTTCGAGCCGCCGCCGGCGAAAACCAGGCCGTCAAACTTCACGCCGGAAAACTGTGAAATTTGCGCCAGGTTACAGGCGGAGACAATCGCCGCGTTCTCTTCCAGCGCGCGGAAAAGGGTGGCTTTATTGCATTTTTCCGGGTCGATGGAGAGGTTAATAAACGACGGCGCGGCGTGGTACCACTGCTTAAAGTGCATGGCGTCAGAGAAGATCGGCATCACCCCGTGGGAACCCGCCGGCACGCGGCTGGCCATCTCTTCCAGCAGGCTGTAGGCGTCGACGCCGAGGCGTTCGGCAATCAGCTTCTCCTCCGCGCAGAAGGCATCGCGGAACCAGCGCATGGTCAGGCCGGTGAAGAAGCTGATGGACTCCGCCTGCGCCATACCGGGAATGACGTGTGGGTTAACGCGAATATTCATCTCCGGGTCGGTACGCACTTCCGGCAGGTTGACCACCTGCTGCCAGAAGGTGCCGCCGAGCACCGCCGTCTGCCCGGCGCGCACCACGCCGAGTCCCAGGCAGCCGAGCTGGACGTCGCCGCCGCCCATCACCACCGGCGTTCCCGCCCGCAAACCGCTCTGCGCCGCCGCCGCGTCGGTGACTGCGCCGAGTACGGTGCCGGTCTCTTTTACCGGCGAGAGAATATCGGCCCGCAGTCCGGCCATATCCAGCAGCGCCGGACGCCAGTCGCGGCTGAACAGGTCGAGCATACCGGTGGTCCCGGCGTTAGAGGGGTCGACCGCCAGCTCGCCGGAAAGCTTCGCCGCCAGCCAGTCGCTGATCATGGTGATGGTCGCCGCGCTGCGGTAAATATCCGGGCGATGATGGGCCAGCCACAGCAGGCGCGGCATGGCGCTTAGCGCCAGGGTCTGCCCCGACACGCCGTACACTTCCGATTCAAAACGGTCGTCGTGGATCTCTTTGAGCTCTGCCACCTCGCGGCTGGCGCGGGCGTCAACGTTGGCGCAGGCCCAGATGGCCTCGCCGTTGCGGTCGTAAAGCACGATGCCTTCGCGCATGGAGCAGCAGGCGACGGACTGAATATCCTCCGCAGAGAGATGGGCGGCGGCCAGCGCCTGACGGATACACTGGCAGGCCAGCTGCCAGTTGGTGGTGAGATCGAATTCCATCGAGCCGGGGACATTGTCCACGCTCAGGTGTTTCCATTCGGCCTGGCCGACCGCAATCTGGCGGCCGTTGAGATCGAAAATCACCGCCCGGATGCTGCCGGTCCCGGCATCTAACGCTAACAGGTAACTCATGACATGCGCCTCGCTCGTGTTGCGCGGCGCAAGGCCGTTATGAGGCCAGCGTAAGCACCGCGCGTGCTGTTGTCTCTTCCGTTACCAGGCCATTAATCCGCTTGCCGATCAGGGCCGCGTAAATCGCCTGCGCTTTTTCTTCTCCCCCGGCGACGCCAACGATGGTTGGCAGCTGCGCCAGTTCATCAAGGGTGACGCCGAGCAGTTCCCGATGGATCTCCAGCCCTTCGACCGGTTTGCCGTCGGCCTGCAGGAAATAACCTAAAATGTCGCCTACCGCGCCTTTGCGGGCGTACATCAGTTGTTCACCCTCGCTGATATAGCCGGAGCGCAGGATGGTGGCGTCGCGGCGCTGATCGATGGCGCCGATGCCCACCACCGCCGCATCCGCCGCCGTGGCGGCGAGGATCACGTCGCGTACGCTCGCTTCCCGGCGCAGTATCTCCGCCACATCTGCCGATGACACCCTGAGCGGCGCGGGGATCATGCTGACGCTACAGGCGGCATCCAGCTGGCCAATGCCGGTCATATACGGGCCCACGCCGCCGGAAAGCGTCACCAGCCGAACCTGCTGGGAGCCGATAAACCCGCTCAGGTGCTGCAGGCAGCTCATGGTCGCCTCGCCAAAGCCCACCGCCAGCAGCTGTCCCGGCTCCAGCACGCCCATTAACGATTGCGCCGCGCCAATCCCCAGGCGGGTGTTCATCGGGGGCGTATTCAGCGCCGGCAGCACGCGGGCGATTTTCAGGCCGAAGCGCTGCTGAAGTTCGGTTTCCAGCGCCAGGCAGCCTTCATAGCGCGAGTTAATCTGGACGCGGATCACCCCCGACTGGCGGCCCTTCTCCAGCAGGCGGGAGATCTTTAACCGCGGCAGTCCTAAACGCTCGCCGATGTCGTTCTGCGTCAGGCCGTCGTGGTAGTAACACCACGCCACCCGCGCCACCAGCTCCTCCTCGGCTAACGCCAGCCCGGCGTAGCGGCTCTCTTCCGTAATGCGTTTTTCGCTCATAAAGTGAACTCTTATAAAAATTTAGATCATATGTTCGTTGTTGCGTGGTCGGAAAATGTGAGCCGACTGGCAAAACCGATCTTTCGTTGTTCGCTGGTTTTATTCAAACGATCGAAAGCATAAAACTGTGATCGCTGCACGGTTGTAAATATAGTTCACCGTCTACGCTTTTGAACATTATTAATTTAAAAAATCTTTTGTTCAAAATGAGGCGCGATGATGAAGCCACTGCTTGAAGCTCGCCAAATCTGCAAACAGTTCTCCGGCGTCACCGTGCTGAAGCAGATTGATTTCACGCTGCTTTCCGGCCAGGTACACGCGCTGATGGGCGGCAACGGCGCCGGGAAATCGACGCTGATGAAGATTATCGCCGGCGTGGAAACGCCCGACAGCGGTGAGCTTGTCTTCGGCGAACGCGCGTTTGCGCGCCTCACTCCCGCCCAGGCCCATCAGCAGGGCGTGTATCTGGTGCCGCAGGAACCGATGTTATTCCCCAATCTGACGGTGCGGGAAAATATTCTTTTTCGTCTGCCGAAGCGGGCGGATAACGAGACCCGCCTGCGGGAAAAGCTTCAACAGCTTAACTGCCAGCTCAACCTTGAGGTGGCGGCCAGCACTCTGGAAGTGGCCGATCAGCAAATGGTGGAGATCCTGCGCGGGCTGATGCGCGACGCGCAGATCCTGATCCTCGATGAGCCCACCGCCTCGCTGACGCCGGGGGAAACCGAACGCCTGTTTCGTCAGATCCGCTCTTTACAGGCCCTCGGCGTCGGGATCGTGTTTATCTCGCACAAACTGCCGGAGATCCGCCAGGTCGCCAGCCACGTTTCGGTGATGCGCGACGGCGCGGTGGTGCTGAGCGGGGAAACCGCGCAGTACGGCGACAATCAGCTGATCGGCGCGATGACGCCCGTCAGTCGCGATCGAGCCCTGAGCGACACGCAAAAGCTGTGGCTGGCGCTGCCGGGCAATCGCCGCACCCAGGCGCAGGATTTCCCGGTGCTGCGGGTAGAAGATCTGACCGGGGAAGGTTTTATCGATCTCAACCTCGAGATCCGCGCCGGAGAGATCGTCGGCCTCGCCGGGCTGGTGGGATCCGGGCGTACCGAATTCGCCGAAACGCTCTACGGTCTGCGCCCGGCTCGCGCCGGGCGGGTGTGGCTGGAGAACCGCGATATCAGCCGCGACAGCACGCGCGCCAGGCTGGCCAGCGGGCTGGTCTATTTGCCGGAGGACAGGCAGGTTTCCGGATTGTTTCTCGATGCGCCGGTGCGTTGGAACACGGTGATGTTTAACCAGCCGTCGCTGTGGCAGCAGAACCGGCGCGAAGCGGCGGTGGTGGAGCGCTATCACCGGGCGCTGGGGATCAAAATGGCCGATGGCGATCGCCCGGTGCGTACGCTCTCCGGCGGCAATCAGCAGAAGGTGCTGTTGGCGCGTTGCCTGGAGGCTAACCCGCTGCTGCTGATCGTTGATGAGCCCACGCGCGGCGTGGACGTTTCCGCCCGCGCCGATATCTATCAGCTGCTGAAAAGCGTCGCCGCGCAGAACGTGGCGGTGCTGATGATCTCCAGCGATCTCGACGAGTTCGTCGGCCTGGCCGACCGGGTACTGGTGATGCATCAGGGCAGGCAGAGCGGCGAGCTGGCGCAGCAGGCGGTCAGCGTTGACCGGATGATGACCCTGGCCTTCGGAGGGCAGGCATGAAAACGTTACTGAAAAATCGCGAACTGAGCGCCTTTCTCGCCATCGTGGTGCTGTTTGCCGGGCTGGTGGCGCTCAACCCGGCCTATTTCAGCTTACAAACCCTGGGCATGATTTTCGCCAGCTCGCAAATCCTTTGCCTGCTGGCGCTGGGGGCGACCCTGGTGATGCTGACCCGCAATATCGACGTTTCGGTGGGTTCCACCGTCGGCCTGAGCGCTATCGCGGTGGGCGTGGCGCTCAATAGCGGCTATGGCCTGATGACCGCCATCGCCTTCGCGCTGGCGATCGGCGCGCTGGCCGGCGCCTTTAACGGCCTGCTGGTGGTGGGGCTGCGTATCCCGGCGATTGTCGCCACCCTCGGCACTCTCGGGCTTTATCGCGGAGTGATGCTGCTGTGGACCGGCGGTAAGTGGATTGAAGGCTTGCCGAACAGCCTGAAAGCGCTGTCGGAACCGGCGTTCATCGGCATTTCGCCGCTGGGCTGGCTGGTGCTGGCGCTGCTGCTGGCGGGCGGCGGGATACTGTCGCGCACCGCCTTTGGCCGCGATTTTTACGCCGTCGGCGATAACCTCGCCGCGGCCCGCCAGCTTGGGGTGGCGGTGAACCGCACGCGGATGCTGGCATTCACCCTTAACGGCATGCTGGCCGCCTGCGCCGGCATTGTGTTCGCCGCGCAGATCGGCTTTGTGCCCAATCAGACCGGCAGCGGCCTGGAGATGAAGGCCATCGCCGCCTGCGTGCTCGGCGGGATCTCGCTGCTGGGCGGTACCGGCACGCTGCTCGGCGCTTTTCTCGGCGCCTTCTTTCTCACCCAGATCGACACTGTACTGGTGCTGTTCCGCCTCCCGGCGTGGTGGAACGACTTTATCGCCGGCCTGGTGCTGCTCGGCGTGCTGGTGCTCGACGGGCGGCTGCGCCAGGCGCTGGCCCGCCATCAGCGGGCGCTGAAGTACAGCCGCTTTCAGCCCGGCAACAAAGGGGGCAAGCGCGTGGCCCCGTTTCCCGAACGCAAAAACAAAGAGGTGGCGTAAATGAAGCTCAACTGGGAAAGCGCGCTGCTGGCGTTGCTGGTGCTGGAGATCCTGCTGTTTGGCGCCCTCAATCCGCGCATGCTGGATCTCAATATGCTGCTGTTCAGCACCAGCGACTTTATCTGCATTGGCATCGTGGCGCTGCCGCTGACGCTGGTGATCATCAGCGGCGGGATTGATATTTCGCTCGGTTCGACCATCGGCCTGTGCGCTATCGCGCTGGGGGTGATGATGCAGGCGGGCTGGCCGATGAGCCTCGCGATCCCCCTGACGCTGCTGCTCGGCCTGCTGTGCGGGCTGCTGAACGCGGCGCTGATTCACTACACCGGCATTAGCCCGCTGGTGATAACCCTCGGCACCCTGTACCTCTACGGCGGCGGCGCGCTGCTGCTTTCGGGCATGGCCGGGGCCACCGGCTACGAAGGCATCGGCGGATTCCCGGACAGCTTTACCGCCTTCGCCAACCTGACCCTGTTCGGCCTGCCGATCCCGCTGGTGCTGTTCGCCGTTATCACCTTTTTCTTCTGGCTGCTGGCCCACCGCGGGCGCTTTGGGCGACACCTTTTTCTGCTCGGGCAGAACCCGCGCGCCGCGCGCTACGCCGCGCTTTCCGTTAACGGGATGCCCTACGCGCTGTATGGCCTGGTGGGCGTGGCGTCGGCGGTGGCGGCGCTGGTGATGGTCTCCTATTTCGGCTCGGCGCGCTCGGACTTAGGCCGCGACCTGCTGATGCCGGCGCTGACCGCCGCGGTGCTCGGCGGGGCCAATATCTACGGCGGTTCCGGCTCGATCATCGGCACGGCGCTGGCCGCGCTGCTGGTGGGCTATTTACAACAAGGTTTGCAAATGGTCGGCATCCCCAACCAGGTGTCGAGCGCGCTGTCAGGGGCGCTGTTGGTTGTGGTGGTGATGGGGCGTTCGCTGAGCCTGCACCGTGAATGGGTGCGGATGAGCTGGCGGCGTCTTTTCTCGCGTAAAACAATCGGAGCATAAAATGAAAACAAAACTGATGGTGCTGGCGATGGCGATGGCGCTGGGTATGGCATCGGCCCAGGCGGCGGACCGCATCGCCTTTATTCCAAAACTGGTCGGTGTCGGTTTCTTTACCAGCGGCGGCAACGGCGCGAAAGAGGCGGGCAAAGCGCTCGGCGTGGACGTCACCTACGACGGCCCGACCGAACCGAGCGTCTCCGGCCAGGTACAGCTGATCAACAACTTCGTCAACCAGGGCTACAACGCGATTATCGTCTCCGCCGTATCGCCGGACGGCCTGTGCCCGGCGCTGAAGCGGGCGATGCAGCGCGGGGTCAAGGTCCTGACCTGGGACTCCGATACCAAACCGGAGTGCCGGAGCATCTATATCAACCAGGGGACGCCGCAGCAGCTCGGCGGCCTGCTGGTGGAGATGGCGGAAAAACAGGTGACGAAACCCACCGCCAAAGTGGCGTTTTTCTACTCCAGCCCGACGGTGACCGACCAGAACCAGTGGGTAAAAGAGGCGAAGGCCAAAATTGAAAAAGAACATCCGCAGTGGGAAGTGGTGACCACCCAGTTTGGCTATAACGACGCCACTAAATCGCTGCAAACCGCCGAGGGGATCTTAAAAGCGTACCCGGATCTCGACGCTATTATCGCTCCTGACGCCAACGCGCTCCCGGCGGCCGCCCAGGCGGCGGAAAACCTCAAGCGCCAGGGCGTGGCGATCGTTGGTTTTAGCACGCCGAACGTGATGCGCCCCTACGTGGATCGCGGCACGGTAAAAGCCTTCGGCCTGTGGGACGTGGTGCAGCAGGGCAAGATCGCGGTTAACGTCGCCGATCGTCTGCTGAAAAAGGGCGATCTTAACGTTGGCGACAGCGTCGATGTGAAAGATCTCGGCGCCCTGAAAGTCGAGCCGAACAGCGTGCAGGGCTACCAGTATGAAGCGAAAGGCAACGGCATCGTGCTGCTGCCGGAGCGGGTGGTGTTCACCAAAGAGAATATCAATAACTACGATTTCTGATGGAGGATGAGATGGCTGATTTAGACGATATCAAAGAGGGAAAAAACTTCGGCTTAGACCGTCCGCAGCAGAACACCCTCTATACGCTGAAGGGCTGCGGGTCGCTGGAGTGGGGGATGCAGTCGCGGCTGGCGCGTATCTTCAATCCGCAGAGCAACCGTACGGTGATGCTGGCGTTCGACCACGGCTATTTTCAGGGGCCGACCACCGGGCTGGAGCGGATCGATCTCTCTATCGCGCCGCTGTTCGAAGAGACCGACGTGCTGATGTGTACCCGCGGCGTGCTGCGCAGTCAGGTGCCGGCGGCGACCAACAAACCGGTGGTGCTGCGTGCTTCCGGCGGCAACTCGATCCTCAGCGAACTTTCCAACGAGTGCGTGGCGGTGGCGATGGAGGACGCGTTGCGCCTGAACGTCTGCGCGGTGGCGGCGCAGGTCTATATCGGCAGCGAGCACGAGCATCAGTCGATCAACAACATCATCAAGCTGGTGGACGCCGGCAACCGCTACGGTATGCCGGTGCTGGCGGTAACCGGCGTGGGCAAAGAGATGACCCGCGACGCCCGCTACTTCTCGCTGGCCAGCCGCATTGCCGCCGAAATGGGGGCGCAGTTCGTGAAAACCTATTTTGTTGAGGAAGGCTTTGAGAAAGTCACCGCCAGCTGCCCGGTGCCGATCGTCATCGCCGGGGGCAAAAAGCTGCCGGAGCAGGAGGCGCTGGAGATGTGCTGGCGGGCGATCGACCAGGGCGCATCCGGCGTGGATATGGGGCGGAATATCTTCCAGTCCAGCGCGCCGCGCGCGATGCTGAAGGCGGTGAAAAAAGTGGTGCATGAGAACCTGAGCGCCCGCGAGGCGTATCAGTTCTGGCAGGAGGAAAAACAGGGAGAGCTGCAATGAACGTAACGCTGGTGGAAATCAATATCAAACCGGAACGGGTCGACGAGTTTCGTGAGGTGTTCCGTGCCAACCACGAAGGGGCGCTGCAGGAGCCGGGCAATCTGCGCTTTGACGTGCTGCAGGACCCGGAGGTGAAGACGCGCTTTTTTATCTATGAAGCCTATATCGACGATGAGGCGGTGCTGGCGCACAAGAAAACCCCGCACTATCTGGCCTGCGTAGAGAAGCTGGAGGCGCTGATGTCGAAGCCGCGGCAGAAGCGCAGCTTTATCGGCCTGCTGCCGGAGGTGTAAGACTGTCCCCTCACGCTAACCTTTGCTATGGGATAGCGTGAGGGGACATATATTGCGGACATAGGGGCGCCACTACGCCTCTTCTACCGAAACGCGTAGCGCCGCCAGGGCCAGGCGGGCCGCTTTTAGCACCTGTTCACACTGCTCCAGCGTCAGCGTCAGCGGTGGCTCAACGCGGATCGTCCTGGCGTTGTTCAGCGTTCCGGCCACCAGTACCCGCTGGCGGAACATCTCGCTGGCAAAGTCATAGCCGATTTCGTTATCGACAAACTCAATCGCCATCAGCATGCCTTTGCCGCGAACTTCATTCACCAGATCCGGATATTCGCGGGCCAACTGACGGAAGCCATCCAGCAGCATGTCGCCTTTCTGCTCCGCCTGCGCGGGCAGGTTTTGCGTCAGCAGCACGTTGATGGTCGCCAGCGCCGCCGCGCAGGCCAGCGGATTGCCGCCGAACGTGGTGGTATGCAGGAACGGGTTGTCGAACAGCACCGAGAACACCTCTTCGGTGGCGATCGTGGCGCCAATCGGCATCACCCCGCCGCCCAGCGCTTTGGCAAGGCACAGAATATCCGGCTGGACGTTTTCATGCTCGCAGGCAAACATCTTGCCGGTGCGCCCCATGCCGGTTTGTACTTCATCGAGGATCAGCAGCGCGCCAAACTCGTCGCACAGCTTGCGCACCGCGGGCAGATAGCCCGGCGGCGGCAGAATCACCCCGCCTTCGCCCTGAATGGGCTCAAGGATCACCGCCGCGACGTCATCGCCGGTCTTTTTGCACTCGCTCAGCAACGTGCGCATGGCGTTAATATCGCCGAACGGTACGTGCCGGAATCCCGGCAGCAGCGGCATAAAAGGCTTACGGAAAGTGGATTTCGCGGTGGCGGAAAGCGCGCCCAGCGACTTACCGTGGAACGCGCCGCTGGTGGCGACGAAGGTAAATTTGCCGCGCGGAGACTGGTAAGCTTTCGCCAGCTTTAACGCCGCTTCGACCGATTCGGTGCCGCTATTGCTAAAGAAGCTGTATTTCAGTTTGCCGGGCGTTAAGGCCGCGAGGGTTTTTGCCAGCATGGCCCGCAGCGGGTCCAGCAGTTCCTGACTATGAAGAGGTTGTTTAGCGAGTTGATTTTCGACGGCGGAAACGACAACTGGATTACGGTGCCCTACATTAAAAATCCCAAACCCACCCAGGCAGTCGATAAACTCCTGTCCCTGAGTGTCGACAAGCGTATTTAACCCTCCCGCTTGCCACTCTACGGCTCCGTAATCCCCGCCAGCAGTGACCGATTTTCGATACGCTAAAAATCCTGGGTTCACATGCTCTTTAAAGTATTCTCTGACCTCCTGGTTAAGTGATTTCATCTCCTCATGATCGAGCGTTCGCTTCTCAATGAGATTCAATGCGTGTGCGCTGCAGGCCAGAGCCGATGCGCTGGAAGGTAACCTGTTCAAAATATGCTCCTGGGCGGGGCGTATCACATGATACTGAATTAAGTATTGCAGGGATTACGCCACTTCGGCGCGGGCCAGGAAAATCGGGATAAACGCAACGTGAAATTGCGATTGAGCAAAATTTAATCTTACGGCGCTATTATTGGCATGTTTTACTCCTGAAGGCGTAAAACCCCGTGAATAAGGGCTTCCGCCGCGCGCGTCGCGGCGGTGCAGGCTGCCCAGCGATGGGGCAGAGGGTTAGTCGAGCTGGGAAATCTCCATTGCCGCGCGGTCAATCACGCCGACGATCTGCTTTAGCTGAGCTTCAGTAATGGCCTGCTGGTTAACTTTTAAATCCAGTACCGCCTTAAAATTCTCCAGCGCGCGCTTCATCTGCGGATTTTTACGCAGTTCACAACCCACCATACGCGCCTGCAGTTTGGCCTGAATCTGCTCCAGCTGTTGCTGGTTTTCCGTGTGCAGCTGGCTGCCGTCGGCGGTAATGGCGATTTTTTTACGACCGTTTTCGTCAGCCACGCTGATTAAGCCCTGATCCTGGAGCAAGTCGAGCGTCGGGTAGATGACGCCGGGGCTCGGGCTGTAGTTGCCCTGGGTCATGGTTTCGATCTCTTTGATAAGCTCGTAGCCGTGGCTGGCGTTACGGGTGAGGATATCCAGAATCACCAGGCGCAGCTCGCCGTGGCCAAAGAAGCGCTGCCGACGTCCGCCGCCCCTGCGGCCATGCTCGCCGTGTTCGCCATGCTCATCGTGGCGTCCGCGTGGCCCACGCCCTTCTTCGTGATGATGTCTCATGTTTTGCTCCTCTATTTTTGATATATCTAATTTATATCTAAAAAATAAAAAGTAGCAATGAAGGATTTTGTTTATTTTTTAACTTAATGATTTTAAATGATTTATTTTTCATTTTTGACTTTTGTGCCGTTTTGCTTTGGCTATATCAAAAAAGACTTGCATTCTTTTTTAATGGCAATCATTATCATTTGAAAGATTTTTAGATATATCTATTCAGTTCACGAAGGCGATGAAAAATGACAAAGGCAAATAACCCCAAATACCCGCAGCGCGTGCGTAACGAGCTGCGTTTTCGCGAGTTGACCGTGCAGCGCGTCGAGCGTATCGGTCACGCTTTCCAGCGTATTGTGCTGGGCGGAGAGGCGCTGGACGGTTTTGTTTCTCAGGGTTTTGACGACCACACCAAGCTCTTTTTCCCCGAAGCGGGCGCCGCATTCACGCCGCCGGAGGTGACGGATGAAGGCATTAACTGGGGCGAAGGCGTGCGTCCGGCGACTCGCGACTATACGCCGCTGTACGACGCCGGGCGTCATGAGCTGGCGTACGACTTTTTTATTCACGACGGCGGCATTGCCAGCCGCTGGGCGCTGACGGCGCAAGCGGGCGATAAGCTGGTGATCGGCGGCCCGCGCGGTTCGCTGGTGGTGCCGGAAGATTACGCATGGCAGCTGTACGTGACCGATGAGTCCGGAATGCCCGCGCTGCGCCGCCGTTTGCTCGGGTTGCAGCAGCTTCCGACGCCGCCGCAGGTGACGGCGATTGTGACTATTGGCGATGCGTCTTATCAAGATTACCTGGCCGATCTTGATGGCTTTAATATCGAGTGGGTGGTAGGGCATAACCCAGCCGCCGTGGCCGAACGTCTGGCGCAGGTGGTGATTCCGGCGGACGATTATTTTATCTGGCTGACCGGTGAAGGCGCGGCGGTGAAGTCGCTGCTGGCGCGCTTTGAAGGCGAAGAGATTGACCCGCAGCTGGTGCGTTCGCAGGCCTACTGGCACAGCAAGTAAGCGCGGAGAAAACCCGGGTTGCGGCTGACGCCTTACCCGGGCTACGAAAGAAAACTGCGCGGTGATTTTCCCGCAGGCGATGCTGCGCATCTGTCCGGGCTACCGCTCCACAGACGGCGGTGCGCCCGTAGCCCGGGCAAGGCGCGTCAAGCGCCGCCCCCGGGAGCAGAGTGCGCAGAGGCATCATTTCCCGGAGGCGATGCTGCGCATCTGTCCGGGCTACCGCTCCACAGACGGCGGTGCGCCCGTAGCCCTGCTAAGCGCAGCGCGAGCAGGGGAATTATTTCTGCGCCAGCGCCTTAAACACCATCGCCACCGCATGGGCGCCGGGGTCCATATTGCCGCGCAGGCTATCGCTGTTGAGATACGACGCGCGCCCGGCGTTGGCTTTGCTGGCGTGAAGCGTACGATCCGCGCCCGCCTGGGCCGCCGCGAAAGCGGCCTGCAGATTTTCCGGCTCGGCCGCCAGCGCCGCCAGTGCCGGCTGCAGGGCATCAATCATGGTCCGATCGCCTTCATCGGCGCCGCCGTAAAACTTCATCTGCGCCAGCCCGGCGTTTAGCGCTTCGGCGACGCTTGCCCCCTGTTCCAGCTTCTGCCCGGCGGCGGTAAAGAAAATTGACATCAGCACGCCGCTGGAGCCGCCCATCACCACCGTCAGACGCTCGCCAATCAGCGCCAATAGCGTAGCGAGGTTAGCCAACGGCAGCTGGCGACGCTGTAGCAAGTCGGCGATGTCGCGCGCGCCGGCGGCGAAGGTGGAGCCGGTATCGCCGTCGCCGACTTTGGCATCCAGCGCGTTGAGATCTGCTTCAAGATCGGACAGCGTGCCGGTCACCCGCTCGACGTAGTCCGCAACCACGCTATTCTCCGAGGGCTCAAACTCTACCCGGGTGCTGCGCAGCGACGACGGCATCACGCTGATTTCGCGTGGCTGCACCGGCGTCTGCCAGCCGGCGGTTTCTACCGCGGAAAGCAGCGCCTTCTCAATACTCTCTTCCAGCACGATGGCGGTGAGGGAGAAGCCTTTCATATCCAGCGCGGTCACCAGCGAAGCCGGGCCAATCAGCCAGTCGATACGCTGTTGCAGCGGCGTATGCGCCAGCTCGCGGGTCAAAATCGCCATTTCGGCAATCGATACGCCGCCGAGATTATTGATCATCACCGCCAGACGACCGGTTTCCGGCAGGGCGGCGCTGAGCTTCTCCGCCATCAGCGTAACGATTTCCGCGCTGTTCTGGGTCGCGATGACCGATGCGCCCGGTTCGCCGTGGATCCCCATGCCCAGCTCGGCCTGGTCCGCGTGATGGCGCGGGGCCGTTTCCGCGTCCTGCGGCAGATGACAGCTGGCAAGAGCCAGTCCGAGGCTGAAGGTATGTCCGGCGGCATACTGCGCTTCGCGCAGCACGGTCGCCAGATTGTGTCCGCGTTCGGCGAAGTAGCCTGCCACTTTATGCACCAGAATCGTCCCGGCGATGCCGCGCGGATGTTTGTTGTCCGGCAGCGAAATATCATCGCCAACGATCAGCATTTCAACGTTATAGCCCATGCGGCGCGCCTTCTCCGCCGCGAGGCCGAAGTTCAGGCGATCGCCGGTATAGTTCTTGACGATCAGCAGACAGCCCGCGTCGCCGGTTACCGCCTGGATGGCGGTCAGCACCGCATCGACGCTCGGCGAGGCAAACAGGTCGCCGCAGACGGCGGCGGTCAGCATGCCTTTACCGACAAAGCCCGCGTGGGCCGGCTCGTGACCGGAACCGCCGCCGGAGATCACCGCCACGTTGTTTTTGTCGAGATCGCGACGCACCACCACGCGAATGGCGGGATCGCTCTCCAGCCGCGCCAGGTTATTCCACGGGCTGGCGATAATGGTTCCTTCAATCACGTCGTTGACGAGGTTGGCGCGTTGATTAAAAAAGAATTGAGACATAACGGATCCTGAAAGTTAAGCGAGTTCCCGGAGGGGACAGCCTCCGGGGTGGAAAGATGGGGCAGGTTAGCCGCGAATCACGCGTTTGCCGGGAATATCAAGGGTGATGGTCTCTCCGTTTTGCAGCGTCGTCAGCATATCGCGCTGCTGGCAAAGCATCGCAATGCCCGCCTGGCGGGCGATAATCGCGCCGTGAGCGTGCTCGCTGCTCTCCTGCAGACAGATTCCCTTCACCTGACGGCCGTCGAGCTGCACGACGGTAGAAGGAAAGATATCGTCGGCTACGAGGATCGAAGGCGCGCTAAACTGCGGCAGCGCTTCGCTGCTCTCGTTAAGGTGACGCAGCGTGCGGTGCAAAATATCTTCAATATCAATATAGCGTGCCTGAAGGTAGGCATCGTCGAGATGGCGATATTGTTGGCTTAAATCGCTCAGCACCTGATGCCACGCCCACTCCGCGCTGCACTGCTCGTCGCGCACGATATCGCACGCTGCCGTATATAAATCAGGATCATCAAGCAGAGTATGATGCCCGGAGAAGATCGCCGCGATGTCGGCGGAATACTTCTCCTCCGCCAGGGCCGTCAGCGCGCTAAGATCGTCCAGCGTCCGATCAATAGCCCGTTTCAGGCGCAGCTGCTGCTGACCGATGGCGGCGCTCTTTTCCCGCGTAACGCTGTTCTGAGGCCGAGGGTAGAGCACGACCTGGCCCTGAATGCGGGCGGCATGGGTGGGCTGCAAAGCGGGGGTCGCCTCCGTTTGCTCGCCAAAGTTCTCCGTCGCCAGCGCCTGGAACGCCGCCAGCGCGGCGTCGGCGTCCGGGCCGCGGGCCAGCAGCCTTAAGGTATCGTTCCGGCGCACCTGAAGCAGGGCGATTTGGTTGAGGCTATCCGGCGTGACGCACTTTCCCTCTTTCTCCAGCACCAGGTCGGCGTTGAATCCCGCCAGCGCGGCGACCAGCTTTGACGCCGGGCGAACGTGCAGGCCGTTAGGATTTTGAATCACTACGGAAACCGAGCGCGCGTCGCGGTCATCGGCCAGCTCGGCGGTAAGCGAAGGGGGTTGCGGTTGCGATGGTAACCCGAGCTGTACGCGCTTTGCCTCCAGCGCATTCATGGCGTCCTCAATCACCTTGTCGATGTCGGCCCCGGCGGCGGCGCTCACCGTCGCCGCCAGCGTCCCTTCAACCAGCGGCGCCGCGCACAGGCGGACCTTCGCCGCAATCGCCGGATCGAGCAGATCCAGCGCGGTTTCGGCGCTCAGCAGGGCGCTGCCAATATCCATCATTACCAGTACATGATCGGCGTCGGCGACGGATTCAATGGCCTCCATCACCTTAATCGGATCGGTGCCGATCGGGCTGGCGGGATCGTCAATGCCGGCGGCGATCGCCAGCTTACAGCCATCGTTCATTAACATCTGCCGGGCCAGTTCTCCGACACCTTCGCCCAGACGGGCGCTATGAGAAACAATAACCAGGTTTACCATCGCGTTTTCCTTACTCTTTAGCTGCTACGGCCAGCATCTGAACCATAAACATCACCGAGGTTGCGCCAGGATCCTGATGCCCGATGCTGCGTTCGCCCAGATAGCTAGCCCGCCCTTTACGGGCCTGCATGGCGATGGTGGCGTTGACGGCGGCTTGCGCCTGTTCGCAGGCAGCATCAAGGGCGCTTGGTATCGACAGGTGCTGTTCGCTGGACTGGCGCAGCGATTCCACCACCGGCAGCCAGACGTCGCACATGGTTTTATCCCCGGGCTCGGCTTTGCCGCGATTCACCACCCCTTCCGCGCCTTCGCGGAAGGTCTGATAAAGCTCTTCCAGCGTCAGGCTCTGATGGGCCTGGGTCACCTGGGCGGCGCGAATAAAGAAGGTGCCGAACAGCGGGCCGCTGGCCCCGCCGACGTTGGAGAGCAGCGTCATACCGGTATTTTTAAGAATGAAACCAATGTCTTTATCGGCAATTGACGGCAGTTTTTCCACTACCTTGCTGAAACCACGATGCATATTCAGGCCGTGGTCGGCATCGCCGATTTCCCGGTCCAGACCGGTCAAAAAATCGCTCTCTTTCGTGAAGATATCGCCGCAGCGATAGAGCCAGTCTACGATTTGCGTTCTGCTTAATGACATGTCGTGCTCCTTATTTTCCCCAGTTCAGCGCCGGGGTGTGAACCGGGGCGTCCCATAATGCCAGCGTCTCGTCATCGGCTTTTAACAGGGTGATGGAAAAACCCACCATATCCAGAGAGGTACAGTAGCTGCCGATAAGATTGCGCTCGATAACGATGCCGGTTTCCTCGCAGCGCTGCGTCAGACGGTTATAGACGCCGTAGAGTTCGGACAGCGGCGTGGCGCCGAGGTTGTTGACCAGCGCGATAACCCGATCGCCTTTTTGCAGCGCCTGCTTGGTCTGCGCTACCTCCTGCCACGCGCCTTTCACGTTGTCCCAGTGGCGCAGCGTGCGGCTATAGGCGCCGTTTTCCAGCAGGGTATCGAACATTTCGTCAACGGTGCGATCGAGGGAGGTGAAGCGGCGGCGGTCGATGCCCGGTTCGCCGTGAATGCCGACGCCGAACTCCATCTCATCGTCCTGCAGTTCGAATGAGGGCTGCCCGGCGGCCGGCACGGTGCAGGCGCCGAGCGCGATGCCGATAGAGTGGCCGAGGTTGTTGAGCTTGCGCCCCAGTTCGGCGCAGGATTCCAGCGAGTCGCCGCGTTCGGCAGCCGCGCCTACCAGTTTTTCAATCAGGACGGTATTGGCCACTCCGCGCCGTCCGGCGGTGTAGAGGCTATCTTTCACCGCCACGTCGTCATCGACCACCACGGTGGTGACCTTAACGCCGCTTTCGTGCAGCAGCTCGGTGGCGGTTTCGAAGTTAAGAATATCGCCGGTGTAGTTTTTGATAATCAGCAGCACGCCTTCGCCGCCGTCGATGTTCATGGCGCACTCAAACATTTTATCCGGCGTCGGGGAGGTGAAAATTTCCCCCGGACAGGCCCCGGAAAGCATGCCCTGGCCAATATATCCGCAGTGCATCGGCTCGTGACCGCTGCCGCCGCCGGAGAGCAGCGCCACTTTTCCGGCCACCGGCGCATCGGCGCGGGTCACGTAGACCGGGTCCTGGTGCAGCCTCAGTTCAGGATGCGCTTTTGCCAGACCCGCCAGTTGTTCACTCAGGACATCTTCGACACGGTTAATCAGTTTTTTCATTGTTTATTCTCCGTCGGAGTTTCGATGCGGCCTCTCTGCTGATGGAGGCGGTCATCGTGTAGGGGTACCGCCTGACGAGGTGCGATATCGGGCGATGTAATGATTCTGGCTGAGTTAGCGGGAAAAAAAATTGTGATAAAAGGAGTTTCATTACGAAACGTAATTATTCATTTTTGTTCCGAAATGAAACGCTTTTGCGCGAGGAAATGAAAAAATGCGAGCTAAAGCGACTATTTCATCTCGCTTCACCTGGCTGCAAGGTCTGCGTAAAGAAATAAATTTGCCCGTTCTTGCCGCCCATGACGCTGAAAAACGCCGACGATCGTCCGGTTAGTGGCCTTCTTTTGCGTCGAAGGGGCGGATCGAGATCGCAATCCCACCGTTTCATGTGAATTCATGTTCCAATATGGAACAATAAAATTTATGTACTGTTTCATATTGGGACAAAAACCGGAAAGATTTTTTTGCCCGCGGCTCGCCCTACAGTGATGGCATCGCTCAGGTAGCGCTTTCGTTCCCGCCTTGAATACATGGCCGGACGAGGAAATACCGGGGCCCATCATGTCAAAACATGCACTTATTTGAGGGTGAACGGAATGCTAAAAGTTATTCAATCTCCAGCCAAATATCTCCAGGGACCAGATGCATCCACGCTGTTTGGGCAATACGCCAAAAACCTGGCGGACAGCTTTTTCGTGATTGCCGATGACTTCGTAATGAAGCTGGCGGGAGAGAAAGTGCTGGAAGGTTTGCACAGCCACAACATTAGCTGCCATGCGGAGCGTTTCAACGGCGAGTGCAGCCACGTTGAGATCAATCGCCTGATCGCCATTCTGAAGCAGCACGGCTGCCGCGGCGTGGTGGGTATCGGCGGCGGTAAGACGCTCGATACGGCGAAAGCCATCGGCTACTACCAGAAGCTGCCGGTGGTGGTGATCCCGACGATCGCCTCCACCGATGCGCCAACCAGCGCGCTGTCGGTTATCTACACCGAAGCCGGTGAGTTTGAAGAGTATCTGATCTACCCGAAAAACCCGGATATGGTGGTGATGGATACGGCGATTATCGCCAAAGCGCCGGTGCGCCTGCTGGTGGCCGGGATGGGCGATGCGCTTTCAACCTGGTTTGAAGCCAAGGCCTGCTACGACGCCAGAGCCACCAGCATGGCGGGCGGCCAGTCGACGGCGGCGGCGCTGAGCCTGGCGCGCCTGTGCTATGATACGCTGCTGGCGGAAGGCGAAAAAGCCCGCCTCGCCGCCCAGGCCGGGGTGGTGACCGATGCGCTGGAACGCATCGTTGAAGCGAATACCTACCTCAGCGGTATCGGCTTTGAAAGTAGCGGTCTGGCCGCCGCGCACGCCATTCACAACGGTTTCACCATCCTCGAAGAGTGTCACCATCTGTACCATGGCGAGAAAGTGGCCTTTGGTACCCTGGCGCAGCTGGTGCTGCAAAATAGCCCGATGGAAGAGATCGAAACGGTGCTGAACTTCTGCCATACCGTCGGCCTGCCGGTCACGCTGGCGCAAATGGGCGTTAAAGAGGGCATCGATGAGAAAATTCAGGCAGTCGCTAAAGCGACCTGCGCGGAAGGTGAAACCATTCATAATATGCCCTTCCCGGTCAGCGCGCAGAGCGTGCATGCGGCGATTCTGACCGCTGACCTGCTCGGACAGCAGTGGCTGGCGCGCTAATTTATCGTGGTCCAGCCCCGCCTCATTTAAACGATGGGGCGTTTTTCCCCCCCTCTTGCGGTAGCCGCCGGAGGGGTTGTCGTTTATGAAACAGCGGAAATGGATATGACTGCGCAGACTCAGAGCTTTCCTTTGGTGATAACCCAGTCATGGCATCGCTGCAGCAAGTTTATGCAGCGGGAAACCTGGCAGACGCCGCATCAGGCGCAGGGGCTGACCTTTGAATCGATTTGCCGGCGCAAGACCGCGCTGTTGACGATTGGTCAGGCGGCGCTGGAAGATGCCTGGGAGTTTATGGATAACCGCCCCTGCGCGCTGTTTATCCTTGATGAGTCCGCCTGTATTCTCAGCCGCTGCGGCGATCCGCAGACCCTCGACCAGCTGGCGGCGCTGGGATTTCGTGACGGCAGCTACTGCGCGGAAAGCATTATCGGCAGCTGCGCGCTCTCGCTGGCCTCAATGCTCGGGCAGCCGGTCAAAACGACGGGCGAGCAGCATTTTAAACATGCGCTGCACGGATGGTCGTTTAGCTCCACGCCGGTGTTTGATAACCACGGGCGCCTGTTCGGTTCCATTTCCCTGTGCTGCCTGACCGAAGAGCAGGCTTCGCCGGATCTCTCCCTGACCCTGGCTATCGCGCGGGAAGTCGGTAACTCGCTGCTGACCGACAGCCTGTTGTCAGAGTCGAATCGCCATCTTAATCAGATGTACGGTCTGCTGGAGAGTATGGATGACGGGGTGATGGCGTGGAATGAGCAGGGAGTTTTGCAGTTTCTTAACGTGCAGGCCGCGAGGCTGCTGCATCTTGATGCCCAGGCCAGCCAGGGGAAAAACATCAATGAACTGGTGACGCTCCCGGCCCTGCTGCGCCGGGCCATTAAGCACGCGCGCGGGCTGAACCATGTCGAAGTGACCTTTGAGAGCCAGCATCAGTTTGTCGACGCCGTGATTACGCTCAAGCCGATCGTCGAAGAGCAGGGCAACAGCTTTATTCTGCTGCTGCATCCGGTCGAGCAGATGCGCCAGCTGATGACCAGCCAGCTTGGCAAAGTGAGCCATACCTTTGAGCAGATGTCGGCGGACGACCCGGAAACCCGGCGGCTGATTCACTTTGGCCGCCAGGCGGCGCGCGGCGCTTTCCCGGTGCTGCTGTGCGGTGAAGAAGGGGTGGGTAAAGAGCTGCTCAGCCAGGCGATTCACAATGAGAGCGAGCGGGGCGGCGGGCCGTATATCGCGGTCAACTGCCAGCTGTATGCCGACAGCGTCCTGGGCCAGGATTTTATGGGCAGCGCGCCGACGGACGATGAAAACGGTCGCCTTAGCCGTCTTGAGCTGGCCAACGGCGGGACGCTGTTTCTGGAAAAAATTGAATATCTGGCGCCGGAGCTGCAGTCCGCGCTGCTGCAGGTGATCAAGCAGGGGGTATTAACCCGTCTGGACGCCCGTCGCTTGATCCCGGTGGACGTCAAAGTGATCGCCACCACTACCGTCGATCTTGCCAATCTGGTGGAGCAAAACCGCTTTAGCCGCCAGCTTTACTACGCGCTGCACTCTTTTGAAATCGTTATTCCCCCGCTGCGGGCGCGGCGCAACAGTATCCCCTCGCTGGTGCACAATCGCCTTAAGAGCCTGGAAAAACGCTTTTCCTCGCGGCTGAAGATGGATGACGATGCGCTGGCGCAGCTGGTGGCCTACTCCTGGCCGGGCAATGATTTTGAGCTGAATAGCGTTATCGAGAATATCGCCATTAGCAGCGATAACGGCCATATCCGTCTGAGTAATTTGCCGGAATATCTGTTTGCCGAGCGGCCGGGCGCCGACGCGGGGTCATCGCTGCTGCCCGCCAGCCTGACCTTTAGCGCCATTGAGAAAGAGGCGATTATCCACGCCGCCCGGGTGACCAGCGGTCGGGTACAGGAGATGGCGCAGCTGCTGAATATTGGCCGTACCACGCTGTGGCGAAAAATGAAGCACTACGATATCGATGCCGGTCAGTTTAAGCGCGGACGTATGGAGTAGTTTCCTGGTGACTGGTGCGGAATAGTCGAGTAGAAAAGCAGCACGCAAGCGTTTAGCTGCGGTCTGAATCAAAGAAAGGCAACGATCTCTTTGATATCCCGGCAAAGATGGGTCCATAGTGTAAGCATGTTCATTACGTGGTTAATTTTAAGGATAAGAGCATGCCAACAGCAATCGATAAAGCCCTGGATTTTATTGGTGGTATGAACACCTCGTTGTCGGTGCCGAATACTATGGATGAAAGTACCGCGAAGGGAATTTTGAAGTATTTACATGAACTAGGCGTACCGGCGAACCCTGCCGACGTTACGGCCCGGGGTGAAAAGGAGGGATGGGATGCCGGGTTCACGGAAAAAGTCGCCGGATGGGCGGACAAAATTGCCTCCGGTAAGCGGATCGTCATTAAAAACCCGGAATTCTTCACCGTCTATATGCGCGAACAGCTGCAGGCGCTGGTGTAACCTGACCTCATTTTAAGCGGCGGCGCCGGATGGTGCTGCATAATGCAAAAAGGGCTGACGATTTCTCGTCAGCCCTTGCTGTATCTGGTGGCCCCTGCTGGACTTGAACCAGCGACCAAGCGATTATGAGTCGCCTGCTCTAACCACTGAGCTAAGGGGCCGTGGCGAAGGATTATAAAGTAACTGTTCCCCGCAATCCAGCCTAAAACGCACGCCTGCTGTTTTTATAAACAACGCATTTTCAATCCTTTATAATGACCTTTTAGGTATTGAGCTGGGGAAAATATGATTAACGATATTCTGGCGCCGAACCTGAGGGTCGTCTTTTGCGGTATCAATCCGGGGAAGTCTTCCGCCCATACCGGTTTTCATTTCGCCCATCCGGGAAATCGCTTCTGGAAGGTGATTCACCAGGCCGGGTTTACCGACCGTCTGCTGAAGCCCGAGGAGGAACTTCAGCTGCTGGATACTCGCTGCGGGATCACCATGCTCGTCGAGCGCCCAACGGTGCAGGCCAGCGAGGTCGAGCTGCTGGAGCTCCGTGACGGTGGCCGGGAGCTGGTCAGAAAAATGGAAGAGTATCAGCCGTATGCGCTGGCGATCCTCGGTAAACAGGCCTTCGAGAAAGCGTTTCAGGTACGCGGCGTAAAATGGGGTAAACAGCAGGTGACCATAGGCGCGACGGAAGTATGGGTGTTGCCAAATCCCAGCGGGCTCAACCGGGCGACGCTGGATAAGCTGGTGGAGGCCTACCGGGAGCTTGACGAGGCGCTGGCAACGCGAGGGCTTTAAGGCACTGCGGACGACTCTGCGCTGGCTAAAGCCTGAGGCTTTAGCCAGCTTTTGCGTTATCGCTAATATTCCCTTTTTCTATCATTAATAGTACTGAGTTAAAAGCGAAGTCGAGAAAGGATTTACGGTCTTTTTCAAGGTGACGTAAAAGATAGGATTCTCTATGTGAGGATTTTTCTACGAGTCCGGTCAGGCAGAGCCAGAACAGCATCGTGACGTCCGCGGCGGGAGCATTCAGCGCGATCTCTTTTTTTTCGGCGGCGTCGGTAATTTGCGCGGCGATAATATGGTTTATCTGTTCACCAATCATAGAGATACTTTTCAACGCTTTATTGTTTTTAGTGATTTTTTCAGAACTCGCGATTTTGCCTGTAATAGCGGGAAAATAGGCAATGCTCGCTTCGTGGAGAGCGATCAGCGCATGGCATAGCTCGCGATAAAAGTCGCGAAATGAATTTTGCCGATTGGCTATTTTTAGCACCTCCTGATGGAAATGCTCCATTCCCTGAAGGATAAGATGATCCAGAATATCTTTTTTATTTTCAAAATAGGTATAAAGCGTTGTTTTGCTAAAACCCGTTTCATGGGCGATCACATCCATGGTGGTATTTTCTATTCCGCGACTGAGAAATAAGGTATTAGATGTGGTTAAAATAACCGTTCTATTAAAATCAGCCAGCTGAATTTTACGCTTGCTATTCATTCCATTTCCCTATGATTTATCTTCCGTTTTAGGCCCTACGGGCTATCCATAAACCCATAGTACAAACGTAAAACGGTGAGTCCAGTTGTTTATCTGCCTATAAAGAAGTAATTAAGAATATGGCCTGAATATATTTTTAAGGGTTTTATATTTTGGTTTTAATATTTCTTAAATAAATGATTACCGTTCAGGCATAAAAAAAGCCAGTCATTTGACTGGCTTTTTGCGGTACGCGGCGATAATTAATCGTCGAGGAAGCTACGCAGCACTTCAGAGCGGCTCGGATGACGCAGTTTACGCAGCGCCTTCGCTTCGATCTGACGGATACGTTCGCGGGTAACGTCGAACTGTTTACCCACTTCTTCCAGCGTGTGATCGGTATTCATGTCGATACCGAAGCGCATACGCAGGACTTTCGCTTCTCGGGCGGTCAGGCCAGCCAGAACGTCATGGGTGGCGGCGCGCAGGCTCTCGGTGGTGGCAGAGTCCAGCGGCAGCTCGAGGGTGTTATCCTCGATGAAATCTCCCAGATGCGAATCTTCATCGTCGCCAATCGGCGTTTCCATGGAGATCGGCTCTTTGGCGATTTTCAGCACCTTACGAATTTTATCTTCCGGCATCAGCATACGCTCGGCCAGCTCTTCCGGCGTCGGCTCGCGGCCCATCTCCTGCAGCATCTGGCGGGAAATACGGTTGAGCTTGTTGATCGTCTCAATCATATGCACCGGAATACGGATGGTGCGCGCCTGGTCTGCGATAGAGCGGGTGATCGCCTGACGGATCCACCAGGTTGCGTAGGTGGAAAACTTATAGCCGCGGCGGTATTCAAACTTATCAACCGCTTTCATCAGACCGATGTTGCCTTCCTGGATCAGGTCGAGGAACTGCAGACCGCGGTTGGTGTATTTCTTGGCGATCGAGATAACCAGACGCAGGTTCGCTTCAACCATCTCTTTCTTCGCACGGCGGGCTTTCGCTTCACCGATGGACATGCGACGGTTGATATCTTTTACCTGCTCAATGGTCAGGCCGGTCTCTTGCTCAATTTGCTGCAGCTTCATCAGGCCGCGCTGGACGTCTTCTTTTACGTCAAGCAGCTTCTCTGACCACGGCTTGTTCATGGCGATGGCCGCGTTGAACCAGGTTTCGCTGGTTTCGTTGCCGGTGAACAGAGTGATGAAGTTTTTCTTCGGCATTTTGCACTGTTCAACGCACAGCTTCATGATAATACGTTCTTGAGTACGAACGCGATCCATCATGACACGCATGCTGTTAACCAGGTAATCAAACTGCTTCGGCACCAGACGGAACTGTTTGAACACTTCAGACAGCTTGAGGATCTCTTCCTGCGCTGCGGCGTGGCTACGACCTTTCGCTTTGATGGTGTCGCGGGTCAGTTCGTACTGCGTACGCAGTTCGGCGAATTTCTCGCGCGCCAGCTCAGGGTCGATGCTGTTGTCGTCATCGCTGCTGTCGTCGTCTTCTTCTTCATCTTCGTCTTCGTCGTCATCCATCTCTTCCTGAGAGAGTTCAGAACCGACGTGAGTGGCGGTTGGCGCCAGATCTTCTTCAGCGTTCGGGTCGACAAAGCCGGTGATCAGATCGGACAGGCGCGCTTCTTCCGCTTCAACGCGATCGTACTGCTCCAGCAGATAGGTGATCGCTTCCGGGTATTCCGCAACCGAGCACTGGACCTGGTTAATCCCGTCTTCGATGCGTTTAGCGATGTCAATTTCGCCTTCGCGCGTCAGCAGTTCGACGGTACCCATTTCGCGCATGTACATACGCACCGGGTCGGTTGTGCGTCCGATTTCAGACTCAACGCTGGAGAGAACCTGCGCGGCAGCTTCTTCCGCATCTTCGTCGGTATTGTTGTTCGTTTCAGCAAGCAAGAGATCATCGGCATCCGGTGCTTCTTCCATCACCTGAATGCCCATGTCGTTGATCATTTGGATGATGTCTTCGATCTGGTCGGAGTCGACGATATCTTCCGGCAGATGGTCATTGACCTCGGCATAGGTCAGATAGCCTTGCTCCTTACCACGTTGGACAAGAAGCTTCAGCTGTGACTGCGGGTTTTGCTCCATAAGACGGTATCCACACTTAATTCGTTTGATTGGTGTAAGCAGGCGAACTGCCAACATTTAAAGCGAGGGCGTACTTATATTATTGCCGCTGCGCCTCGAGCGGCTGTCGGGGGCTTCCCGAACGATATTCGGCAGTTAAGCCGTTAAATACGTCATCCTTCAAGTTGTCTTAGCGTTAGCTGCGTTCCTTCATCCTGGTCATGGATTTATGTTTCCTTCCAGGAGTTCGTTCTCTTGCTGCCTTGATACAACTTGAATGATTTAATCTTTCGCTTATTTTTTGGCCAGTTCCTGGCTGATAGTCCAGAGCTCCCGGCGTTCTTCACTGCTTAAACCGTGCGTGCGGTCGCGAGCTATCAACTCTTCTTGCCGCAGTTCCAGCAGTGAATCAAACATATGGTTGAGCGAGTCGGTGAAGGTTTTTTCAGCAATATCCTTATCTGCTATATCGTCCCACATCGACAGTTTTTCAAGGGTTGCGGCTTCATTTGTGCCGCGATACTGCTCTAAAAGCAGTCCGGTAGTCAGGCCCGGCTGTGCTAAACAGGTTTTAACCAGTTCGTTGAACAAACCAAGCCCGGGCATTTTACGCGGGTCCAGCCCTTCGAGAGGCGGTACCAGCGGGGCCAGGTCCGGGTTTTGTACCAGTAGTCCTATCAGTATACGCATGGTCGTGCGTTTTAGCTGCGGAGCAGGGCGCTGGATGCCATTTTCAGACTGTTTTGGCATTAAACGTTCAAGCTGCGCATCGTCTAAAATCCCCAGCTTATTGCCTAACTCCTGACGCAGATAAATGCGCAGCGTTTCGCCCGGTACCTGAGTTATTAGCGGCAAGGCTAACGTACTCAGCTGCGCGCGTCCGTCCGGGGTGCTCAAATCCACCTGCGGTAGCAGGCTGTTGAACAAAAACGTGGAGAGCGGCTGAGCCTGCTCCATCCGCGCTTCAAATGCGGCTTTCCCCTCTTTGCGCACCAGCGTATCCGGATCTTCGCCATCCGGCAGAAACATAAAGCGTAGCTGACGCCCGTCGGTCATATACGGCAGCGCCGTTTCCAGCGCGCGCCAGGCGGCATCGCGGCCAGCCCGGTCGCCGTCGTAGCAGCAAACCACCTGATTGGTGACCCGGAACAACAGCTGAATATGGTCAGCGGTCGTCGACGTTCCTAACGACGCAACGGCATAGTTGATGCCGAATTGCGCCAGCGCCACCACGTCCATATAGCCTTCGACCACCAGCAGTCGGGACGGTTCAGCGTTGTCCTGCTGCGCTTCATAAAGACCGTACAGCTGGCGGCCTTTATGGAAAATATCGGTCTCCGGGGAGTTCAGGTACTTCGGCAGAGCATCACCCAGCACGCGACCACCAAAACCAATCACCCGGCCTCGCTTATCGCGGATGGGAAACATCACCCGTTCGCGGAAGCGGTCGTAACTGCGCCCCTGATCGTTCGTGACCAGCATGCCTGCATCAATCAGCGACTGGCGATTTTCTTGATTACCGCCAAAACGTTTTAAAACGTTGTCCCAGCCGGGAGGGGCGTAGCCAATCGCAAAGCGCGTAATGACCTCACTGCTTAAGCCGCGTTTTTCCAGATACTGGCGCGCGGGGTCGGCGGCGGGTTGCATCAGAGACTGTTGATAAAACGTGTTCAGACCATCCATCAGCTGATAAAGATTTTGCCGCTGATGGCGCTCAATCTGGCTGGGCCCGCTACCTGCTTCATACGGCACGTCAAGATTATGCATGGCGGCCAGCTCTTCGACGGTTTCCACGAACTCGAGCTTGTCGTAGTTCATCAGGAAGTCGATAGCGTTGCCGTGCGCACCGCAGCCAAAGCAGTGGTAAAACTGTTTTTCACCATTGACGGTGAAAGAGGGGGTTTTTTCGTTATGGAACGGACAGCACGCGTGATAATTCTTGCCCTGCTTTTTCAGCTTTACCCGGGCATCGATCAGATCGACGATGTCGGTGCGCGCCAGCAGGTCATTGATAAATACTCGTGGGATTCGTCCAGCCATATGCCCCGTTTTATACACTTGAGCCTTCAGATTGCCTCTGCGTTGGCTAAGTTCGTTCACCCCTGCCACTTACTTGAGTAAGCGCCGGGACTCACTCCCTTGCTGCCTGAGTGCATCCTGAATGATGTCGTGTATATGCTAATGCATAAACGAAAATAAGCCGCGCATTCCTTTCGGAAGCACGGCCTTACAACTACAACTCGGTCTGAATTGAGAGCTATGCTCCCAACAGATTAGTACAGACGAGTGCGGCGTGCGTTTTCGCGAGCCAGTTTCTTCGCGTGACGTTTCACTGCTGAAGCTTTAGCGCGTTTACGTTCGGTAGTCGGTTTTTCATAGAACTCACGACGACGAACTTCCGCCAGAACACCTGCTTTTTCGCATGAACGTTTGAAGCGACGCAGCGCTACGTCGAACGGCTCGTTTTCACGTACTTTAATTACCGGCATGTAACTCTCACCTTTGATAAATTCGGTTTGCCGCTGGCATCAGCGCCAGCTTATTTCAAAATGGTGCGGAATTTTACTGCAATTGCTGCTGCTTTGTAAAGCACCGACGCGATTTTTGAAAGGGACTTTTATAAGGACAGGGAGTATACACGAAGTGAACGCCAGGGGTGAGGAAAGTTTTACATCAACCCGCATTGGTCCTACACTGCGCGGTATTGAAACGAGGTAAAACTAGCCATGCGTGTACTGGGAATTGAAACATCCTGCGATGAAACCGGCATCGCCATTTATGACGACGAAAAAGGTCTGTTAGCCAACCAGCTGTATAGTCAGGTGAAATTGCACGCTGACTACGGCGGCGTGGTGCCTGAGCTGGCCTCGCGCGACCACGTGCGTAAAACTGTCCCCCTGATTCAGGCGGCGCTCAAGGAAGCCGGGCTGACGGCAAAGGATATTGATGCCGTTGCGTATACGGCGGGCCCGGGTCTGGTTGGCGCGCTGCTGGTCGGCGCCACGGTTGGCCGATCGCTGGCGTTCGCCTGGAACGTTCCGGCGATCCCGGTACACCATATGGAAGGGCACCTGCTGGCGCCGATGCTGGAAGATAATCCGCCGCAGTATCCTTTTGTCGCGCTGCTGGTTTCCGGCGGTCATACCCAGCTGATCAGCGTCACCGGCATTGGCCAGTACGAGCTGTTAGGCGAGTCTATTGACGACGCGGCGGGCGAAGCCTTCGATAAGACGGCTAAACTGCTGGGGCTGGATTATCCCGGCGGCCCGATGCTGTCGAAGATGGCTTCTCAGGGCACCGAAGGGCGCTTTGTCTTCCCGCGACCGATGACCGACCGCCCCGGACTGGATTTCAGCTTCTCTGGTCTGAAAACCTTTGCCGCGAACACCATCCGCAACAACGGCGATGACGACCAGACCCGCGCCGATATCGCCCGCGCGTTTGAAGACGCGGTCGTGGATACGCTGATGATTAAGTGCCGCCGCGCACTGGAGCAAACCGGCTTTAAACGGCTGGTGATGGCGGGGGGCGTCAGCGCTAACCGTACGCTGCGCGCGAAGCTGGCGGAAATGATGCAAAAGCGCGGCGGGGAAGTCTTCTATGCCCGTCCTGAATTTTGCACCGATAACGGCGCGATGATTGCCTATGCCGGGATGGTTCGTCTGCGCTCCGGGGCGAAAGCGGAGCTCGGCGTGACCGTTCGTCCGCGCTGGCCGCTGGCTGAACTCCCGGCGGCATAACGTCTGATGTTTCACAGGCCGACGTCCTGTCGGCCTGCCTTCCTGACTTATTCCATACTCTTACACAGCGAGCAAATCGCGCCCTGATGCTTGTGCGAATGCATTACGTCCGGACGTTCGTACTCCTCCCGGCAGCTCAGGCAGCGGTAAACGGTGGTCGACGCGTTGCCCTGCGCATCGTAGCGCGGCTCGGGGATCCCGTCATCGCGCTGTTTAATGTAATAGCGCCCGCGGGTGGCGATCCCCATGACCGGCGTCATTACGAAAGCCACCGCCAGCGCGATCAGCGGCGAGAACGGCGCCAGCGTTTCGCCCAACAGGCCGAAGAAGGCGCTAATCGACAGGCCTGCTGCGAGGGCAAAAGCCACCACGCCAACCGGGTTGACGTTATAGATCATCCCGCGACGATACTCCGGCTGCGCCGGGGCCAGCTTCAGCAGGCCTTTGTTGACGGTGATATCGGTGGCGACTACCACCACCCAGGCGATGGCAAAGTTGGAATAGAAGCCGAGGATCCACGCCAGAGCGCTGAACATGTCGCCTTCCATCAGGGCAAGGGCAATGGTCAGGTTGACGATGACGAAAATAATCCGCCCCGGGTAGCGCTTGGTGGTGCGCGTCCAGGCGCTGGTCCACGCCAGCGAGCCGGAATAGGCGTTGGTGACGTTAATTTTAATCTGCGAGATAACCACCAGTACCACCGCGAGGGTAAGCGCCAGCCAGCCGGGGACCAGGTTATCGAAGACGCTGACGAACTGCTGTACCGGCTCGGTGTTATGCACTGCCGGGAAGCGGGTCAGCAGATAGAAGCCGAGGAAAGCGCCGATAATCTGTTTAATCGCGCCTAACACGACCCAGCCCGGACCAGCGGAGAACACCGCCAGCCACCAGCTTTTGCTGTTTTCCGCGGTCTTCGGCGGCATAAAGCGCAGGTAGTCGATCTGCTCGCCAATCTGCATGATCAGCGACAGGCATACCCCCGCGCCGAGCATAATGGCGGTCAAGTCTACCGTTGCGGCGTTGTTTTTACCGGCGAAGTTCATAAACCCATCCACCAGATCCGGGTCTTTGGCGATAAGCCAGGCCACCGGAACCACCATCAGGACCAGCCACAGCGGCGTTGTCCAGACCTGAAGGCGAGTCAGCGCCTTCATGCCGTAGACCACCAGCGGCAATACCATCAGCGTGGCGATGAGGTAGCCCATCCACAGCGGGATCCCCAGGCCCACCAGCAGCCCCTGCGCCATGATCGAGCCTTCAAGCGCGAAGAAGATAAAGGTAAATCCGGCGAAGATAATGCTAGTGATCACCGAGCCAAAGTAGCCGAAACCGGCGCTGCGGGTGATCAGGTCGAGGTCGATGTTATAGCGCGCGGCGGTAATCGCCAGCGGGATACCGGTAAGAAAAATAACCAGCGCCGCCAGCAGGATCGCGTAAATCGCATTGGTGGTGCCCCACGCCATGCCGATGCTGGCACCGATAGAAAAGTCAGCCAGATAGGCGATGCCGCCTAAGGCGGTCACCGCCACAACCCCCGGTCCCCAGCGGCGAAAGCTCAGCGGAGCATAGCGAAGGGTATAATCTTCCAGCGTTTCTTTTGAGCCGGAGGCACTGGTTTGCGCAGGTAAATCAGTTTTTATATCCAGTGATGACATAGTCATTCCTTAATGGTTAGGCATGACTGGAATTAGCAAACCTTATGCCACATCGCAGGGCAGGCGCTATCAGGGCTTCATGAAGGGGATGGCTAAAGAGAGGGCAGGGCATGCACCATCCCGACACCTCTGCGCCGGGATGGTGCAGGGGTTACTTGCCGAGCATGCCTTTGTCTTCGATAAAGGCGATGATATTTTGCAGGCCGTCGCCGCTTTTCAAGTTGGTGAAGCTCCACGGGCGTTCGCCGCGCATGCGCAGGGTATCGCGCTCCATCACTTCCAGAGACGCGCCCACGTACGGTGCAAGATCGGTTTTGTTGATCACCAGGAAGTCGGATTTGGTGATCCCCGGTCCGCCTTTGCGCGGGATCTTTTCCCCTTCCGCCACGTCGATGACGTAGATGGTGAGATCCGCCAGCTCCGGGCTGAAGGTGGCGCTCAGGTTATCGCCGCCGCTTTCCACAAAGATGAGATCGAGATTGCCGAATTTCTCGCTCAGCGCTTCCACCGCGGCAAGGTTCATTGACGCGTCTTCCCGAATGGCGGTATGCGGGCAGCCGCCGGTTTCGACACCGACAATTCGTTCAGGCTCCAGGGCGCCGGCTTCGGTGAGAATGCGCTGATCTTCTTTGGTGTAGATATCGTTGGTCACCACCGCCAGCTGCCAGGTGTCGCGCATGGCTTTGCAGAGGGCTTCCAGCAGCGCCGTTTTTCCGGAGCCGACCGGGCCGCCGACGCCGACGCGCAGCGGTTGCTTAATCATGTTCATACCTTCTCCTAAGAACGGAATAATCGGGAATACTGGGTTTCGTGCCGGGCGGAAGCGATAGCCGCCAGCGGCGTCGCCGAACCGAGGGCGTCGTCCGGGGCGGCGAGGGCGCTGTCCATGTCCGCCGCGTAGCGGTCGCACAGGCGTAGAATCAACTGCTGGGCCGCCTGCTGGCCAAAGGGCACCAGCTTGACGCCCGCCATCACCGCGCTTTCAATCCAGCTATAGCCAAGGCTCAGGGCCAGGTCAGGAATGGCGATTTGCCAGCGTACGCCGAGCCACGCCATGCCGGTTAGCTGACTTTGCTGGCACAGCTTGCGCCACTCGGGCGGGCAGTCCGGCTGCCAGTCGGCCAGCAGCCGGGTGAAGGCCGCGCCGCGGTTGCGCTCTTCATCGCGCAGCTCGCGGGTTTCCCGGCAGGCGAGCAGGTAAGCGGTCCAGCGCCTGGCGCAGGCCAGATCGCCCGCTTCGCAGGCCCGGTAAAGCCGGGCGAACAGCGGCAGATCGACGGTAAAAAAGCTCTGCTCCATCTGCCGCAGCTGCCAGCGCTCAAAGGCGGCGGTATCCGCTACCCAGCCCGCTTCCACCGCCCACTCCAGCCCCTGGGACCAGCTGTAGCCGCCAACCGGGAGGCTGCTGCTGGCAAGCTGCATTAAGCGCAGACGTTTTTCCGGCGTCGGCATTTAGTGGCTGTGCTCATGATGGTGATGATGGTGATGGCCGTGTGATTCGCTGGCGTAGGCGCCGGCTTCCGGTTCAAACGGCAGATGCGCGAAATCCACGGCCAGACCAAACTGGCGCAGCATATCGTCCAGGACGTGATCGTGATGATAGCGCAGCTCGCCGGGCATAATTTGCAGCGGCACGTGGCGATTGCCAAGGTGATAGCAGGCCTTCGCCAGCACAAAGGGGTCATCGCAGCGTACGACCGAAACGGCTTCATCGGCGGCGATCACTTCGATGAACTCGCTGCCGTTTTCGTTGCTGAGAATATCGCCGCCGCGCAGCAGCAGGCCGCGCGGCAGCAGCAGGCCCGCCTGACGACCATCGTTAAGCGTGACTTTTATGCGGCTTTTTACCCGCACGTCAATCGGCAGGGTAACGCTGGCCGTGGCCTGCGCCGGGGTCTCCACCCGTTGGGTTAAATAAAGCATGTGCGCTCCTTAAAACAGGAAATAACGTTGCGCCATCGGTAGCACGTCCGCCGGTTCGCTGGTAATCAGTTCGCCGTCGATGCGCACCTCGTAGGTTTGCGAATCCACGGTAATATTGGGCAGCAGGCCGTTGTGGTGCATATCGGCTTTTTGTACCTCGCGGCAGCCTTTCACCACCGCCGTCGCGCTGTGCAGGTTCAGCCGTTCAGCGACGCCGTTTTCCGCCGCCGCCTGCGACAGGAAGGTCAAACGGCAGCGGTGACGGGCGCTGCCCAGCGCGCCGAACATCGGGCGATAGTGCACCGGCTGCGGCGTTGGGATAGAGGCGTTGATGTCGCCCATCGGCGCCATGGCGATCATGCCGCCTTTAACGATTGTCGCCGGTTTCACGCCGAAGAACGCCGGGGACCACAGCACCAGATCCGCCAGTTTACCGGCTTCAATCGAGCCGACTTCGTGGGCGATACCGTGGGTCAACGCCGGATTAATCGTGTATTTGGCGATATAGCGCTTTACGCGGAAGTTGTCGTTATCGCCGCTCTCTTCCGCCAGCGGGCCGCGCTGAACTTTCATCCGGTGCGCTACCTGCCAGGTACGTAACACCACTTCGCCGACGCGCCCCATCGCCTGCGAATCTGACGAGGTAAGGGAGAAGGCGCCGAGGTCGTGCAGGACGTCTTCCGCGGCGATGGTTTCCCGCCGAATGCGCGATTCGGCAAACGCCACGTCCTCGGCGATATCCGGATCGAGGTGATGGCAAACCATCAGCATATCCAGATGTTCGTCAATGGTGTTGACGGTATAGGGCAGCGTCGGGTTGGTCGACGACGGTAAAATATTGGGGTGCGCGCAGGCGGTAATAATATCCGGCGCATGGCCGCCGCCCGCGCCTTCGGTATGGAAAGTATGGATAGTGCGCCCGCCGATGGCCGCCAGGGTATCCTCAACGAATCCGGACTCATTGAGGGTGTCGCTGTGCAGCGCGACCTGCACGTCCATTTCGTCAGCCACGGTCAGCGCGCAGTCGATTGCCGCCGGGGTCGCGCCCCAGTCTTCGTGAATTTTCAGGCCGATAACCCCGGCCGCGACCTGCTCACGCAGCGCGTCGGGATTCGAGCCGTTGCCTTTACCCAGTAGGCCGATATTGACCGGCAGGCTGTCGGCGGCCTGCAGCATCCGCGAGATATACCACGGCCCTGGCGTACAGGTCGTGGCGTTGGTGCCCGCCGCCGGGCCGGTCCCGCCGCCGATCATGGTGGTGACGCCGGAGACCAGCGCCTCTTCCGCCTGCTGCGGGCAGATCCAGTGAATATGCGTATCGACGCCGCCGGCGGTGACGATCTTACCTTCCGCCGCAATAATTTCCGTGGCCGCGCCGATCGGGATCGTGACGTTGGGCTGAATATCCGGATTGCCGGCTTTGCCGATCGCGAAGATCCGTCCGTCTTTGACGCCAATATCGGCTTTGACGATCCCCCAGTAATCGACGATCAGGGCGTTGGTCAGCACCAGATCCACGCACCCGGCGGAAAGCATCTGTCCCTGCCCCATTCCGTCGCGGATCACTTTACCGCCGCCAAATTTGACCTCTTCGCCGTAGGTGGTCAAATCATCTTCGACCTCGATCCATAGCTCGGTGTCGGCCAGGCGAACTTTATCGCCGGTGGTAGGGCCGAACATGTCGGCATAGGCCTGACGTGAAATTTCACTCATCGTTTGCCTCCAGCGCGCCCATCACCTCGCCGCGAAAACCGTACACCGCACGGGTTCCGGCCAGCGCCACCAGCTCCACCTCGCGTTTTTGACCCGGCTCGAAGCGCACTGCGGTGCCGGCAGCGATATTCAGCCGATAGCCGGTCGCCTGCTGGCGATCGAACTTCAGCGCCGGGTTGACCTCGGCGAAGTGGTAATGCGAGCCGACCTGAATCGGCCGGTCGCCGTGATTTTCAACAATAATGCTGCAGGTTGCGCGGCCAGCGTTGAGGGCTATCTGTCCGGGCTTTATCTGATATTCTCCAGGGATCATCACGCTACCTCAGATTATCGGATTATGAACGGTGACCAGCTTCGAGCCGTCCGGGAAGGTGGCTTCGACCTGGATATCGGGGATCATTTCCGGCACGCCTTCCATGACCTGGTCACGGCTCAGGACGTGGCGTCCCTCTTCCATCAGCTCGGCGACGCTTTTGCCATCGCGCGCGCCTTCCATAATAAAGGCGCTAATCAGGGCCACGGATTCGGGATAGTTGAGCTTCAGGCCGCGGGCCAGGCGACGCTCCGCCACCAGTGCGGCGGTAAACAGCAACAGCTTGTCTTTTTCTCTGGGTGTCAGTTCCATAGCGTTCTCTTAAGTCAGCCAGATTCGGGGAAGTACCGGAGATTTGCCGGTCAGATGCGGGCGCATGAATTGCCAGATATCGCGCATCGCCCGCTGGCAAAGCAGATTATCATCGCTTAAAAAACGTACCGTTAGCAGGCCGTCGGTGAGCGTAGCGCCGGCGTAATTTGCCAGCGGCGTAAGCTTTTCGCGTACGCCTTCCAGCAGCGTTTCGTTCGCCGGGTAGAACAGCATCGTTCCCACCCACGGCTGCTGCGCGACGCAGGCCAGCTGTCCATCGGCCAGGCTCAGGCGCTCAATCAGCAGCGGAGAGCCGTCGACCCACACTTCCAGCCGATTGGCGAGCGCGCCGTGGCTAAAAGCTTCGCCGATAACCGGTCGGCCAAGGCACAGCAGGTCCCAGGCCAGCAGCGTGCTGGAGGCGGCGAGATGAAAGGCGGTAGACAAAGCGGCGTTGGCGCCGGGAAAGAAGATCGCGTCCTGCGGCAGCCACTCGAGCGTCGAGTTTTCGGCCAGCGTCAGGGTTTGCTGAAGCCGCGCCTGCGCGCCGCTGCTGCGATAAAACTTGCTGGCGCCGGGCATGGTGATCAGGGTATGGCAATCGGCATCAATGGTCGCGCTAATGGTGAGCTCATCGCCGCCGACGATGCCGCCGGGCGGATGAAGCAGATAGAGGTGGCAGGTCTCTGCTTCGGGATAAAACGGGCGCTGAACGGTGAGGGGACCGACATGGCGACGGGAGGCGAGCGTGGTTTTCCCGCCGAGAAATTGAAACTGGAGGTCCAGCGTGGCCTGCCAGCCTTTTTTATTCTGTGCTAACACGGTGCCGTGCAATGTCGCGCCCCTGCAAAATCAAGATAAAACAGCAGCGAAGAGTATTGATCGGGGGGCAATCATCCCGATCATATGAAAAGCTTATGCCCGTCATACTTCGAGCCGCAGCGGCGTTGGCTACGGGCTACTCGGCCCATCCATGGGCCTCGCCCTGGCGGGCCGTCGCAAGCGACGTTCAAATCTGCTCCCGGCAGATTTGTCGCTCGCCCGAATCACTGACTGGAGTAAGCTCATTGCCGCCTTGCGGCGAAGCAAAGGTTATTTCTGCTCCGGCGCTTTTTTCTTCTTTTTGAAACGAGACCAGATTCGGGTTTCCTGACGACGCCACAAACGCTGAATGTTGTCATGATGGCGCAGCAGGATCAGGCACGACAGCATCGAAACGGGGAAAGTGTACTGCGGTTTGAACCACCAGACATAGAAGGGCGCAATCAGCGCGCTCACGATGGCCCCAAGAGAGGAGTAGCCGCTGAGCAGAATCGTCAGCAGCCAGGTTCCGGCCATTACGCCGGTAAGATCCCAGCCGATTGGGGCAATGGCGCCGAAGGCGGTCGCCACGCCTTTACCACCGCGGAAGTTAAAAAATACCGGCCAGATATGGCCCACGCAGGCGGCAATCGCCACCAGACCGAGCCAGAACGGGGTCAGGCCTAGCGCCCACGCGCCCCAGACCGGCAGCATGCCTTTCAGCACATCAAAAATCAGTACCGCTACGGCTGCGCCTTTGCCGCCAATTCGCAGGACGTTCGTCGCCCCAGGATTGCCGGAGCCGCTGTCGCGAGGGTCAGGAAGGCCAGCGAGGCGGCAAACGAGAATGGCGCTGGAGATTGAGCCGCAGAGGTAGGCGAGGATAACCAGTCCAGGCGCGATTGCACTCATCAGCTGTTCCATTTAGAAAGAGTTGGTTTATCCCCAGCGCTGTCGGCGCGTTGGCCCGCCCGGACGCATCGCAACGCCGTGCGCCTGGAGCCTTGCCGCGTCGCGGTCTTACTGCAACGCAAATTATTTAGGGGATGTCTTTGCATCTGTGGATAATACGCATAATTGGTCAGAAGTGGTATCCGGTTTAGTCAAAAAGCAGGCGGGTCGTGATGGATATTGTATTTATAGAGCAACTTTCGGTAATCACCACAATTGGTGTTTACGACTGGGAACAAACCATCGAACAGAAGCTGGTGTTCGATATCGAAATGGCGTGGGATAACCGCAAAGCGGCGGCCAGCGATGATGTCAGCGATTGCCTCAGCTATGCTGATATCAGCGAGCTGGTGATCAACCACGTTGAGGGAGCGCGCTTTGCGCTGGTGGAGCGCGTGGCGGAAGAGATCGCCGACCTGCTGCTGGAAAAGTTTCAATCGCCATGGGTACGTATTAAAGTCAGCAAGCCCGGCGCGGTAGCGCGAGCGGCCAACGTTGGCGTCATTATTGAACGTGGCCTTAATCTGAAACAAAACTTTTCAGGTCATACTCGTTAAACAAAGCGTGTTTATACCGGTCATAGAATCCGGCTATCAGGCTATGCTATTTGCCGTTTTGTTCCTGAACAGCGCTCGAAATCCTTGCGTACAACCTGTACGCTCAGTTTTCTGCGCGCTGTCTGTGGCCAAATAAGCACGCCTGATAGCTCGGTTCTTCGTTCCTGGTTTTTTTCATTTTACTTTTTAAAGGGTTTAATTGGATGAGCGATATACACTCGCTGCTGATAGCGGCAATATTGGGTGTGGTTGAGGGTTTGACAGAGTTTTTACCTGTCTCCAGTACTGGTCATATGATTATTGTCGGTCATCTGCTGGGTTTTGAAGGCGATACCGCAAATACTTTTGAAGTAGTGATTCAGCTTGGTTCCATTCTGGCCGTTGTGGTGATGTTCTGGCGCCGTCTGTTTGGCCTTATCGGCATTCATTTTGGTAAAAAGCCCGAACATGAAGGCCAGGGCAGCGGTCGCCTGTCGCTTATTCATATTCTCTTGGGGATGGTCCCGGCGGTGGTGCTGGGGCTAATTTTCCACGATACCATCAAGTCGCTGTTTAACCCGATTAACGTGATGTATGCGCTGATTGTGGGCGGCGTGCTGCTGATCGCGGCGGAAGTGCTGAAGCCAAAACAGCCGCGCGCGGTGGGCATTGATGATATGACCTATCGTCAGGCGTTCGTCATCGGCTGCTTCCAGTGTCTGGCGCTATGGCCGGGCTTCTCGCGTTCCGGAGCGACGATTTCCGGCGGGATGCTGATGGGTGTAAGCCGCTATGCGGCCTCTGAGTTCTCGTTCCTGCTGGCGGTGCCGATGATGATGGGCGCAACCGTACTGGATATGTACAAGAGCATTGGGTTCCTCAACGCCAGCGATATTCCGATGTTTGCCGTCGGTTTTGTCACGGCGTTTATCGTTGCGCTGATTGCGATTAAAACCTTCCTGCAGCTGATTAAACGTATTTCGTTTATCCCGTTCGCCATTTACCGCTTTATCGTCGCGGCAGCGGTCTACGTGGTCTTCTTCTAAGCGCCCGCCCTCAGTCGCGCGGCTGAGGGCAACGCTTTTCTTTCCAGCGGGCGACGGCCTGAATTCGCCGACGCGTTAGCTCTTCACGAATCTCAACGCCCTGAAAACCTTCCGCCAACACCTCTTTTGTTGAAACCGACCGGGCAACTTCCCAGGCTTCCAGCAGCAGGCGTCCCTGCGGATAATCGCAGGCTTCAAAGCCGGTGCGCCCGCGCACGTCGGCCTCGCTGGTTAAGGCGATTTGCCTGACACGATGCGGCTTGCGCCAGGCGTCGATATTATCGAACAGCTTGACCAGCGTTTTCGGCTGCAGGATGGGGAGCGTATGAATCAGATCGTGAAATTCGGCGACCAGCTTAGCCAGGTCGCGAATGTCGTTCGGTACTCGCAGACGGGCGCAGAGCTGCTCGACCAGCTTAACCCCCGCCGGGCCGTGACCATGATGGCGGGGCCAGAGCGCTTTCGGCGTTAGCCCTTTCCCCAGGTCGTGGCATAGCGTGGCAAAACGGACATCCACTTCCGGAGAGAGCATCGCCGCCATGGTGACGGTCATCAGCGTGTGCAGACCAGTGTCGATTTCCGGGTGCCATTTCGCCGGAGCAGGTACGCCATAAAGGGCGTCGACTTCCGGGAACAGCACCTTGAGCGCCCGGCAGTCGCGTAGTGTCTGGAAGAAGACCTGCGGGTTGCGGGTGGCAAGGGCGCTTTCCGTCTCTTTCCACACCCGCTCAGGCGTGAGGTGCGCCAGCTCGCCGGCATCGGCCATCGCGCGCATCAGCGCCATGGTTTCATCGGCGATGCGGAACCCCAGGTGCGCGTAGCGGGCGGCAAAGCGCGCCACGCGCAGGACGCGTAGCGGATCCTCGCTAAAAGCGGGCGAGACGTGGCGCAACAGGCGCTGGCGTAAGTCAGTCTGGCCGCCGTAGGGATCGATAATCTGGCCGTCGGCGTCCTGGGCCAGCGCATTGATCGTCAGATCGCGGCGCAGCAGATCTTGTTCAAGGGTAACGTCGGCTGCGGCATAGCAGGTAAAGCCGGTGTAACCGGAACCTGACTTGCGCTCGGTACGCGCCAGGGCATACTCTTCGCGGCTTTGCGGATGAAGGAACACGGGAAAATCACGGCCTACCTGCTGGTAGCCCGCGTCGAGAAGTTGCTGAGGAGTGGCGCCAACCACGACCCAATCTTTGTCTTTAACCGGTAGCCTTAATAACGCATCTCGTACTGCACCACCGACCAGATAAACCTTCACGCCTTACTCTCCCGTCTTCATTTTCTTACGATGATACGTAAGTCTGGCAGAGAAGACGAATTAGTTCATCCAACGGTCTTTGCGTTTGCGGCTCGGTACCAGGTGCGGCAACACCAGTCCGAGGATCAGGCCGACGCCCAGCACGCCGCCGCCGTACATAAACCACTGCATGATAATGGTGCGCTGTTTGTCATCAAGCTGCAGATTCGCGGCGTTTACCTTTTTCTGCGCGACAACCAGCTCATTTTTCAGCTTTTGGTTCTCTTCTTTCAGGCCGTTGATAACGGCGTCGCTACCGGCGACTTTCTTCTGCATGTCCGCCGTGCGCTGGTTCCAGGTGGTGTCGATATTGTTCAGTTTGTCGGTCAGGGTTTTGACCTGGTTTTCCAGATCCGGCACGCGGGTGCGCAGGCTGGGCTCGTTGCTCAGCTCTTTCAGGGGGATCCAGGCTGTACGGCCGCTGCCGTCGCGTACCTGAGCATAGTTCGTGCTGTCGTTGGTTTGCAGCACCGCGACTTCCTCACCGGCGTTGATGGTGCCCACGAGACGATAGTTATCGCCCGGACCGCTGCGCACCCAGGTATTCAGTTCATCTGAAACGTAACGTTTTTCTTCCGCGTGAACCGCCGTGGCGGCGCTCAGCGCCAGCAAAGTCAATGTAATAAGGCGTAATTTAGGCATCAGGTCATCGTTTGGTCATAAAAAGTTGAACGATAGTAGTGGCATCGCCGAAGCGACGCAAAGTTTTCCGCCACAATCGGAATCATCCAGGAGGTGGCCCGGCAAAATGCGCATTGCATGGCGATTCGCCGCAAAATACTATTTACTGACAAGAAATATCGTTGTTAGTTCGCCGCAATTTCCCGGCACAGCATATAAGCGGAAGAATTCAGTCATGGCTCAAGAAATCGAATTAAAGTTTATCGTCGCTCAGGATGGCGTTGACGCGCTGCGTCAGCACCTCAACACGCTGGAGTCAAAGCATACGCCCGCGGGTCAATTGCTGAATATTTACTATGAAACGGCGGATAACTGGCTGCGCCGCCACGACATGGGGCTGCGCATTCGCGGCGACCAGGGACGCTATGAAATGACGCTGAAAATCGCCGGGCGCGTCGTCGGCGGCCTGCATCAGCGTCCGGAATACAACATTCCGCTGGACACGCCGGAGCTGGCGCTGGAGAAACTGCCGGCTGAGGTCTGGCCGCAGGGAGAACTGCCGGCGGAGCTCGCACAGAACGTACAGCCGCTTTTCAGCACTGATTTTGCGCGTGAAAGATGGGTTGTAAAGGAAGGCGATAGCGAAATTGAAATCGCGCTCGACCGCGGCGCAGTCAAAGCCGGTGAACACCAGGAGCCGATTTGTGAACTGGAGCTGGAACTGCTGTCCGGTAAAACGCAGGACATTCTGACCCTTGCCCGTCGCCTGCTGGATACCGGCGTACTGCGCCAGGGTAGTCTGAGCAAGGCGGCGCGCGGTTATCATCTGGCGCAGGGCAATGAAGAACGTCCGCTCACCGCGTTGTCTATCCTTCGCGTCGCGCCGAAGGCCAGCGTCGAACAGGCACTGGAAGCGGCGCTGGAAAGCGCGCTCGCGCACTGGCTGTATCATGATGAACTCCTCAATCGCGGCAATGCGAAAGCGAAAGCGGAGATTCTGCACGCCATCGCCCGCGTGCGGCATGCGCTGGTGCTGTTTGGCGGCACTGTCCCGCGCAAGGCCACCACGCTGCTGCGTGAGCGTCTGAACGAAGCCGAAACGGCGCTGGCGGAGGCCGAAACGGCCCAGGCGGCGCTTTTCAGCGTGGCGACCGTCAGAGCGAAGCTGACGCTCACCGATCTGCTGGTAAACCGCGGCTGGCGTCCTTTCCTGAACGCTGCCGGGGAACAGAAGATTGCCGGATCGTTTAAACGCTTCGCGGATATTCAGCTCTCCAGAGCGGCGGCGGAGCTGAAAAACGCCTTCCGCCAGCCGTCCGCTGACGGTTATGTCGATCAGCTTCCGCGCCTGACCCGCGAAATTGACACCGTTCAACTGTTATCCGGAGCCTATCTCGACGTCGCCGGGCCGTGGCTGGAAAACTGGCAAGAGACCCGCCGGGCGATTGCGCATAACGACAGTAGCGTTATCGAATATTTTCGTCGCCAGGCGCTGGCAGCGGAGCCGTTCTGGCTGCATAGTGGAAAACGATAATTTCAGGCCAGGGAGCCCCTAAGATGCCGCTTTCTTCGCAGTTACAGCAGCACTGGCAGACGGTCATAGACCGACTGCCAGTGGATTTTCCCGTATCGACGTTGAGCGAACGGGCGCAATCGGTTATGGCCTTCAGCGATTTTGTCGCGCAGAGTCTGATCGCGCAGCCGCAGTGGCTGGCGGAGCTTGAAAGTGCGCCTCCCGAGGCGCTGGAGTGGCATCACTACGCCGAGTGGCTGCGGGTTCGCCTGGCCGAGGTCAATGATGAGGCCGCGCTGATGCGTGAGCTGCGCCAGTTTCGCCGCTGGATTATGGTGCGCATCGCCTGGGCCCAGGCGCTATCGCTGGTCAGCGAAGAGAGCAGTCTACAGCAGCTCAGCGCGCTGGCGGAGACCTTAATCGTCGCCGCGCGCGACTGGCTTTACGCCGCCTGCTGCCGCGAATGGGGGACGCCGTGTAATGCGGAAGGTTCAGCTCAGCCGCTGCTGATCCTCGGCATGGGCAAGCTCGGCGGCGGCGAGCTGAATTTCTCCTCCGACATCGATCTGATTTTCGCCTGGCCGGAGCACGGCTCCACCCGCGGCGGCCGTCGCGAGCTGGATAACGCGCAGTTTTTTACCCGTCTCGGACAGCGCCTGATTAAGGTGCTGGATCAGCCCACCCAGGATGGCTTTGTCTACCGCGTGGATATGCGCCTGCGCCCGTTTGGCGACAGCGGCCCGCTGGTGCTGAGCTTTGCCGCGCTGGAAGATTATTACCAGGAGCAGGGGCGCGACTGGGAGCGCTATGCGATGGTGAAAGCGCGCATCATGGGCGATAACGATGGTGTTTATGCCGGCGAGCTGCGCGCTATGCTGCGGCCATTTGTCTTCCGCCGCTATATTGATTTCAGCGTGATTCAGTCCCTGCGTAATATGAAGGGAATGATTGCCCGCGAGGTGCGCCGCCGGGGTCTGAAGGATAATATCAAGCTCGGCGCGGGCGGTATCCGCGAAGTGGAGTTTATCGTCCAGGTCTTTCAACTGATTCGCGGCGGTCGCGAGCCGATGCTGCAACAGCGGGCCCTGCTGCCGACGCTGGCCGCCATCGAGGAGCTGCACCTGCTGCCGGAAGGCGATGCGCAGAGGCTGCGCGAAGCCTATCTGTTTTTGCGACGCCTCGAAAACCTGCTGCAGAGTATCAACGATGAGCAGACGCAAACTCTGCCGCAGGATGAGCTTAATCGCGCCCGGCTGGCTTGGGGGATGGGCGCTGCCGACTGGGAGACGCTCAGCGCGCGGCTGGCGGAGCAGATGGCCAACGTGCGCCGCGTGTTTAATGAACTGATTGGCGACGATGAAACGCAGTCGCCGGATGAACAGCTTGAAGAGTACTGGCGCGAACTGTGGCAGGACGCGCTGCAGGAGGACGATACCAGCCCGGCGCTGGCGCATCTTGCTGATAACGATCGCCGCAGCGTGCTGGCGCTGATCGCCGATTTTCGTAAAGAGCTGGATCGGCGGACGATTGGTCCGCGCGGCCGTCAGGTGCTCGATCAGCTCATGCCGCATCTGCTTAGCGAAATCTGTTCGCGCGCCGATGCCCCGGTGCCGCTGGCGCGCATCACGCCGCTGCTGACCGGAATTGTCACCCGTACAACCTACCTGGAGCTGCTGAGCGAGTTCCCCGGCGCGCTAAAGCACCTGATTAGCCTGTGCGCCGCATCGCCGATGGTCGCCAGCCAGCTGGCCCGTCACCCGCTGCTGCTGGACGAGCTGCTGGACCCGAATACGCTTTATCAGCCGACGGCCACCGATGCCTATCGCGACGAGCTTCGGCAGTATCTGCTGCGCGTACCGGAAGAGGATGAAGAGCAGCAGCTGGAGGCGCTTCGCCAGTTTAAGCAGGCGCAGCTGCTGCATATTGCCGCGGCGGATATCGCCGGAACCCTGCCGGTGATGAAAGTGAGCGATCACTTGACCTGGCTGGCGGAGGCGATGATTGATGCGGTCGTCCAGCAGGCCTGGCTGCAGATGGTGGCCCGCTACGGGCAGCCGACGCACCTTCACGAGCGCCAGGGGCGCGGTTTTGCGGTGGTCGGCTACGGCAAGTTGGGAGGCTGGGAGCTGGGCTACAGTTCCGATCTCGACCTGGTATTCCTCCACGATTGTCCGATGGAGGTGATGACCGACGGCGAGCGCGAAATCGACGGTCGGCAGTTTTATCTGCGCCTGGCGCAGCGCATCATGCATCTTTTCAGCACCCGCACCTCGTCGGGCATTCTGTACGAAGTGGACGCTCGCTTACGTCCTTCTGGCGCGGCGGGCATGCTGGTGACTACCGCCGATTCCTTTGCTGATTATCAACAAAACGAGGCATGGACCTGGGAGCATCAGGCGCTGGTTCGCGCCCGCGTGGTGTACGGCGATCCTGAGCTACAGGCGCGCTTTGACGCGATTCGTCGGGATATTCTCACCGCCCCGCGGGAAGGCGAAAAACTGCAAACCGAAGTGCGGGAAATGCGTGAAAAAATGCGCGCTCATCTGGGGAATAAGCATCCCGATCGCTTTGATATTAAAGCCGATGCCGGGGGGATCACCGATATTGAATTTATTACCCAGTATCTGGTCCTACGCTATGCCAGTGATAAACCGAAGCTCACGCGCTGGTCCGATAACGTCCGTATTCTGGAACTGCTGGCGCAGAATGACATTATGGACGAGGGAGAGGCGAGGGCGTTAACTCACGCTTACACTACGCTGCGCGATGCGCTACATCACCTGGCGCTGCAGGAACAGCCGGGGCACGTGGCGCCAGAGGCGTTTAGCGAGGAGCGTGAACAGGTCAGCGCCAGCTGGCAGAAGTGGTTGATGGCTTAACTAAAAAACCGGGTGTGCTATTATCGCGCGCAAAGTTTGCGTCTCGCAGGAGAGAGGAATGAAAGTAACGCTGCCAGAGTTTGAACGTGCAGGAGTGTTGGTGGTTGGCGATGTGATGCTGGACCGCTACTGGTATGGTCCCACCAGCCGCATTTCGCCGGAAGCGCCGGTGCCGGTGGTGAAGGTGGAAAATATCGAAGAACGTCCTGGCGGCGCGGCAAACGTGGCGATGAACATTGCGTCCCTCGGCGCGACCTCTCGCCTCGTTGGCCTGACCGGGATTGACGATGCCGCCCGCGCGTTGAGTAAGGCGCTGGCCGACGTTAACGTGAAGTGCGATTTTGTCTCCGTCCCGACGCACCCGACGATTACCAAACTGCGCGTGCTGTCGCGTAACCAGCAGCTGATTCGTCTCGATTTTGAAGAAGGGTTCTCCGGCGTTGACCCGCAGCCGATGCACGAACGTATTCAGCAGGCGCTGGGCTCCATTGGCGCGCTGGTACTCTCTGATTACGCCAAAGGCGCGCTGACCAGCGTTCAGACCATGATTAAGCTGGCTCGCGACGCGGGCGTTCCGGTGCTCATTGACCCGAAAGGCACGGATTTTGAACGCTATCGTGGCGCCACCCTGCTGACGCCTAACCTCTCAGAGTTTGAAGCGGTAGCGGGTAAATGTAAGGATGAAGAAGAGATCGTTGAGCGCGGGATGAAAATCATTGCCGATTTCGATCTCTCCGCGCTGCTGGTGACCCGTTCCGAGCAGGGGATGACGCTGCTGCAGCCTGGGCGGCCGCCGCTGCATATGCCTACTCAGGCGCAGGAAGTTTATGATGTTACCGGCGCGGGCGACACGGTCATCGGCGTGCTGGCGGCGACGCTGGCTTCCGGCAACACGCTGGAAGAGGCCTGCTATTTTGCCAACGCGGCGGCGGGCGTCGTGGTGGGTAAACTCGGTACCTCTACCGTTTCGCCTATCGAACTGGAGAACGCGGTGCGCGGGCGCTCAGAGACCGGTTTTGGCGTGATGGGCGAAGAGGAGCTGAAGCTGGCGGTCGCCGCGGCGCGCAAGCGCGGCGAGAAAGTGGTGATGACCAACGGCGTGTTCGACATTTTACACGCGGGCCACGTTTCCTACCTGGCGAACGCTCGCAAGCTGGGCGACAGGCTGATTGTGGCGGTGAACAGCGACGCATCAACGAAGCGTCTGAAAGGCGAGTCTCGTCCGGTCAACCCGCTGGATCAGCGTATGATCGTGCTGGGCGCGCTGGAAGCCGTCGACTGGGTGGTCTCTTTTGAAGAGGACACACCGCAGCGGCTGATTGCCGGCATTCTGCCGGATCTGCTGGTGAAAGGCGGCGACTATAAGCCGGAACAGATTGCCGGTAGTGAAGAGGTATGGGCAAACGGCGGCGAGGTGCTGGTGCTCAACTTCGAAGACGGCTGTTCGACGACCAACATCATTAAGAAGATCCAGAAAGATAACAAACAGTAATGTTTTCTCTCCCCACCGTAGCGGCGGTATATCCGGGATTATCGCGCTAAACGCCGCGTAACCGACGATTCCGCTACAAAGTAGTGCAAAAGAGGCCCGCGATCGCCTAATCGCGGGCCTCTTTTTATTTAATGACGGCATAAATGATTTGGCGCAATAAATCACCATGTTGGGCGCATTTTTCGTACAAAAAACGTTAAGGTAAGGATAAATACTGAAGTAAGTAAAAAGCATATGACCAATCAGAACACCAACGGCTGAAGGAGTATGCGTATGAAGAATAACGATATGTATTTAATGAAGAATTTTGATTTCCTGGCCCAGAGTTTCGCCAGAATGAACGCACAAGGTCAGCCCGTCGATCTTCAGGCCATTGTTGGCAATATGGATGAAGCGCATCGTGAATGGTTCTGTCAACGCTATGAGCTTTACTGCCGGCAGGCGAACAGCGCGATGACGCCAGAAGCGGAGCTGGAGCACTAATCAACTTTCCACCTTACCGATATGACAACGGGCCTTGCGGCCCGTTGCTTGTTTTTACTGCTTCTCTTCTGCGTCAGGCGTCGCCGACGCGCTCAGCGAACGGCTTTCCAGATCGTTAAGACGCTGCTCCAGCAGCGCCAGCTTTTCACGCGTGCGCAGCAGCACCTGCGTCTGCACGTCGAACTCTTCGCGGCTTACCAGGTCCAGGCGAGTTAACTGCGACTGGAGCACCTGACGAATTTTTTTCTCCACGTCTTCCCCCAGATCGCGGAGCCCTTTCGGCATCGATTCATGAACCTGACGGGCGATTTGTTCAATTTTTTTCGGGTCAATCATGGTGGTATCCTGCTCTGGTCGGTTATGGGCTCATTGTAGTGCGATCGTCGGTGCCTATAAACCATAAATGTTTGAAGCTTATGCATTGCCGACGATAGTCAATAGCGTTATAGTGACCTTGCTTATTCTCAGGGCGGGGCGAAATTCCCCACCGGCGGTAAATCAACCATAGCGTTGAAAGCCCGCGAGCGCTTTCTGTGAATGCAGAAAGGTCAGCAGATCCGGTGTAATTCCGGGGCCGACGGTTAGAGTCCGGATGGGAGAGAGTAACGGCTCAGTCGGGTTTCTGCCCGCTTGCGTTGACTTTTGCCGCTAAACCGGCGCTCCTAAGACTGCCCTGATTCTGGTAACCATACAATTAATGAGGTTTTTTTTACCATGAATCAGACGCTACTTTCCTCTTTTGGTACCGCTTTTGAACGTGTGGAACACGCTTTAGATGCACTGCGCGAAGGCCGCGGTGTGATGGTACTTGACGATGAAGATCGTGAAAACGAAGGCGATATGATTTTCGCCGCTGAAACCATGACCGTTGAGCAAATGGCCCTGACTATTCGTCACGGCAGCGGTATTGTTTGCCTGTGCCTGACGGAAGATCGCCGTAAACAGCTCGACCTGCCAATGATGGTTGAGAACAACACCAGCGCCTACGGTACCGGTTTTACCGTGACCATCGAAGCCGCTGAAGGCGTGACCACCGGCGTTTCCGCCGCTGACCGCGTGACCACCGTGCGTGCGGCGATTGCCGATGGCGCGAAGCCGTCCGACCTGAACCGTCCTGGCCACGTTTTCCCGCTGCGCGCGCAGCCGGGCGGCGTGTTGACCCGCGGCGGCCATACCGAAGCGACTATCGACCTGGTGACGTTAGCAGGTTTCAAACCGGCTGGCGTACTGTGCGAACTGACCAACGATGATGGCTCTATGGCCCGCGCGCCGCAGTGCATCGAGTTTGCTCAGCAGCATAATATGGCTGTGGTCACTATCGAAGATTTAGCGGCTTACCGTCGTGAGCACGAACGTAAAGCCAGCTGATCGCTGACATTGCGCCAAATAATAAAGCCGGGTTATCCCGGCTTTATTATTGTCAGTCATGAAATTTTTAACGACTATTGATAATTTATCTTGATGATGACATCTTTACTGAATGGCCCATCGGCCACAGATTCAGACGGTTTTTTAGTGAGTTCGGCGGTATAGTTATGCGTTACTGTTGAAGGTTCACCGGGTATATATGTTGTAAAAGGCATATATTGGTTGAAAAGAACATCAGTATTAGCCGTGTCATCTACGATATTTAATAATAGCCCGTTCCCTATATCCAGATGTGTGGAATCATAGGGATTTTCATTAATATAGAAACTGGTAGTTATATCAAATCGTTCAGTGCAGCCTGCAGTTTGATCTCGAATAGTTGAAAGACTAAAGTTTTTTTTCAGGACCGGCATGTTTTTTTCATAGTTATAAATAGCTCCGAAATCAACAGATTGATTTTCAGGATACAGCTTAACTGATGCTGTGCAGGTCAGAATATGGATATTATCCAGCCCTGAAATATAGTAACGTAAATTGTTAGCGTCGCTAAGCAGGTTCGCTCCCCCTTGGCCATCAAATTGCAGTACGTTAATATCGCCAAAATTATAGACCGTTGAACTATCGGGAGGAATCGCTGCAATTTTAACGTACAGGCGGAAGCGGGCGTTAAAGGTTATATTTTTTTGCAGTGACGAACCATTACATACAGGATCATGATAGACATTTGGGATTGGAGCCTGATCTATCCTATCAAGACAGGCGCCGGTGTTGATCCCTTGATTAATGCCTTCATAATCGACACCGGCATATGTTACGCCAAAAGTAAAATAGGGATTGTTGAGCACATCGCCGCTATTAAAAGCTGATAACTTTATCCACGCATAGATATTTTCTGTGGGATTCGATGGAGACCATTCGCTCGCTTTATCGCAGTAAACCGTAATGTTAATGTCCGAGCTTTCCCATATCTTTTTCCCTAGCTGGATGTCGTTAGGGATGGTGAATGGGGGGAGAGTTAGCGTTGCGCTCACCGGGCCGCCATAGGTATTTTGATAGCAGTCAACCGCCCACGCAGGGAATGAAAACAGGCAGGCTAATAATGCTAAAAAACTGATTGCTTTTTTCATTATTATTCCTTTTTCACCGGTTCGGACTGGCATGTTGCCTGAACAGAGTTGCAGCTGATCTTAAACATATGCAGGCCACCGTAATCGCCAATATAGCCGACCTGGAAATTCGCCGGTAAATTTTTAATTTCCTGGACCGCCTGGCCAAAGGGTTCGGCCATCATGCTGGCGGTTTTCGGTAGCAATGTTTTGCCGTTAACGCCGATATAACCGACAGTAATAAAGTAGGGAGACTTGTTCTTCAGCGTCAATCCACTGGCGGTTCGGCTAATGTCGACTTTGCCGACCAGATTTACCTGTCCATCAGGTATTTCGATAGCCTTTGGTCGCCAGAAAAGCTTAATCCGGCTCTGCATGGCAATCTGCATAACGTTTTTCTGTTCTGAACGCGGCGGAATTTCCCGAATATTGTAATAAAATAGCGATTCTCTGTCGGCAGGAAGCTGCGCCAGCGTTGCTTGCCCCATCAGGCGCACCTGCGCCTGCTCGCCGGCTTCAAGGCGCAACATTGGTGGTATTGCGGTGATATAAGTACGAGATTTTTTATTATCCTTGTCCTCTATCCATGATTGGGCAAGGAAAGGCGTGTCGGGACTCTGGTTGGTCAGACGCACCGAGACGCTTTTATCCGATTGGTTATAAATGATGCGTGTTCTGTCAGGAGATACGGCGGCATTGGCCGCAAAACTGGCGCCCGCCAGGCATAAAATTCCTTTTGTCATTACGTTTATCTTCATTGTCTTCATCCTGAATTAATGTTGAGACTTACACGGTAAAATAACGGCCTGACCATCAGCATTACTGTGGTTAGGTGGTGTAATGTCGCAGGCTTTATCGTTCCATTTGAGCGTCAGGATACTATTTTCCTGCACGCCGCTGAGGTACACGAAGCCATCATCGGCCACCAGTCCGATATCACGACCGGTCGATTTATCTGTCACGGTAACGCCCAACGGCGGATAGCGTCCATCTTCCAGGCGGATGACGCCAATAATTTGATAGCCTTTGGTCGCGCTGAGCGGCATATAACCAATGGCTCCCTCGGTTAGCGTGGTGCGAATAACCGAGTTAGTGACATCGACACCTTCAGGTAGGTTGTTATTATTTACCATTACCGTGGCGGTAGTATAGTTACCCACCGATGGGACCACGGAAATACCAAATATATTAGTCTTACTGCGATTGTTATTCACTTCAACGCCAGAGATGCTATCCGCATCCACCATGACGCGGGAACTATTACCGGGGCTATAATCATGGAATGCCGCCCCATAACGCGTTGCCGTAAACGAACCGTTCCAGCCCGCGCTTAATGTGCGATAGTTGCTGGGCTGCACGCTGCCGTTAACATTTAGCCGGCCCCAGGGAGAGTAGTGTTGGTAATAACCACGCAAGGCCGCTTCGCCATCGCTATAGTCTTTATCGCTGCCAGATACGGATAAATTCCAGGTGTTGTTGCGGTCCGAACTGTCATAGTATGTTGCAGTTTGTGTAGCGGCGTCGTCGCCGTAGCGTTGCAAACTGTAGGTAACATTGCGGTTGTTTTCAAATGGTACTGAAATAGAGAAATAGTATTGATTTTCTTCATCATCGCCCCAGCTCACGCGGCTCATTGCCAGAGAGGCGGACATATTCTTGAAATTGCCAATATCAAAGTTGCGGCTAACGGAGAATGAATAGTTGGTATTGGTATCACTATTCCAGTAGGTATTGCGCGTTATGCTCAGATAGCTGTTTAGCGCCAACGGTTCGATATATTGGTTAAATGAGAGGACATAGCTCTCTTTTTCATTATTGTTGGTATTGTTACCATCACGCGAATTGATATATTCACTCATCGTGACATATTCTTTATCCGAAAAACGATAACCCGCGAAGGTTATCTGACTGCCCGTTTCCTCGAAGCGCTTAGAATAGTTTGCGCGATAGCTGAAGCCGCGCTGCTTGCCTTCATTGTCATCGCGTAAATTGGCCTCTGCCCGTGTGACATCAAAGGAGAGGGAGCCAAAGCTATTCAGGTTAAAGCCGATTCCGCTGGTCGCCGCCTGGTAGTCGTCGGCGGTAACGATCGCGCCGCCGTATAAAGAGATATCGCTCAGCCAGCCCCATGAAATCTCTCCCGTCCAGAAGAGTGGGTTGTTAATGTCGTTGTGGGTGGTTGATGTAGGCTTGCCCACGGAGCTTTTATAACGTATCTGGCCCTGACGCGTCAGAAACGGGATAGAGGCTGAACCGACCTGAAACGTGCTTTTACGCCCATCTTCTTCTTCAATGGTGACATCCAGTTGCCCCTGCAACGTGGTCCCCAGATCGGTAATTGTAAACGGTCCGGGGGAAACGGAAGTTTGATACAAAGTACGGCCGTTCTGTGAAACGGTGACCCTGGCGTTTGTTTGAGCGATGCCGCTTATTTGCGGCGCGTATCCGCGCAGGTCCGGCGGTAGCATCTGTTCGTCGCTCTCCAGTGAAGCGCCGGTAAAATGGAACGTATCGTAGAGATCGGAACTGAGATCATACTGCCCCATGGTGAGTTTCGATGCCAGGGATGGAATAGGGCGGAACAGATAGGTTCGCGGTAGACTGCTGTTGCTGCCGTTGGAGTTATTTTCAGTAAACGACTGATCGTACTGATAATCGCTGCGTAGACGCCATGCGCCTAAGTTGAAACCCAGCGTACCGTAGGTATTTACGTTTTGGTTGCTGTCGCCATGGCTGGGAACATACTGGCTGGCGTATAGGTTATAATCCATGATAAAACCAGTAACCCCCACGTCCCAGAACTCCGGCGGGGTCCAGTTTTTGGCCCGATACTTCATCCACGCTTGGGGAACCGTTAAGGTCAGTATCATATTCGCTTTGTCCAGGCGAGTGACCAGGTCCGATTTATGGCTCAGATCGAGGCAACCTTGCGGGTTCAGCGGCTGTAGAGACAAGATAAACGCATCCGCAAAACCAAATTCTGTTAGATGTTCTTGAGTCAGGCAAAGCAGAGACCCATTTTCATTATCCGATTTTATCCATTCGAGATTATAGGCGCGCGGAAGCGTATTTTTGTTTATTTGTACGCGTACTAAATAGGTACCAACAGGGATGTAACCTTTCTTTTCAAATTGCGAGAGATCGACGTTTTCCCGATCTTCGGCATCGATCATATCTGTATTAAATTCAATGGCATAAATCGACGTTGATAAAGAAAATACCATACATACAGAATAGAGGGCCCGCTTTATTAAAAGAGATAATCCTTTGGGCGTTAAATCGGAATAAATGAGATTACGCATAAAATCCGTTTCTTTTAATAAAGTAGGCCAACAAAGCCGGTGATTTTTCACCGGCCTGGATTAATCAAGCAAGACAACAAATAGTGATTATTGATAAGCCAGGACGTAGTTTGCCTGAGCGTAAACATCACCTTCGGTAGCTTTTTTGGTCGGAGATTCCATACGTGCGTGGAAGTTCAGATCCTGAGTCGGGTTGGTATCGGTAAACATGACCGGAACTGCGGTGCCCAGAGTAACGGTGTTGTAACCTGCATCCAGGATACGCACGCCAACGTTAGTTGCGCCGCCGTAGTTGTTTTCTTTGGTGTTGGACATCAGGCTAGTGTCGGAAACATCAACGTTAGCAGAGGTAAAAGTCACATTAACTTTGTTAATAGTAGTGGTTTTGCCTTCAGTATCAGTGCTGGTCAGTACGCAATCACGCAGTTGAATAGTGAAGTCAGCAGACTGAGAATACTGGCCGCCATTCAGCACGGTGTCAGCAACCTGACCCAGATTTACGTCAATCTGAGAGCTTTCCGGAGCAACAGAGCAAGGTGCAGTAATTACTGTGCCGGAAAAATTAACGATACCGTGACCCTGATCGATTGCGCTTGCATTAAAAGCAGCTGTAGATAAAAGGGTAGTGGTGGCAACAGCGAGCAGTGTTTTCTTTAACATGGAATATAATCCTTTATAGATTAATCATATCTAGCGAATATAAACAAAATCCTGAAAGTTAAATATTAGAACCTGGGGGTTAATATTAACTTACGGCGCGAAATTATCATGTCACCATCTGTTACACTCGTTATTTATAGTTAACATTTATCTTTAGTTTAAGTTAATATATATGTTATTATTGCGTTTCTTAGACTATAGTCTGAATTGCTAAGCATGTTTAGCGCGATTTTTAACTTTTAATATATTTTATGTGAATGTAACTTCTTCTTTTTGCTATCGGATTTTTATCACCATAATAGCTGTTAACTTAAAATTGTCCTTTACTATAGAATATGCGGCTGACTATTTTTATTACTTAATGTTAAATTGGATAATTTGAACTTATTTCTTATTTGTTATGGATTCACGAGATGAATTGACTATGCCGATCCTGACATAAAATGATTTTATCTGCCAATCAGCCATAGACTATGTCTTATGGCGACACGGTTCTTAATATGTAGGTCTTTTAACCCATTAATCTCATAAATTAGTATGGTCTGGACTACGTTATTGGAGAACATGACTTTATTCAGTTGGCGGCTAACACCAATTTATTAGTATAATCTATGTATATGGAAAACTCGATACTCATTGTCAGAGTATATAGTTGGTTATTCTCTTTTAATGAATGGTTATGAATAAAATATCCTGCAGAAATATAGCGTTAGTGAGCTTTTCCTGATAGGTAATGATTACGAGCTGATTAAAAATAGAGCGGGTGCGCCATGCAGAGTTGATCTTGTCATCTACATGCGAATACGCGATATAGAGTGTCTACAAGATGCTCCCTCTTTGTCGACAAATAACAGAGAATGCTTATCGGCTCAGTCAGTATTGAACGTTTTTGCCAGTAAGCCTCTTTCTGTGACTCACGTTGCCCGTGGACTGATTTTGAAAAACGTTTAAGATGCGGAAAATAAACAGCGTGTAATGATGGTAATTTGTTGAATTTAAATGAAAATTTAAAGTTCTATTCTGGTTGCAATCCAATTTTATTGATATTCAAATTTTCTGACGATCATCATCATGCTTATCTGAGTTTATCCTGAATAAAAAGCGCGTAAGGTAAATGCATCCACTATTCTCAACCAAGGATATTACTATGTCACGTATCCGCATGCCGGCACTGTTTTTAGGCCACGGTAGTCCGATGAACGTGCTGGAAGATAACATCTATACCCGCGCCTGGCGGCATCTGGGCGAGACGCTGCCGCGGCCTAAAGCTATTGTGGTGATATCCGCGCACTGGTTTACACGCGGTACGGGAGTGACCGCGATGGAGGCGCCGAAAACAATCCATGATTTTGGCGGTTTTCCACAGGCGCTTTACGATACGCATTATCCGGCGCCGGGTTCACCTGAGCTGGCCCAACGCCTGGTTGAGCTGCTGGCGCCGGTGCCGGTGACGCTGGATAAAGAAGCCTGGGGCTTTGACCACGGTTCATGGGGCGTGTTGATTAAAATGTATCCCGATGCCGATATTCCGATGGTGCAGCTGAGTATTGATAGTACGAAACCCGCCGCATGGCATTTAGAAATGGGGCGTAAGCTGGCTCAGCTGCGCGATGAAGGCATTATGCTGGTGGCCAGCGGCAATGTGGTGCATAACCTGCGTACTGCGCGCTGGCACGGCGAGAATACGCCCTATCCTTGGGCGGAGTCGTTTAATGACTACGTGAAGGCGAATCTGGACTGGAAAGGTCCCGTAGCCGAGCATCCGCTGGTGAATTACCTGGCGCATGAAGGCGGATCGTTATCTAACCCGACGGCCGAGCACTTTCTGCCACTGCTGTATGTTCTTGGCGCCTGGGACGGCGAGGAGCCGATAACTATTCCGGTTGAAGGAATAGAGATGGGGTCGTTGAGTATGCTGTCAGTAGTGATTGGCGCTTGAGAAAAAACAAAACCCCGGCAGTAAGCGGTGCTGCCGGGGTTCAATGTTACTCGACGAAAATGTGCGGATAAAAGCGCGACAGGTCCTGCGTGATCAGCGCCCGGTCTTCGCGAATGCCAATCCCCGCAGGCTGATCGTTAATTAGCCAGCTGCCGATGAGCGTGTAGCTATCGCCAAACTTCGGCAAAGGATAGAACTCCTGTACAATGGTGCCTTCTTCGCCGTACGGCCCTTCTACAGCTTCCAGCACCTTACCGTTCTCCATGATAGAGACGTTCGCGCCTTCGCGGGAGAAGATAGGCTTGATAACGTACTTGTCCATCTCCGGATGCGCATCTTCGCTGAAATAAGCGGCCAGCAGGTTCGGATGGTTGGGGAACATCTCCCACAGCAGCGGCAGCAGCGCTTTATTGGAGATAATGCTCTTCCATGCCGGCTCCAGCCAGCGCACGCCGGCATCTTCCAGCTTGGTGGAGAACACCTCGCGCAGCATGTACTCCCACGGATAGAGCTTGAACAGATTACCAATCACCTGGTCCTGCAGATCGGTAAACTGACCTTTTTCGCCAAGACCGATATCTTCGATGTAAAGGAATTCGGTCGCCACGCCCGCTTCTGCGGCGCAGTCCTGCAAGTATTGCACGGTACCGCGGTCTTCAATGGTATCGCGGCAGCAGGCCATATGTAGCAGCTGAAAACCGAACTGCTCGCGCAGTTCGCCGAAGCGATCGATCAGCTTCTCCTGAAGGCTGTTGAACTGATCGCTGCCAGCCGGAAGTTGACCGGCGTTGAGCTGATCTTCCATCCAGATCCACTGGAAGAATGCCGCTTCATACAGAGACGTCGGCGTATCGGCGTTGTTCTCCAGCAGCTTCGGCTCACCCACGCCGTCCCACGCGAGATCGAGACGCGAATACAGCGAAGGCTGATGAGTTTTCCACGACTGGCGCACGAAACCCCATGTATGTTTGGGGATGCGAAATTTGGCCATTAATTCATCGCTGGCGACAACTTTCTCTACCGCCTGCAGACACATCTGATGCAGCTCAGCGGTGACGTCTTCGAGCTTCTCAACCTGCGCCAGCGTCAGCTTATAATAGGCTTCTTCACTCCAGTACGGCTCACCGTACATGGTGTGAAAGTTAAAGCCATATTCTGTCGCTTTTTCACGCCAGTCCGGGCGCTCGGTAATGCTGATTCTTTCCATGTCGCTTAGCCGCCCATCGAGCGTGAAGAAGAGGAGCTTGCTGAGCTACGCTGCATAGTTGATTGCTTAGCGACCGAGTCGCCAAACCCGCCGCGCGTCACGGTGCTGGTGGTGGCCGGTTTTGGCGCCATCGCGGTTTTCGGCACGTTCATGGTACGGCCCGGCTGCGCTGCGCCGTAGCTCTTACCGCCTGCGTCGGTATATTTACCATACGCCGGGCTGGCCGGATTTTTTGAGCTGAACAGCGGTTGCTGAGCGCCCATTCCGCCGCCCATCATCCGGCCCATCATGTAGCCAGCCATCAGCGGCATCCAGAAGCTGCCGCTGCTTTGCGCCTGGGCCTGGTTTTCCGGAGCCATGCCAGCCTGAGCCGGCGCCTGCTGGCACTGACCTTCACCGAATTCGGCGACGCAATCTTCACGAGAGGCGTATTTCGGCGCGGTACGTTCCGCTTCTTTAAGCGCGTTATTGTAAGCGGTGGTGCACTCTGCGGATTTGCTCGGGTTAGCGGCAGAGCAGTCATCGGCGTTTTGATACAGAGAAACCGTTTCATCGCTTTGTTCACAACCGGCGAGCATAAATACCGCCGTCACGGCAAGCGCGACGGGAGTTAAGTGTCGAGCGCTCCAGCTTTTGCGGAAGGAGGCGTGTTTAATATTTTTTGTCCGTTTCATATTTGTCTTCCTGGACCCAGTGGTATGCGTTTTGTTAACGCTCAGGATAGAGGATGAGTGGTGGAAAATGAAGCGAATAGGGGCGGAAAGCGGGGGATCTTTACGTTGCCTTACGTTTAACGCTTCGCTTACCCGGCGGGTAAGCGAAGCGCGGACTGCGCAAACTTGATTACTGGCGGAACGGATTGCTGCCGCTGGTGCTGCGCGCTGATGCCGGTTTTGCCGCGGCGGTGTTGCTGTAGCCGTCAGCGCTGGCATCCTGCTGCGGGTTCTCCGGCGCGACGCTGTCCGGTGAGGTCGGAATCGCTTTACCCAGCGTATTGTTCAGCGCAACCAGATCCTGCTCGTTCAGCGTACCGAGCGCAGACTTGATATTCAGCTCGTTAATCAGGTAGTTATAACGGGCGTTGGACAATTGCTGTTTGGCGTTATACAGCGTGGTCGTCGCGTCCAGGACATCGACGATGGTACGCGTACCCACCGAATAACCGGCTTCCATGGCATCCAGAGAGCTCTGGGCAGAGACCACGGCCTGTTTGTAGGCATTGATGCTGCTGATAGACGCGTTCACGTTGTTAAACGAGGAACGAACGGTCTGCACCACGCTACGATGCGCGCTTTCCAGCTGCTCGCTGGCGCCGACAAAGTTGTACTGCGCTTGTTTAACCTGGGAGTTCACCATCCCGCCCTGATACAGCGGCAGGGAGAAGTTCAGGCCGATTTGGTTCTGCCCGATATCTCTGTCCGGCGTTGTGCTTTTGGAACCGCTGTAGCTGCTATTAGATACGTTACTGGACGCGTTTAAATTCAGGGTCGGCAGATGCCCGTCCTGCGCCTGGCGAATTTGCTCGCGCGCCAGATCCTGGCTCAGGCGGGCCTGCAGCAGCGACAGGTTGCGGTTTTCCGCTTCTTTCAGCAGCGCGTTAACCGCTGACGGCTTAGTCGTTTTAAAACCATCGACGTTCAGCGAGGCCAGCTCCGGATAGTAGTTGCCGGTCACCTGGCGCAGCTCTTCAACCGCGTTATCGAGGTCGTTGCGCGCGGTCACTTCATTCGCCAGTACGGCATCATACTGTGAACGGGCGTTCTGCACGTCGGTGATGGCCACCAGGCCAACGTTAAAGCGCTGGGTGGTCTGATCTAACTGGCGATAAATAGCCTGTTTCTGCGCTTCGGTATAGGAGAGCGTATCGATAGCGGCCAGCACTTTAAAATAGGCGGTCGCAGTGTTCAGGATCAGCGTTTGCTGGTCCGTCTGATAAGTGACGTCCTGAATGCCAGCGTTCTTTTCCTGCAGCGTCAGCGCGCGCCATTTCGACATATCGAACAGAACCTGCGTGAGCTGCAGCGAGCCGCTGGTGACGTCGGAATTCTGGTCTTTAGCATCACGGAAGCCGCTGGTATAGGTATAATCAGCACCCAGACCGAGCTGTGGTAGTAATGGGCTACGCGCTTCGTTGATCTTCTCGAATGCGGCATCACGATCGGCTGCTGACTTACGCAGATCAGGGTTGCTGATACGCGCCTGCTGATAAACCTGCAGCAGGTTTTCTGCCTGGCTCATGGCGCTGAAGCCAGTCAGGCCCAGGCCGATAAGGATGGGAAAGAGTTTCTTCATTTGCATTCCTTGTTGTGAAGCATTTAGCGCTACTCAAATTCTAAAAATAATCACTGATTGTATAGAGTCTGTTACCGTAAAAAGTTGGCGTAATGTGCCATGGGGCGGTAATTTGCACCAATCTAACATACGAACCGTAAAACGGTAGCCACACCGCCTATAAATTCATAACTTCATGTTCTACAGGATATCGAAATGAGCGACGTCAATCAGCAGGGGATTACCTTCTCTAAAAACGATGTAGAAATTATTGCACGCGAAACGCTTTATCGCGGTTTTTTTTCGCTCGATTTATATCGTTTTCGCCATCGCCTGTTTAACGGCGGCATGAGTGATGAAGTGACGCGTGAAATTTTTGAGCGCGGGCACGCCGCAGTCTTGCTACCCTTTGACCCGGTGCGCGATGAAGTTGTGCTCGTCGAGCAGATCCGTATTGCGGCGTACGATACCAGCGCGAGCCCGTGGCTGCTTGAAATGGTCGCCGGTATGATAGAAGAAGGCGAATCTCCTGAAGATGTCGCCCGTCGTGAAGCGGTGGAAGAAGCCGGGCTTAATGTTGGCCGGATTAAACCGGTCCTGAGCTACCTGGCCAGCCCCGGCGGCACCAGTGAAAGACTGTCTATTATGGTGGGGGAAGTCGATGCCACGACGGCAAAAGGGATTCATGGATTGGCCGACGAAAATGAGGATATTCGCGTCCACGTGGTGAGCCGGGAACAGGCTTACAGATGGGTGGAAGAGGGGAAAATCGACAACGCAGCCTCTGTCATCGCGCTGCAATGGCTGCAACTGCATTATCACAATTTACGCAACGAGTGGACAAAATGAAGCGTTATACGCCTGACTTTCCTGAAATGATGCGCCTGTGTGAAACCAACTTTGCCCAGCTGCGCCGCCTGTTGCCGCGAACGGATGCAGCGGGAGAAAAGGTGAGTTACCAGGTGGGCAACGCGCAATACCGATTAACCATCGTCGAATCGACCCGCTACACTACGTTAGTGGCGATTGAGCAGACGGCTCCGTCGGTGAGCTACTGGAGTCTGCCGTCAATGACGGTACGGCTCTATCACGATGCAATGGTCGCTGAAGTGTGTTCAAGCCAGCAGATCTTTCGCTTCAAAGCGCGGTATGATTATCCTAATAAAAAGTTGCATCAACGCGACGAAAAGCATCAAATTAATCAGTTTTTGGCCGATTGGCTGCGATACTGTTTAGCACATGGAGCGATGGCGATTCCGGTTTGTTAGCGTCGTGAAACCTAAGGACACCATTTGGAAAGCCTGTTAAACCTACCTTTGGCTGGTGAGGCCAGAGTCAGGATATTACAAATTACCGATACTCACCTGTTTGCTGAAAAACACGAAACGCTGTTAGGTATCAATACCTGGGAAAGCTATCAGGCCGTACTGGATGCTATCCACGCCTCACAGCGAGAATGCGACCTGATTGTTGCTACAGGCGATCTGGCGCAAGATCACTCTGCCGCGGCCTATCAGCATTTTGCTGAGGGCATCGCGAGTTTTGCTGCACCTTGCGTCTGGCTGCCGGGTAATCATGATTTTCAACCGGCGATGTATAGCACGCTGCAGGAATCAGGCATCTCCCCCGCTAAACGCGTATTGCTGGGCGACCATTGGCAAATATTGCTCATGGATAGCCAGGTGTTCGGCGTGCCGCACGGCGAGCTGAGCGATTTCCAGCTTGAATGGCTTGAGCAGAAGCTGGCGGAAGTCCCGGAGCGGTATACGCTGCTGCTGTTGCACCACCATCCTATGCCGTCAGGCTGCAGCTGGCTGGATCAGCATAGCCTGCGCAATGCCGGGGCGCTTGATTGCGCGCTGGCCGCGTTTCCTCGCGTTAAGCATCTGCTGTGCGGCCATATTCATCAGGAACTGGATCTTGACTGGAACGGTCGGCGCATGATGGCCACGCCATCCACCTGCGTGCAGTTTAAGCCGCACTGCGCTAACTTCACGCTGGATACCGTCTCTCCGGGCTGGCGCTGGCTGGATCTGCATCCTGATGGCACGTTGACCACTGAAGTTTGCCGCCTTGAAGGCGTGAAATTTCACCCGGATATCGCTTCAGAAGGATACTGATGTCTACGCTTCTCTATCTGCATGGTTTTAACAGCTCGCCGCGCTCGGCAAAAGCGACTGCGCTGAAAGAGTGGCTGGCGCGGACCTATCCTGACATCTCAATGGTGATACCGGAGCTCCCGGTTTACCCCGCGCAAGCGGCGGAATATCTGGAGGCCATCGTGCTGGAGCACGGCGGCGAACCGCTAGGCGTTGTCGGTTCCTCGCTGGGGGGATATTACGCGACCTGGCTATCGCAGTGCTTTATGCTGCCGGCGGTGGTCGTGAACCCTGCGGTGCGCCCGTTTGAGCTATTGAACAATTTCCTTGGCCCCAATGAGAATCCATACACGGGGCATCAATATGTGCTAGAGTCTCGCCATATTTACGATCTCAAAGTCATGCAAATTGACCCGCTGGAAGCGCCGGATTTAATCTGGTTATTGCAGCAAACGGGCGATGAAGTGCTTGATTACCGCCAGGCCGTTGATTATTTCGCCTCCTGCCGACAGACGGTAGAGGAGGGCGGTAATCACGCATTTGTTGGCTTTGAAGATCATTTCACTCAGATTATCGATTTTCTGGGCCTGCGCTGAGCGGTTCGGAACGACCTACGAATACACACCATGACGCAATCTTCATATAACGCTGATGCCATTGAGGTACTCACCGGGCTAGAGCCGGTTCGCCGCCGTCCGGGAATGTACACTGATACCACACGTCCAAATCATCTTGGTCAGGAAGTTATTGATAACAGCGTGGATGAGGCCCTGGCCGGTCACGCGAAACGCGTGGAGGTCATTCTCCATGCCGACCAGTCGCTGGAAGTTATCGATGATGGCCGCGGAATGCCGGTGGATATCCATCCTGAAGAAGGGGTTCCGGCAGTTGAACTGATTCTTTGCCGCCTGCACGCGGGGGGGAAATTCTCCAATAAGAACTACCAGTTCTCCGGCGGCCTGCACGGCGTAGGGATTTCAGTGGTCAACGCCCTATCGAAACGCGTTGAAGTGAACGTGCGCCGCGACGGTCAGATCTACAGCATCGCCTTTGAAAATGGTGATAAAGTAGAAGATCTCCATGTGACCGGCACCTGCGGTAAGCGCAATACCGGTACCAGCGTGCACTTCTGGCCGGATGAAAGCTTTTTTGACAGCCCGCGTTTTTCCGTCTCACGCCTCTCGCATTTGTTAAAAGCCAAGGCCGTTCTTTGCCCGGGCGTAGAGATTGTTTTCCGCGATCTGGTCAACGACAGTGAACAACGCTGGTGCTACGCCGATGGATTGACCGACTATCTTAGCGAAGCGGTTAACGGCCTGCCTCTGCTGCCGGAAAAACCGTTCGTCGGCACCTTCTCTGGCGATACCGAAGCGGTCGACTGGGCGTTGCTGTGGCTGCCGGAAGGCGGCGAGCTGCTGACCGAAAGCTACGTCAACCTGATCCCTACCATGCAGGGCGGCACCCACGTTAACGGTCTGCGTCAGGGTTTACTGGACGCTATGCGCGAGTTCTGCGAATACCGGAACATCCTGCCGCGCGGCGTGAAGCTATCGGCGGAAGATATCTGGGAGCGCTGCGCTTACGTGCTTTCCGTGAAGATGCAGGATCCGCAGTTTGCCGGGCAAACCAAAGAGCGCCTCTCTTCACGTCAGTGCGCCGCGTTTGTTTCCGGCGTCGTTAAGGACGCGTTCAGCCTGTGGCTAAACCAGAACGTCCAGTCGGCGGAGCTGCTGGCGGAAATGGCGATTTCCAGCGCCCAGCGTCGTCTGCGCGCGGCGAAAAAAGTGGTGCGTAAAAAGCTCACTAGCGGTCCTGCCCTTCCCGGCAAGCTGGCGGATTGCACCGCTCAGGATTTGAATCGGACCGAACTGTTTCTTGTGGAAGGGGATTCCGCCGGCGGCTCTGCCAAGCAGGCGCGCGACCGCGAATACCAGGCGATCATGCCGCTGAAAGGTAAAATCCTTAACACCTGGGAAGTCTCTTCCGATGAAGTGCTCGCTTCCCAGGAAGTGCATGATATTTCCGTCGCGATTGGTATCGATCCGGATAGCGATGACCTGAGCCAGCTGCGTTACGGCAAGATTTGTATTCTGGCTGACGCCGACTCCGATGGTCTGCACATCGCGACGCTGCTGTGCGCGCTGTTCGTCAGGCACTTCCGCACTTTGGTTAAACACGGCCACGTTTACGTGGCGCTGCCGCCTTTGTACCGTATCGACCTCGGCAAAGAGGTTTACTACGCGCTGACGGAAGAAGAAAAAGCGGGCGTGCTCGAGCAGCTCAAGCGTAAGAAAGGCAAACCGAACGTACAGCGCTTTAAAGGGCTGGGCGAGATGAACCCGTTGCAGCTGCGTGAAACTACCCTGGATCCGAATACCCGCCGTCTGGTACAGCTGATTATCAACGATGAAGATGAACAGCAGACAACCGCTATGATGGATATGCTGTTAGCGAAGAAGCGCTCTGAAGATCGGCGTAACTGGCTGCAGGAGAAGGGCGATCTGGCGGATATCGAAGGGTAACGCAGGCGAATGCCGGACGGCGGCTCGCGTGCCCCGTCCGGGATACAGTTTTAAATTTTATGTCTTTTCCGGTACTGCAGCGGCGTTTCGCCAATGCCCTTGCCGAACGCGCTGATAAAATAGGTGACATCTGAAAACCCGACCATTCGGGCGATCTCGCGCACGCTCTGCTGGCTATGCAATAGCGCCTCGCACGCTTTTCTTAGGCGTATCGTATTGAGATAATTGACAATACTTTCGCCCGTTTCCTGATGAAAGCGGCGCGAAATATAGCTCTTCGATTTACCCAACTCTTCCGCCAGCCTGCTCAGGCTAAATTTTCGCATGTAATTCTCGTCAAGCCAGAACATCACCTGGCTTGCGGTACCATCGGTTATTCTCGACATGCTGGGATGATCTTCGCTCAGCATGCTGAGTAAAGAGAGCAGCAGACAGGAAACCTGCTCGCTATTTAGCGGCGAGTCTCCGGCCAGCTTTTCATAGCGGCTGAATAAAAAATCGATGTGGGGGTGAATATCGGCGATGTCCACTACCCAGGATTGGCCCGCTCGCTGGGTCAGATTATGGAGCCGCTGGCGGGAGTAGGGGAAATCACGTAATCCTTTCAGCAGGGCATACTGGTCGAGATGAATGATGGTTCGCCGGTAACGATCCTGCGCCTGCTCATCCACGATGATTTTATGCAGCGTAAAGGGAGGGAAGAAAAACATCCTCCCCGGGCGCATGGTGTATTGCTTATGATCGACAATCACCACGCCGAACCCCTCCTCTACGTACAGTACTTCAAGACACTGATGCCAGTGATGATAGCGGACCGTATTGGCGAATAACCGGCTAAACGACGCCGTTGCGTCATTGAGGGTTATCAGTTCCAGACGTTCTTCATTTAAGGTCTGCGCCATAGTGCAATAAATTTAAACTTTTGCAGGGATTATTCGTTTTATAAACTACCTTTTTAAATTTTATCAATTGCTGTTTTATTTTTATCCTGCCGGTGTGACTGAGGTAACATTTCTCATCCCCGGCGATTCACTATGCTTTGCCCATTAAATCAGGGGGGAGCTATGTGGTCGGCAACGAAAGAAAAATCAAATCCATTGTCATCGCGTGACGACGTTATTCGCGCTGTTACAACGATGCTGAGCGCGCTCGACGCCCAATTTCCGGCCGGTCAGGCGCAGTTCACGCTCGGCGATACCTGCGCGCATTATGATACGAATATTGCCGGTATGGAGGGGTTATCCAGAGCGCTATGGGGGCTATTTCCGCTGTGGGCGGGCGGTGAAGAGACGCCTTTTGCTGAGAAATATATCCAGGCGATTAAGCTAGGTACCGATCCCGATAGCCCACAGTATTGGGGCGATACGGGGCCATACGATCAGCGGCTGGTGGAGATGGCGGCCTACGGTCTGGGCCTGGCGTTACTGCAGACGCGCCTGACGGATGTATTCAGCGAAAAGGAACTGGCGAATTTCCACCGCTGGCTGAATCAAATCACCGATGCGCAGATGCCCGACAGCAACTGGAACTATTTCGCTATTATCGTTCAGCTTGGGTTTAAGCGCGCGGGATTAGCCTTCGATCAGGCCGCCATCGATCGCCGGTTTGCGATGATGGAAGCCTACTATTTGGGCGAAGGATGGTACTCCGATGGGCCGGGGCGGCCAAAAGATTACTACATCTCTATGGCTTTTCATTTTTACGGCCTACTGTACGCCACCCTGAGTCCGGATGATGCAGAGCGGGCCGCCACGTTACGCGAACGCTCCCGTTTGTTTGCCCGGGATTTTATCTATATGTCGGCGGCGGATGGTTCATCCGTACCCTTTGGGCGCAGTCTGACCTATCGTTTCGCCATGATTGCCTTCTGGAGCGCGGTGGCGTTTTCCGGGGTGGACGAATTTTCTCCTGGCGTGGTGAAAGGACTGATCCTACGCCATTTACGCTGGTGGCAGCAGCAGCCGATTTTCGATCGCGACGGTATTCTGACGCTGGGTTTTGCCTATCCCAATCTGGCGATGTGCGAGGACTATAATTCGCCCGGGTCCCCTTACTGGGCGCTGAAGGTTTTCCTGATTCTGGCGTTACCGGCAGATCATGATTTTTGGCTAGCGGAAGAGTTACCGCTGCCGCCGCTGGCTAAGGTGCGCGTGATACCCCAAGCGGCGCAAATTTTGCAGCACGATCGCCATTCTCGCCATGTAACGATGCTGACGTCGGGCCAGCTGGAGTTAAATAATTACGTCAATACCGAAGCCAAATATACCCGGTTTGCCTACTCCAGCCGCTTTGGTTTTACCCTTGAGCGGGGGCGGTATGGCCTTAAGCATGCCGCCTGCGACTCGATGCTCCTGCTATCTGACAACGATAATTACTGGCGCGGACGGCGCGAATGCGAGGAAGTGACGGTAGCGGAGAACGCGATTTTCTGCCGCTGGTCGCCGTGGTCAGACGTACATATCCGCACCTGGCTTATCCCCTGCGGCGACTGGCACGTTCGGGTACACCACATTGCCAGCGCTCGACGGCTACAGTCCGTGGAGGGGGGCTTTGCGGTACTGAAGGCGGAGCCCTGCCTGGAGGCCGGCAGCAGCCTGATTCTGGCCAGCAATGGGAGCAGCATGATAGCCAATCTTGCTCCCGGCATCGCCAGGCAGGGCGAGGCCGTTATCACGCCGCCCAATAGCAGTATTATGTTTGCGCCCTGCGCGGCCATTCCCACTTTATCCACCGAGCTGGCTCCTGGCGAACATTGGTTGGCCTGTGCGGTTATCGCCAGCGCTGAGATAAATAAAGTTTTTGCCGATATGCCGTTACTCATTCGACAAGATCGCCGCTTTATTATTATGGATAGCCAAAAAGAAACCCAGCAAACTATTTATTTTTAAACGCGGTCGGGCTAACGCCCGGCAACTCATTATTCGATTTTTTACATGCTTTCGCTGAGGATAGTATGGAAAGTACCTATACGAATAACAAAGTTGAGTATTACAAAATAAGCGCCTTCATTTTTCTGTATTTTTTCACCTGGTCTGCCAGTATTGGCCTGCTCGCCATATGGTTAGGGCAAAAAGCGAATCTAAGCGGCGCGGTTATTGGCACCGTCTTTGCCGTAAATGGCGTATTTTCAGTTGTTCTTAAACCCATTTATGGCTATATACTTGATAAAATAGGGATGAGTAAATATCTGCTCTATTTTGTGGTGCTGATGTCGGCATTAATGGCGCCTTTTTTTATTTATGTTTATCAGCCGCTACTGTTAACCAAGACGATGCTGGGTATTATTGTCGGTGCGATCTATTTAAGCTTCGCCTGGTATGCGGGCGTCGCGGCCTGTGAATCCTATACCGACCGTTACAGCCGTCTGAACAATATGGAGTTTGGGCAAATTCGCATGTGGGGATCGCTCGGATGGGCGGTAGCGTCTTCTTTCTCTGGCCTGCTGTTTAACCTCTCGCCAGCGTATAACTTTATCCTGGGAAGCGTCACGTCGATAGTGATGCTGGCCGTTTTATTAAGCCTGAAAGTCAACGAAAATGCGGAGAACGCCGCGCAGGTGCTGGTCAAAGATAAAATTTCTCCGGCGGATGTTTATACCCTTCTGCGTAACCGTAAATTCTGGGCATTCTGCCTGTACGTGGCCGGGGTGGCGTGGATGATGTTTATCGCGGAGCAGCAGTTTTCGCGCTATTTTGTCACGTTCTTTGCCGATGTCCATAAAGGCAACGCCATTTTTGGTTATCTGGGAACGGTACAGTCCGGGATGGAATTTATTATGTATATGGTCATTCCATTCTTTGTTAACTACATTGGCGCAAAACGTGGATTATTAATTGTTGGCCTGCTGGTAGGCGCCAGGTTGGTGATTTCTGGCCTGTGTGATTCCCATCTGTTGATTTCGCTATTAAAACCATTGTATGGCCTGGAAATATGCCTGCTGTTGGTTTCAGTATTTAAGTATATCGCCGAGCACTTTGACAAACGCGTTAATGCAACGATGTATTTGTTAGGTTATCAGGCGATGTTATATGTTGGTAATGTGGTCGTCTCGTCACCTGCCGGGTTTATGTACGATCGTATCGGGTTTGAGAAAACGTATATTATTATGGGCATGATTGCGCTGGTTTTTACCGTGATATCGGCATTTACCTTATCGTCATGCCAGAGTAAACGGCGCAGCTCTGCCACCCTCAATGTTTCAGAAAATAACGCATCAAAATAAGCTAAGCGATAAGGAACCGAAATATGTTAAATAATATCGTAGAGGAACCATTGCGCGATTTCCCCGGCGAGCCGATCTCAATGGATTGCTTCCGGGAAGAAATGAAGCGGGCGCGTGAAGATGTCCTTGAACTGATTGGCCGTCATTTAACGGAATTCGGTGAACAATTTCCCGCTGAGACCTGCGTCGAAGGTTATTATCCGTTGACTGAAAACGTCGAGTGGACGACCAGTTTTTGGACCGGACAGCTATGGCTGGCGTGGGAGATGAGCGGTGAAGATAAGTTTCGTCAGATGGCGGAGAAAAACGTGCGGACTTTCGGTCTGCGTATTGCAGGGCGTCACGACACCAATACGCATGATTTGGGCTTTCTCTACACGCTTTCCTGCGTGGCGGCCTGGCGTTTAACCGGTAATCGCGACGCGCGCGGGTTCTCGCTGATGGCGGCGGAGGCTCTGTTGGAGCGCTTTCACGCGAAGGCGCAGATTATTCAGGCCTGGGGCGATCTCAACGATCCCGCCCAGGCCGGGCGGATGATTATTGACTGCACGATGAATCTGCCGCTGCTTTATTGGGCAAGCGAGCAAACGGGCGACCCGCGCTTCAGGGATGCGGCTCTGGCGCACGTCAGGCAATCGGCGGCTTTTCTGGTACGTGAAGATGCTTCGACCTGGCACACCTATTATATGGATGTTGTCAGCGGGAAGCCGCGCTATGGGAATACTCAGCAGGGTTATGCCGATGATTCCTGCTGGTCCCGCGGCCAGGCGTGGGGAATTTATGGTTTTCTGCTCAGCTATATCTATACCGGCGACAGGGCGCTGGTCGGCCTGGCAAAAAAACTGGCCAACTATTTCCTCAACCGCCTGCCAGAGGACTATGTCTGTCATTGGGATCTGGCGCTGATAAACACCGATGCGCTGCGAGACTCTTCTTCGGCTGCTATCGCCGTATGCGGTCTGCTGGAGTTGGTTAAGCAGTTGCCAACGACCGACCCGGATCGCGAACGCTATCAACAGTGGGCGATGGCGATAATGGCCTCGCTAACGAAGGGCTATCTGATGGCAAAAAGTGACAAGGGTAATGGTTTACTCAAGCACTCGGTCTACCATCTGGCGAGTAATAAAGGCGTCGATGAGTGCTGTAGCTGGGGGGACTATTTTTACGTTGAAGCGCTGATGCGCATGACGCAGAACTGGAAACTGTACTGGTAACGCTATTGCCCGGTAGCGTGCGCTTACCGGGCGGCCAGCGTTGCTTAAATGCCCGCTTCCAGAATACGAATGCTCATCTCCAGCACGTCGCCTTTCACGGCTTCGCTGTAGGCTTTCATGTGCGGGGTCTGCAGGTGCGCTTCAAGATGCGCGACGCTTTCCCACTGCTCGACCATCACAATTGAGTCCGGCGAGGTGGTCTGAAAACTGACGCCAGCGGCGTGATCCACCAGCGGCGCATAGCCGTGGCAGCCCTCTTCCTGGAGAACGGTCGGGGTAATTTTTGCGAACTGATCCAGCACCGCCTGGCGGTGGTGTTGGCCCGGACGAGTGCGAATTTCAGCGATCACTGTCAACATGGTTAACTCAACTCCTTCTGTCTATTCTCATCATACTTCAAGCCGCCGCTCGGTTAGCCGCGCTTGTCGTCTTTTCATAACTCATTACAGTTAACCAAAAATTTCAGCCAGATGCTTGCGATATTCTGCCGTATAACGCGGAACATCGGGCATTTTGATCACATCGTTGGCGATGAAGGTCGGCAGGGCGCTCATCCCGAGGAACTGGTTGGCCTTATGGAACGGCAGGTAAACGCCATCGACGCCAACGCCGTGGAAGAACTGATCTTTCTCGGTGAAGGCTTCCATCGGCGCGTTCCAGGTCAGGGACAGCATATATTTTTTGCCCTGAATCAGGCCGCCGGAGCCATATTTCTTACTGGCATCGGAGCGGGTGCGGCCATCGCTGGCATACAGCGCGCCGTGACCTTCGGTAAAGACGTCATCGATGTACTTTTTCACCGTCCACGGCGCGCCCATCCACCAGCCCGGCATTTGCCAGATAACGGAATCGGCCCACAGGAAGTTTTGCACTTCGGTTTTCACGTCGTAGTCGCTATCGGCGCGGACCACTTTAACATCATGCCCGAGGTCGCGCAGATAGGTTTCCGCGACTTCAGTCAGGGTGTCGTTCAGCTGGCCGTTAGAGTGGCCGAACTTTTTTGCGCCATTAATAATCAGGATGTTGCTCATTTTTTATCCTCAACTTTTCAATTTTGTGGTTAATTTTACCCCGTCGGGCAGAGCGGTAAAATGAGCAAAATGTGCAAAGTCTTTTGCTTTTATAGCAATAATGCCGCTACCAGCGAATGCGCGCCTCGAATCCGCCGTCCCGGGCGTTGCCGAAACTTGCCGTCATCCCGTGCAGCGCGGCGATACGTTTGACGATGGAGAGCCCGAGGCCGCTGCCGGGCTGCTCCTGGCCAGGAGGACGATAAAAGCGCTCGCCGACGCGCGTCAGGGCCTCGGCGCTGATGCCCGGGCCGTTGTCGCGTACGCGGAATTCACCGGCATCCAGGGTGATGTCGACCTGGCTTCCGGCGGGGCTGTAGCGCACGGCGTTATCTAAAAGATTGCGCACCAGCAGGCTTAGCAGCAGCGGCTGCCCGGTGCGCATGATGCTCTTTGCGTTCAGGTGCAGGCGCAGCTCAACTCCGGCCAGCTGCGCCGGGTGGTACATCTCCATGACCGCCGACTGGAGCAGTTCATCAAGAGCGATCGTTTGAACATCATCCAGCTGCGCCAGCGAATCCAGGCGCGATAGAGTCAGTAGCTGGTCGACCAGGCGGGTTGCGCGATCGATACCCTGATGGAGCTGCTCCAGCGCTTTATCCAGCCCTTGCGGATCGTCCAGCGAGAGCTGGGCCACTTCAGTCTGCACCTTCAGCGCCGCCAGCGGGCTGCGCAGTTCGTGGGCGGCATCGGAGGTGAAGCGACGCTCGCGGATCATGGTGTCGTGCGTCCGGGTAAAGAGCTGATTTAGCGCGTCGACCAGCGGACGGACCTCATTAGGCACGTTGTCGCTATTTAGCGTTTCGGCGGAATCCGGCGCCCGGGTGCGCAGCGTGGTGGCCAGCTTTTTCAGCGGCGCCAGTTCCCGGCTTAACAGCACGATGAGCAGTAAAAACATCAGCGGCAGCGCCACCAGCCAGGGCGTAAGCTGTGAGGTGACGATATCCAGCGCCATCTCGCGGCGGTAATCCCACTCCTGGCCGACGACGATACGATGGCGCCCGTCGCGGGTGGTGAGCCACAGAAAGCGCCACTCGTCATCGTCGCCGCGCAGATAGCCGTCGCTGAACCCCTCCCGGTCGTTACCCCACAGGATATCCTGGCCATTTTCGCCATCGTTAAGCACCATTTTGCCGTCGGTCGTAAAGATAGCGAAAGCCAGCGCATCGTCGTCGAGATGGCCGTGCTTGACCTTTTTCTTCGTCCGCACCTGCGGCGCGAGAGTATGCAGCTCGTCGAAATTCATCGCGCTTAGGCGGCGGGCGAAAAGCAGCTGCTGCGTATCGAACAGCTTATCCAGCTTGTCGGTGGTCTGTTGCCAGGCCACAAAGCTGGCCATGCCCCAGGCGGCGCTGGTCAGCAGCAAAAAAAGCAGCGTCAGGCGGACCCGCAGGCTCAGTTTTCCCAGCCGCTTCATGCGTCCCCCAGGGTATAGCCGATGCCGTGTACGGTACGAATGAAAGCGCTGCCGAGCTTACGGCGCAGATGATGGACGTGCACTTCTATGGCGTTGCTGGAGACGTCGTCATCCCAGCTATAGAGCTTTTCTTCAATAAGCTTACGCGGCAGCACGCGTCCGGCATTGCGCATCAGCAGCTCCAGCAGAGCAAACTCCTTTGGCTTGAGCGCCAGGCTCTCGCCGTTCAGGGTGGTTGTGAGTCGGCCTGGATCGAGGACCACATTGCCGTGCCGCAGTTCGCTGCTGCTTTGGCCGTGGGCGCGGCGCATCAGCGCTTCCAGGCGCGCGGCAACTTCAACCAGCGCGAAAGGTTTGCAAAGATAGTCATCGGCGCCGAGCCGAAGCCCTTCGACACGCTGGCTGAGCGCGTCGCGGGCGGTCAGGATCAGTACCGGTTCGTGGCGGCCTTTGTCGCGCCATTCGCGCAGAATATCCAGCCCATCGATACCGGGGAGCGTCAGGTCCAGGACAATGGCGTCGTACGGGGCGTTGTACAGCGCGGCTTTGCCTTCCTCGCCGCGGGTAAACCAGTCGACGCTGAAGCCCAGTTTGGCCAGTCCGGTTTTGAGGCCGTCACCGATCAGTTTGTCGTCTTCCACCAGTAAAATGCGCATTCTCCTGCTCCTGTGTCCCTCGGCTATTCCAGCAGTAAAGCGCGTCGCGGCGCGCGCTGTACAGGAAAAAAAATTATTTTTTCCGCTTAAGAAGTTGTTAAGTTTTGCCCGGTGTAATAGTGACGATATAAACACAAAGGGAGAACACATCATGAAGAAAATCGCCGCAATGACCGCTATCATCGCCTTAGTTTCCATGCCGGTACTGGCCGCTGAGCAGGGCGGATTTTCCGGACCTGGATCCGCGCCAACCAGCCAGACGACCACGCAAAACGGCGGGTTCATTGGCCCGAACGGGAGCGTAACAACGGTCGCCAATGCGAAAACCCTGCGTGACGATACCTGGGTGACCCTGCGCGGTAAAATCGTGGAGCGTATTTCCGACGACCTGTATAAATTCCAGGACAGCTCCGGCATCGTGAACGTCGATATCGATCATAAGCGCTGGAACGGCGTGACCGTAACCCCGCAGGACACGGTAGAGATTCAGGGTGAAGTCGATAAAGACTGGAACTCTGTGGAAATCGACGTAAAGCAGATTCGTAAAATCGCGCAATAATATTTGGCCCCGATCTCATGTCGGGGCATAACCCGTGAATCAGGGATCCTCAACCGGCCTAACGCCCTGTGACTCAGGGCGTCAGATAGGGTATTATCGCCGGTAGTTTTGCCGTCCGAACGGCCGGTACGCAGATTGAGGATTCACGATTAATGAGCGATATGGCAGAGCGCCTCGCGCTGCATGAATTTACGGAAAACGCCTACCTTAACTACTCCATGTACGTCATCATGGACAGGGCGCTGCCGTTTATTGGCGATGGCCTGAAGCCGGTCCAGCGTCGCATCGTCTATGCGATGTCTGAACTGGGTCTGAACGCCAGCGCCAAATTCAAAAAGTCCGCCCGCACCGTCGGCGACGTTCTGGGTAAATACCATCCGCACGGCGATAGCGCGTGTTATGAAGCCATGGTGCTGATGGCGCAACCCTTCTCTTACCGCTATCCGCTGGTCGACGGTCAGGGGAACTGGGGGGCGCCGGACGATCCTAAATCCTTCGCCGCGATGCGTTATACCGAATCCCGTTTGTCGAAGTATGCTGAACTGCTGCTGAGCGAACTGGGGCAGGGCACCGTTGACTGGGTACCGAACTTTGACGGCACCCTGCAGGAGCCGAAAATGCTGCCTGCGCGCCTGCCCAATATTCTGCTCAACGGCACTACCGGCATCGCCGTCGGCATGGCGACGGATATTCCGCCGCACAACTTGCGTGAAGTCGCTCAGGCTGCCATTACCCTGATTGAAAAACCGCAGACGTCGCTCGACGATCTGCTGGATATCGTACAGGGGCCGGATTATCCGACCGAAGCGGAAATCATTACCCCCCGCGCCGAGATCCGTAAAATCTACCAGAATGGCCGCGGTTCGGTGCGTATGCGCGCGGTGTGGACGAAAGAAGACGGCGCGGTGGTGATCAGCGCCCTGCCGCATCAGGTTTCCGGCGCCCGCGTGCTGGAGCAGATCGCCGCCCAGATGCGCAATAAAAAGCTGCCGATGGTGGATGACCTGCGCGACGAATCGGATCACGAAAACCCGACTCGCCTGGTGATTGTCCCGCGTTCTAACCGCGTGGATATGGAGCAGGTGATGAACCACCTGTTCGCGACGACCGATCTGGAAAAGAGCTACCGTATCAACCTGAATATGATCGGTCTCGATAACCGTCCGGCGGTAAAAAACCTGCTGGAAATCCTCTCGGAATGGCTGACTTTCCGTCGCGATACCGTACGCCGTCGTCTCAGCTACCGTCTGGAAAAAGTCCTCAAGCGCCTGCATATCCTGGAAGGTTTGCTGGTGGCGTTTCTGAATATCGATGAAGTTATCGAAATTATCCGCCACGAAGATGAGCCGAAACCGGCCCTGATGTCGCGCTTCGGCATCAGCGAAACCCAGGCGGAAGCGATTCTGGAGTTAAAACTGCGCCATCTCGCCCGACTGGAAGAGATGAAGATCCGCGGTGAACAAAGCGAGCTGGAAAAAGAACGCGACCATCTGCAGGCCATTCTGGCTTCAGAACGCAAGATGAATAACCTGCTGAAGAAAGAACTGCAGGCCGACGCTGACGCCTACGGCGACGATCGCCGTTCGCCGCTGCGCGAGCGTGAAGAAGCGAAAGCGATGAGCGAGCACGATATGCTGCCGTCCGAGCCGGTCACTATCGTTCTGTCGCAGAGCGGCTGGGTTCGTAGCGCCAAAGGTCATGATATCGACGCGCCGGGGCTGAACTATAAAGCGGGCGACAGTTTCAAAGCCGCAGTGAAAGGGAAGAGCAATCAGCCGGTGGTCTTCATTGACACCACCGGGCGCAGCTACGCGATTGATCCGATCACCCTGCCGTCCGCACGCGGGCAGGGCGAGCCGCTCACCGGTAAGCTGACGCTGCCGCCGGGGGCGACGGTGGAACATATGCTGATGGAGGCCGATGATCAAAAACTGCTGCTGGCTTCCGACGCAGGCTACGGGTTTATTTGTACTTTCAACGATCTGGTTGCGCGCAATCGCGCTGGTAAGACGTTGATTAGCCTTCCGGATAACGCCCACGTGATGCCGCCGCTGGTGATTGAGGACGAGTCCGATATGCTGCTGGCCATTACCGCCGCCGGCCGCATGCTGATGTTCCCGGTCAGCGACCTGCCGCAGCTGTCGAAGGGCAAAGGCAACAAGATTATCAACATCCCGTCGGCGGAAGCGGCTGCGGGCCAGGATGGCCTGGCGCATCTGTTTGTCCTGCCGCCGCAAAGTACGCTGACGATTCACGTCGGCAAACGGAAAATCAAACTCCGTCCGGAAGAGCTGCAAAAAGTCACCGGCGAGCGCGGCCGCCGCGGCTCTCTGATGCGCGGACTGCAGAAGATCGACCGGGTGGAGATTGATTCACCGCGTCGCGCCTCCGCGGGCGATAGCGAAGAGTAGGATGACCCTCCCTCGCAGTTCGGCGGGGGAGGTTAATATTTACCGCAAAATCGTTGTTTATTCAGGCATTGCGATTAACAATATCCGCCAGCATCGTTCGGGTGCTTAACGCGCTTTGCAATGATGCCCGATGCCTGCAATCTGCGAAACAGCGAGTATAATTCTAAGCGGTTTGGGTTTTAGAGGTAGCTATGCTATTTATTTTTCGACTAATTATCGTTGTCATCTATTGTATTCTGGTCTGCATCTTCGGCTGTATTTATTGTCTGTTCAGTCCGCGTAATCCTAAGCACGTCGCCACCTTCGGTCACCTGTTTGGCAAACTGTCGCCGGTTTTCGGCCTGAAAGTCGAGCTGCGCAAGCCGGCCGATGCGGAAAGCTACGGCAACGCCATCTATATCGCTAACCACCAGAATAACTATGATATGGTGACGGCATCAAATATCGTGCAGCCGCCGACCGTTACCGTGGGTAAAAAGAGCCTGGCGTGGATCCCATTTTTCGGCCAGCTCTACTGGCTCACGGGGAACCTGCTGATTGACCGCAATAACCGGGCAAAAGCGCACGGCACTATTGCCGAAGTCGTGAACGCGTTTAAAAAGCGCAATATCTCTTTTTGGATGTTTCCGGAAGGGACCCGCAGCCGCGGTCGCGGTCTGCTGCCTTTTAAAACCGGCGCTTTTCATGCGGCTGTCGCGGCTGGCGTGCCCATTATTCCGGTGTGCGTGTCTAATACATCGAATAAAATTAATCTCAATCGCCTGAATAACGGTCTGGTGATTGTAGAAATGCTGCCGCCGGTAGACACCAGCCAGTATGGAAAAGAGGGCGTTCGCGCGCTGGCGACACACTGTCGCGAGCTGATGTCCGCTAAAATCGCTGAGCTGGATAAAGAAGTTGCCGAACGCGAAGCGGCCGCAAAGAAATAACACAGGAAACGCCGCGAACCGCGCGCGTATTGCTGGCGGGAAACGAATTCCCTTGTTAATTAGTCAGTATTTCATGGAGTAAATATGTCACTCAGTCGGCGTCAGTTCATTAAGGCTTCAGGCGTAGCGCTGTGCGCAGGCGCCGCGCCGCTGAAGGCACAGGCCGCTGGTCAGCAGCCTGCGCTGCCGATCCCTCCTCTGCTGGAGTCCCGCCGCGGGCAGCCGCTATTTTTGACGCTACAGCGAGCGCACTGGTCGTTTACGCCCGGAACCCGCGCATCGGTGTGGGGGATTAACGGCCGCTATATGGGGCCAACTATTCGTGTCTGGAACGGCGACGATGTGAAGCTGATTTACAGCAACCGCCTGACGGAAAACGTCGCGATGACCATCCGCGGTCTGCAGGTCCCCGGTCCGCTGATTGGCGGCGCCGCGCGCATGATGTCCGCCAACGCCGACTGGGCTCCGGTACTACCAATCCGCCAAAGCGCGGCGACGCTGTGGTATCAGGCCAACACGCCAAACCATATGGCAAAACAGGTCTATAACGGCCTGGCCGGGATGTGGCTGGTGGAAGATGATGTCAGTAAAAATCTGCCGATCCCCAATCACTACGGCGTGGATGATTTCCCGGTGATTATTCAGGACAAGCGTCTGGATAACTTCGGTACGCCTGAGTATAGCGAGCCCGGTAGCGGAGGGTTCGTTGGCGATACGCTGCTGGTGAACGGCGTTCAGGGGCCTTTCGTGGAAGTGTCGCGCGGCTGGGTGCGCCTGCGCCTGCTGAATGCGTCCAACTCCCGTCGCTATCAACTGCAGATGAGCGATGGTCGATTGCTGCACGTGATTTCCGGCGATCAGGGGCTGCTGCCGGCGCCGGTTTCGCTGAAGCAGCTGTCGCTGGCGCCGGGCGAGCGTCGTGAAATTCTGGTCGATATGACCAACGGCGATGAAGTGTCGATCACCTGCGGGGAAGCGGCCAGCATCGTCGATCGTATTCGCGGCTTTTTCGAACCGTCGAGCATCCTGATTTCCACGCTGATTCTGACGCTGCGCCCGACGGGCCTGCTGCCGCTGGTGACCGATAGCCTGCCCGTGCGTTTGCTGCCGACGGAAATTCTGGCCGGCGCGGCGATTCGCAGCCGCGATATCACGCTTGGCGACGATCCGGGTATTAACGGTCAGCTGTGGGATCCGCAGCGTATCGATATTACGGCGCAGCAGGGAACCTGGGAGCGCTGGACGGTGCGCGCCGACCGGCCGCAGTCGTTCCATATTGAAGGCGTCATGTTCCAGGTGCGTAACGTCAACGGCTCCGCGCCGTTCCCGGAAGATCGCGGCTGGAAGGATACCGTCTGGATCGATGGCCAGGTTGAGCTGCTGGTCTATTACAATCAGCCCTCCTGGCCGCACTTCCCGTTCCAGTACTTAAGTCAGACGCTGGAGCTTGCCGACCGGGGCTCTATTGGCCAGATTCTGGTGAATCCGGCGCCGTAATGTGTTCTGTCCCGGCCCCTGCTGGCCGGGATCGGAAAAACCTCCTTCATTTCTTCCATCGTTCCGGCTTATAATCGCCGCCCTTTTTGATTATTTTTTTATCATTTCCCCGGAAGCAATATGAGCGCAATATCCCTGATCCAACCGGATCGTGACCTTTTCTCCTGGCCGCAGTACTGGGCCGCCTGCTTTGGCCCCGCGCCGTTCTTGCCGATGTCGCGAGAAGAGATGGATCAACTTGGCTGGGATAGCTGCGACATTATTCTGGTTACCGGCGATGCCTATGTCGATCACCCGAGCTTCGGCATGGCGATCTGCGGACGCATGCTGGAATCCCAGGGATTCCGCGTGGGGATTATTTCCCAGCCGGACTGGAACAACAAAGATGACTTTATGCGTCTGGGTAAACCGAACCTGTTCTTCGGCGTCACCGCCGGTAACATGGACTCGATGATCAACCGCTACACCGCTGACCGTAAGCTGCGCCATGACGATGCTTACACGGCGGGTAACGTGGCCGGCAAGCGCCCGGATCGCGCTACGCTGGTCTACACTCAGCGCTGCAAAGAGGCGTGGAAAGATGTCCCGGTGATCCTCGGGGGCATCGAAGCCAGCCTGCGCCGTACCGCGCACTATGACTACTGGTCCGATACCGTGCGCCGCTCGGTGCTGGTGGACTCTAAGGCCGATATGCTGATGTTCGGCAACGGCGAGCGTCCGCTGGTGGAAGTGGCGCACCGTCTGGCCGCCGGCGAGCCTATCGGGCAAATTCGCGACGTTCGCAACACCGCCATCATGGTGAAAGAGGCGCTGCCGGGCTGGAGCGGAGTCGATTCCACGCGTCTGGATAAGCCGGGGAAAATCGACCCAATCCCGCATCCGTACGGTGAAGATCTGCCGTGCGCGGATAACAAAACCGTCGCACCGCCAAAACAGGAAGCGAAGCGCGTCACCGTGCAGCCGCCGCGTCCGAAGCCGTGGGAGAAGACCTACGTCCTGCTGCCTTCCTTTGAAAAGGTGAAGGGCGACAAGGTGCTCTACGCCCATGCGTCGCGGATCCTGCACCATGAAACCAACCCCGGCTGCGCCCGCGCGCTGATGCAGAAACACGGCGAGCGCTATATCTGGGTTAACCCGCCCGCTATTCCGCTTTCCACCGAAGAGATGGATAGCGTGTTTGCCCTACCGTATAAGCGCGTTCCGCATCCCTCATACGGCGATGCCCGCATTCCGGCCTACGAGATGATCCGCTTCTCGATTAACATTATGCGCGGCTGTTTTGGCGGCTGTTCCTTCTGCTCGATTACCGAGCATGAGGGCCGTATCATTCAGAGCCGCTCCGAAGATTCGATCATCAATGAAATCGAAGCGATTCGCGACACGGTCCCCGGCTTTACCGGCATTATTTCCGATCTTGGCGGTCCGACGGCTAACATGTATATGCTGCGCTGCAAGTCGCCGCGCGCCGAGCAGACCTGCCGCCGCCTGTCATGCGTTTACCCGGATATCTGTCCGCATATGGACACTAACCATGAACCGACGATTAATCTTTATCGCCGCGCCCGTGACCTGAAAGGCATCAAAAAGATCCTTATCGCGTCCGGCGTGCGTTACGACATCGCCGTTGAAGACCCGCGCTATATCAAAGAGCTGGCCACCCATCACGTCGGCGGCTATCTGAAGATTGCCCCGGAGCATACGGAAGAGGGGCCGCTGTCGAAGATGATGAAGCCGGGAATGGGCAGCTATGATCGTTTTAAAGAGCTGTTTGATACCTATTCGAAACAGGCCGGTAAAGAGCAGTATCTGATCCCTTACTTTATCTCCGCACACCCGGGGACGCGCGATGAAGATATGGTGAACCTGGCGCTGTGGCTGAAGCAGCATCGTTTCCGTCTGGATCAGGTGCAGAACTTCTATCCGTCGCCGCTGGCGAACTCAACCACCATGTATTACACCGGTAAGAACCCGCTGGGTAAGATTGGCTATAAGAGTGAAGATGTGGTGGTGCCGAAGGGCGACAAACAGCGCCGCCTGCACAAGGCGCTGCTGCGCTATCACGATCCGGCCAACTGGCCGCTGATCCGCCAGGCGCTGGAAACCATGGGTAAAAAGCACCTGATTGGCAGTCGTCGCGATTGCCTGGTACCGGCGCCGACGATCGACGAAATGCGTGAAGCGCGTCGCCAGAATCGCCATACCCGTCCGGCGCTGACCAAGCATACGCCGATTGTGCACCAGCGCTCGAACGGCGGGGCGACGGCGAAGAAGCCCGTAAAACGCGGTAAGGTCGCCGGTCGTTAATTCGGCTGCATTGCCCGGTGGCGCTAGCGTCTGCCGGGCTTACAAAACATCTCCAGGCCGGATAAGCGCTAGCGCTATCCGGCTTTTTTACGGTTTAGCCGCCAAACTGATCCGGGTCTGGCCCCAGGCGTTTGTTCTGGTCCAGTTTAGTGATTTCACTTAATTCATCTTTATCAAGACGGAAGTCCCAGACGTTAAAATTCTCGGCAATGCGCGATGGCGTCACCGATTTCGGGATCACCACCAGGCCGCTGTCCAGATGCCAGCGAATAACGATCTGCGCCGGGGTTTTACCGTATTTATCCGCCAGTTGACGAATAATTTTCTGATCGAATACCCCTTCGCCGCCCTGCGCCAGCGGGCTCCAGGACTCGGTCTGAATTTTATGCGTCGCATTCCAGGCGTGAAGCTGACGCTGCTGCATCAGCGGGTGAAGTTCAATCTGGTTTATCACCGGCGCGACGCCGGTTTCATCGATGATTTTTTGCAGATGATGAACCTGGAAATTACACACGCCGATGCTTTTTGCCAGCCCCTGCTGCTGCAGCTCAATTAAGCTTTTCCAGGCGTCGACGAAGTGGTTCGTTGCCGGAACCGGCCAGTGAATTAAATATAAATCGACATAGTCGAGCTTCAGTTTTTTCAGGCTTTCCTGCAGCGCTTCTTTGGGCTGCTTTTGATCGTCATTCCACAGTTTCGTGGTGACGAACAGCTCATCGCGGGGGACGCCTGCGCTGCTCAATGCGTTGCCGACGCCGGTTTCATTCTGGTACACGGCGGCGGTGTCAAACGAGCGATAACCGACTTCCAGCGCCTTATGAATGGCGGAGACGACTTCCTCGTTGCCTGCTTTCCACACGCCGAGCCCCAGCTGCGGCATCAGGTTGCCGTCGTGTAGTTTTATAACGGTTGGATGTGTCATGCCTTCCTCCTGTTAATGAACTCAGCGGAATAAAATCCGCCGAGGGGTAGCATTAAGTCTGGACGAAATAGCTAAAAACGGTAGTTAAACTCCTCTCCTTTGCGCGAGTTTACGCGTCGGAGAGGAGGTTGATTAGCGCGCAGCCTCGTAAATACGGCGGCTGACGTCCAGCGTAATATCCTGGTTTTCGCCCAGTTGGGTCATGCCGTGCTCTTCCAGCTTCGCCAGTAGCGCCGGGATAGAGCTGCCATCCAGACCGTAGGCGGAAAGGCGCGTCGGGACGCCCATCTGTTCGAAGAAATCACGCGTTGCGGCGATGGCGGCATCGATACGCTGTTCTTCAGAACCTTCGGTGATGTTCCAGACGCGAGCGGCGTACTGCAGCAGCTTGGCGCGTTTAACGTCGCGTTTTTCATTCCACAGCGCAGGCAGGACGATAGCCAGGGTCTGGGCGTGATCGAGACCGTGCATGGCGGTCAGCTCGTGGCCGAGCATATGGGTCGCCCAGTCCTGCGGCACGCCTGCGCCAATCAGGCCGTTCAGCGCCTGGGTGGCCGCCCACATAATATTGGCGCGTACGTCGTAGTTTTCTGGCTCTTTCAGCGCTTTCGGGCCATCTTCCACCAGGGTCAGCAGAATGCCTTCGGCGAAGCGGTCCTGAATTTTGCCGTCGACCGGATAGGTGACGTACTGCTCAACGGTATGGACAAATGCGTCGACTACGCCGTTAGCCACCTGGCGCGGTGGCAGGGTGTAGGTGTAAACCGGATCCAGGATAGCGAACACCGGCTGGACGTGGCTGGACATAAACGCGCGTTTGTCGCCGGTGGTTTTGCGCGAGATGACCGCGCCTTTATTGGATTCGGAACCGGTCGCCGGCAGCGTCAACACGGAGCCCATCGGGATGGCGCTGGCCACTTTGCTACCGTAGGTTTCGAGGATTTCCCACGGATCGCTGTCGGCATTGTAGTGGGCCGCTGCGGCGATAAATTTGGTGCCGTCGAGAACGGAACCGCCGCCCACCGCCAGCAGGAACGTGATCTTTTCATCACGGGCGATTTTCACCGCGTTCATCAGCGTTTCGTAGGATGGGTTGGGCTCGATGCCGCCAAATTCCCGGACGTCAATGCCGTTCAGCGCACTGAGAACCTGATCAAGCACGCCGGTTTTTTTCACGCTACCGCCGCCGTAGGTGACAAGCACGCGAGCATCCGCCGGGATTTGATCGCGCAGATTTTCAATCGCGCCTTTACCGAACAGAATGCGGGTTGGGGTATGTAGGTCGAAATTATTCATGGCTGGTGCCCTCAAATAGATAAAACCGCCAACAGAGACAATCCCTCTGTCAGATGACGGACATTGTGTTCCCGTCGCCCGTTCCCCTCAATGCACATTCCTGCCGTTGTCTTGCCCATTTCTCCTTGGGGCTGGAGAAATGCGCCGCAAGTGCGCACAATACGGAGGTATAAAAACGTTCGCAGAGGCCCGAAAAATGAACCGCGCTGAGATATGCCAGCTATTAACGCATAAAGTTAATCAGCTGAAAGATAAAGAAGAAATGCTTAATGGTCTGCTGCCGGATATTCGCCTGCTGTACGGTACCCAGCCGGGGACGCGGACGCCGGTCATGTATCAGCCGGGGATCGTTTTTCTCTTTTCCGGGCATAAAATTGGCTACATTAATGAGCGTACCTTTCGCTATGACACCAATGAGTATCTGCTGCTGACGGTACCGCTACCGTTTGAATGCGAAACCTTCGCCACCCCGGAAGTGCCGCTGGCGGGGATTCGGCTGAACGTCGATATTCTGCAGCTGCAAGAGCTGCTGATGGATATCGGTGAAGATGAGCAGTTTCAGCCGTCCATGGCGTCGAGCGGGATCAACTCCGCGGTGCTGTCCGAAGAGATTCTGTGCGCGGCGGAGCGCCTGCTGGATGTGATGGAGCGCCCGCTGGACGCGCGCATTCTGGGCAAACAGATTATCCGCGAAATCCTTTATCACGTGCTGACCGGGCCGTGCGGTGGGGCGCTGCTGGCGCTGGTCAGCCGGCAGACCCACTTCAGCCTGATCAGCCGCGTGCTGAAGCGTATTGAAAGCCAGTACACGGAAAACCTCAGCGTCGATCAGCTGGCGGCGGAAGCCAATATGAGCGTCTCGGCGTTCCATCATAACTTTAAATCGGTCACCAGCACCTCCCCGCTGCAGTATCTGAAAACCTACCGTCTGCACAAAGCGCGCATGCTGATGATCCACGATGGTATGAAGGCCAGCGCGGCGGCGATGCGGGTAGGGTATGAAAGCGCGTCGCAGTTCAGCCGCGAGTTTAAGCGTTATTTCGGCATGACGCCGGGGGAAGATGCGGCGCGAATCAGAACGATTCAGGGGATGTGAGGGCGGCGAATCCGCGCCGCCCTGGAAACGCTCAGGCGTTACAGTATTTCTTTTTAATCACCACGATAACCGTACCGAGCAGCCCGGCGATCAGCAGCGCGATAGGCAAAATCATCAGGCAGGTCATGACCTGATCTTCATGACGCTTAACGAAGGGAATCATGCTCAGCGCATAGCCCAGGCCGGTAACCACGCCAACCCACAGCAGCGCGCTCAGCCAGTTGAAGAACTGGAAGCGGCGGTTTGGCAGCCCGGAAATGCCCGCCATGGTGGGCAGCAGGGTGCGAACAAACGCCAGAAAACGCCCGGCCAGCAGCGCCAGCAGGCCGTGTTTGTCAAACATGCAGGTTGCCCGCTGATGGTACTTATGCGGCAGATGCCCAAGCCAGCGCTTAACCGTGACGGTGTTACCCAGCCAGCGCCCCTGGATATAGCTCAGCCAGCAGCCGAGGCTGGCCGCGGCGGTTAAAATGGCGACCGTGGGTACAAAGTCCATTACGCCTTTGGCGATCAGCGCCCCGGCGAGCAGCAGCAGGCTATCGCCCGGTAAAAATGAGGCGGGCAGCAGACCGTTTTCCAGAAACAGGGTTGCGAACATGACCAGATATACAACGCCCACAACGTGGGGGTTTGCCAACGCGGCAAAATCATGCTGCCACAGCGCGGCGACAATTTCTTGAATGACAACCATGGACTTTCCTAAGTGGTACCGTGTTTTTTGTCTAGTGTACTCCTGAAGAGGCTCGGGCACCTTGATCCCGGGCGCAACTAAAGCGGCCGTTTTTCTAAAAAACGTCCGCTATTGTTGCCACTGAGTGTCACTTTACACGATACGCGCGAAGCCCGCCGCTAAATCATCCTGCAGATCGGTAACATTTTCTAACCCGATATGCAGGCGGATCAGCGTGCCGCTGAAATCAACTTCAGCATCAGGTCGGATTGCGGCAATGTGTTCCGGCTGATTGGCTAAAATCAGCGATTCAAAGCCGCCCCAGGAGTAGGCCATGCTGAACAAGCTGAAGTGGTCCAGATAAGCGGACAATTCGGCGTCGGTCAGGCGTTTATTGAGCACGAAAGAGAACAGGCCGCTGCTGCCGGTGAAGTCGCGCTGCCAGAACTCATGGCCTTTGCTGCCGGGCAGAGCGGGGTGGTTCACGCGGGCCACCTGCGGATGCTGCGCCAGCCATTCGGCAATCTGCAGGCTGCTTTCATGGTGCTGACGCAGGCGCACCGCCAGGGTGCGCAGACCGCGGCTGGTCATATAGGCGGTATCGGCATCCACCATTTGCCCCATCAGATAGGCGTTTTCGCGCAGCTGCGCCCAGCAGCGCTCATTGGACACGGCGGTACCGACCATGGCGTCGGAATGGCCGATCAGGTATTTGGTGCCGGCCTGAATGGAGATATCGATACCAAACTCCAGCGCTTTGAACAGCACCCCCGCCGCCCAGGTGTTGTCGATCATAATGATGGCTTCTGGAGCGACGCGGCGCACCGCTGCAACGATCGCCGGAACATCATGAACTTCCATGGTGATGGAACCGGGGGATTCGAGGAACACCACGCGGGTGTTCGGCTGTACCAGACGGGCGATATCGCCGCCGATGAGCGGGTCGAACCAGCCGGTGGTGACGCCGAGTTTGGCGAGGATTTTGGTGCAGAAATCCTGGGTAGGTTCATAGGCGGTGTTGGTCACCAGAATATGGTCGCCCTGCTCGACAAACGCCAGAATGGTATTGGCGACCGCCGCCGCGCCGCAGGGAAAGAGCGCGCAGCCGGCTCCGCCTTCCAGCTCGCACATCGCTTCCTGGAGAGAAAAGTGGGTCAGCGTCCCGCGACGCCCGTAGAACAGCTCGCCTTTGGCGCGGTTGCGGGTGGCGTGTTTTTTCGCTTCGACGGTGTCGAAAACCAGCGATGAGGCGCGCTGAATGACGCTGTTTACCGAGCCCTGGGTGTATTTTTTGCTGCGCCCGGCATGAACCAGCGCAGTATCAAGATGTTTATCAGCCATGTTCAGATAACCTGTTTTTATACGTCTGGACGTCTAAACTAACATGAATACCCGTTGATGTACCGGGTCGCGGCGGATACAGGTAAAAATTTTACCAACGGCGGGGTCAGCAACTTTTTTACTGCGTAAGCGCAAGGAAAATAATCGTGATTTACTGCACAGTGTAAATACTAATGAGAACCACTATCAATTCGATGCCGTTTTGATATTATTGTGCGCAGTTTTTGTGATTTACGTCCTGGAGATACAGTGTGGGTAATAATTTGATGCAGGCGGATCTCTCCGTTTGGGGTATGTATCATCATGCCGATATTGTCGTTAAGGTAGTGATGATCGGCCTGATTCTGGCGTCGGTGGTCACATGGGCTATCTTTTTCGGCAAAGGCGCAGAGATCCTGGCCAGCAAGCGTCGCCTCAAGCGTGAACAGCAGCTGGTTGCCGAAGCACGCTCTCTCGACCAGGCCAGCGATATCGCTAACGCGTTCGAGGCGAAAAGCCTGACTTCCCAACTGATCAACGAAGCGCAGAACGAGCTGGAGCTGTCCGCAGGTTCTGAAGATAACGAAGGCATTAAAGAGCGTACCGGTTTTCGACTGGAGCGTCGCGTGGCGGCGGTGGGTCGTTACATGGGGCGCGGCAACGGTTATCTGGCGACCATCGGCGCGATTTCCCCGTTCGTCGGTTTGTTTGGTACCGTCTGGGGCATCATGAACAGCTTTATCGGTATTGCCCAGACCCAGACCACCAACCTGGCGGTCGTGGCGCCAGGCATCGCGGAAGCGCTGCTGGCTACGGCAATTGGCCTGTTCGCTGCGATTCCGGCGGTGGTCATCTACAACATTTTCGCCCGTATGATTGCCAGCTACAAAGCTTCACTTGGCGATGTCGCCGCCCAGGTTCTGCTGCTGCAAAGCCGTGACCTGGACCTGAGCGCCAGCGGCGTTAAGCCGGTGCGTACCGCCCAGAAACTCCGCGTAGGTTGATGCTTTATGGCCATGCATTTTAACGAAAACCTCGATGATAACGGTGAAATGCACGACATCAACGTGACGCCGTTTATCGACGTCATGCTGGTGCTGCTGATCATCTTTATGGTGGCGGCGCCGCTGGCCACCGTAGACGTGAAGGTGAATCTTCCGGCTTCTTCCAGCCAGCCGCAGCCGCGCCCGGAAAAACCGATCTACCTGTCGGTGAAGGCGGATAAAACCATGTTCCTCGGTAATGACCCCATCACCGAAGAGAGCATGATTGCGTCCCTGGATGCCCTGACCGAAGGCAAGAAAGATACCACCGTCTTCTTCCGCGCGGATAAAACCGTGGACTACGAGACGATGATGAAGGTCATGGATACCCTGCACCAGGCGGGCTATCTGAAGATTGGCCTGGTGGGCGAAGAGACCGTCAAAGCCAAGTAACCCCTTACCGACTCATCTCCCAGGCTGGCCTTGCGCCAGCCTTTTTTATCTCCTCGAATCGCTCTCCTGTTGGACGACTGTTGCTATAACGTTACCCTGTTGCGGTATAATGGCGGTCGTTTATGTTAACTGACAGGATCTTATGGAACGCTTTCTGGAAAATGCTATGTACGCCTCGCGCTGGCTGCTGGCGCCGGTTTATTTTGGCCTTTCGCTCGGTTTGATTGCGCTGACGATCAAATTTTTTCAGGAGATCTTCCACATACTGCCGCATATTTTCAGCGTCAGTGAGTCGGATATGATTCTGACCCTGCTGTCGCTGGTGGATATGACCCTGGTGGGCGGTCTGCTGGTGATGGTGATGTTCTCCGGCTATGAAAATTTTGTCTCGCAGCTGGATATCAACGAAGGTAAGGAGAAGCTCAGCTGGCTGGGCAAAATGGACGCCACTTCGCTGAAAAATAAGGTGGCCGCCTCCATCGTGGCGATCTCCTCTATTCACCTGCTGCGGGTGTTTATGGATGCGAAAAACGTCCCGGACAATAAGCTGATGTGGTACGTCATCATCCACCTGACCTTTGTGCTGTCAGCCTTTGTGATGGGCTACCTCGATCGTCTGACCAAAGTGAAACACTGATCCCTTCTCTCCCGGCGGCGTTGGCCGCTGGGCTTTTTACTCCCCGTTTCTGCTTTTCTGCGCTGGCGTATGTCCGGGCTTCTGCTTTGCTTAAAGGGCGCTTAACAACGGAGGCAGGGTGATGACGCGATTAACGGCCAAAGATTTCCCGCAGCAGCTGCTCGAATACTATGACTACTACGCCCACGGCAAAATCAGCAAACGCGAGTTTCTCCAGCTGGCGGGGAAATATACCGTCGGCGGGATGACCGCGCTGGCGCTGTTTAACCTGCTGAAGCCCGACTATGCTCTGGCGGAGCAGGTGGCGTTTACCGACCCGGATATCCGTCCGGAGTATATTCACTACCCTTCTCCTGACGGCCACGGCGAAGTGCGGGCTTATCAGGTGATGCCGGCGAAAATAGCCGACAAAGCGCCTGCCGTGGTGGTGGTTCATGAGAACCGCGGCCTGAATCCCTATATTGAAGACGTTGCCCGGCGGGTGGCGAAAGCGGGCTATATCGCGCTGGCGCCGGATGGCCTGAGCTCCGTCGGCGGCTATCCGGGGAATGATGATGAAGGCCGCGCGCTGCAGCAGAAAGTCGATCCCGTGAAGCTGATGAATGATTTCTTTGCGGCGGTCGCGTTTATGGCGAAGCATCCGCAGGCGACGGGGAAGGTCGGTATCACCGGTTTTTGCTACGGCGGCGGCGTCAGCAACGCGGCGGCGGTGGCTATCCCTGAGCTGGCCTGCGCGGTGCCGTTTTACGGCCGCCAGCCGCCATTGAAGGAGGTCGATAAAATTAAAGCGCCGCTGCTGCTGCATTACGCCGGACTCGATAGCGGCATTAATGAAGGCTGGCCCGCCTATGAACAGGCGTTGAAAGAACACCATAAAGTCTACGAGGCCTATCTCTATCAGGGCGTGAATCACGGCTTTCATAATGATTCCACGCCGCGCTACGATCGGGCTGCGGCTGACCTGGCCTGGCAACGCACGCTGGCATGGTTTGAACGGTATTTACGTTAGCGAACTCGTCAGAAATAGCGCTACCGCTCGCTTAAAAAATCGCTATATAATTTAATATATAGCGATTGGGTGGGGAGGGCGCGATGGAAAATCATTTTGGTAAAGGCTTAATGGCGGGGCTACAGGCATCCTATGCTGATACCGCTACGCATGCGGCGAACTTTTGCGCCGACTATAAACGCGGGTTTGTGCTTGGCTACTCGCACCGCATGTTTGAAAAAACCGGCGATCGCCAGCTTAGCGCCTGGGAAGCGGGGATCCTCACCCGTCGCTACGGTCTGGAAAGAGATTGGGTGATGGACTTCTTTAAAGAGGGAAATTCGTCTACCGCGCAGCGCTACTTTATGGCGGGCTATCGGCTGGAAAGCTAAAAACCGGAGGTGGGCGCCTCCGGTGGGCCAGAGCGTTACGCCTGGCGCTTATCTTCGGTTTGCGTGTCGAAGTCGCTGGCGTCATGGCGCTCGTGAAGCTGCTCGTTGAGCGGGCCTGAGGTGCGGTTAACCATACGTCCGCGCTGAACGGCCGGGCGGTTGCCGACGTCCTGCGCCCAGCGCAGCACGTTTTTATAGCTACCGGCATCAAGGAACTCGGCGGCGTTGTAAACGTTCCCCAGCACCACGTTGCCGTACCACGGCCAGATAGCCATGTCGGCGATGGTGTACTCCTCTCCTGCCACAAAACGGCCGCGGGCAAGCTGCTTGTCGAGCACGTCAAGCTGGCGTTTGGCTTCCATCGTAAAGCGGTCGATCGCGTATTCGATTTTCACCGGCGCATAGCTGAAGAAATGGCCAAAACCGCCGCCGAGGAACGGGGCCGAGCCCTGCAGCCAGAACAGCCAGTTGAGAGTTTCAGTGCGGCCTGCCGGATCTTTGGGCAGGAAGAAGCCGAACTTTTCCGCCAGATAGAGCAGGATGCTGCCGGATTCAAAAACGCGGGTCGGCGGCGTGGTGGAGTGGTCGCGGAGCGCGGGGATTTTCGAGTTCGGGTTAACCTCGACAAAGCCGCTGGAGAACTGGTCGCCTTCGCCGATGCGAATCAGCCAGGCGTCGTATTCCGCGCCGCTGACGCCTAATGCCAGCAGTTCTTCCAGCATAATGGTCACCTTCTGCCCGTTAGGCGTCCCCAGCGAATAGAGCTGAAGCGGGTGCGCGCCCACCGGCAGCACCCGATCGTGCGTTGCGCCGGAAACGGGACGGTTGATATTGGCGAATGCGCCGCCGTTGTTTTGCTTCCATTCCCACACTTTAGGTGGCTGGTAGTTATTCTCTGACATGCTGATCTGCCTTTTTAGTGAGGTGTTGAAGTCGTGGCGCTAACCTTTCGGTGCGCCGGTCTAAGCCAGAATCCGCGCGGCCCATACGCTGACGTCGTCGCCGCTGCCGAGATCCGCCTGCACCAGGCCGTTAACCATAAAGGTCGGGGACACGTGGATGCCGTTCTGGCGGGCATACTTGCTGTGCCATTTGATCTCGTTTTGCAGCTCCGGGCGGGCAAACGCCGCAGCCAGCGAAACGTGGCTATAGCGTTCGATACGCTCGATAATCTGCTGCGGCGTGGCGTCCATGTTTGGCCCGCTGCAGTGGTCGGTAAACTCAAACTCTTCGCGGTGGTCGGCGACGGCTTTAAGCACCTTATGCGCCTGCTCCCGGCCGTGCGGCAAGGTGGAAGCGGCGAGAATGCAGCGCACGATGACGCCGGAAAACAGATGCCAGGGCTGGGACTGGAGACGAATTTTGATCGTCACGTTATCCGCGCCAACTTCATCCAGCAGATCATCCAGCTTATTAAAGGCGCGCACGGAGAAAGGGCAGGTGGGTTCGAGGAACACCTCAAAGGTGCGTGGGCCATGCCCCCAGACCAGCGGTTGGGCAGTCAGATGCGAAGGTGTGCTCATTGTCGACTCCTGTTTTTTTTTATCTCAAATAACGATATCACTTTTGCCCGGCGGCGCAGGCTTATTTTCCTTAAGGGCACGATTAGCGAATCGAATGAGTGGTATCATCACTCCACCTCTGTCTGGTAAGTGCCTGCGGCAGGATAAGAAGAGGGAGTTTTGTTTCGCCAACTGCCCGGGCTGCATTAATTTGAGGTCAGGCTAAATGAGCAAAGGTTCGACAAGCAGTGACGCCCCGTTTGGTACACTCTTAGGCTACGCACCGGGCGGCGTGGCGATTTATTCTTCGAATTACAGTAGCTTAAATCCGCAAGATTACCCGGATGACGCCACGTTCCGCAGCTATATCGGTAATGAGTATATGGGGCACAAATGGCAGTGCGTGGAGTTCGCGCGCCGTTTTCTGTTCCTCACCTACGGTTTTGTTTTCACCGATGTCGGCATGGCCTACGAAATCTTCTCCCTGCGTTTTTTACGCGAGGTGGTCAACGACAATATTCTGCCGCTGCAGGCGTTCGCCAACGGCTCCCGCCGTCCGCCGATCGCCGGCTCGCTGCTGATCTGGCAGAAAGGCGGCGAGTTTAAGCACACTGGCCACGTGGCGGTGATTACGCAACTGGTAGGCAATAAGGTCAGGATTGCCGAGCAGAACGTGATTCACTCGCCGCTGCCGCAGGGCCAGCAGTGGACCCGAGAGCTGACGCTGGAAGTGAAAAACGGCATCTACACGATTAAAGACACCTTTGCCGATACCGAAATCCTCGGCTGGATGATCCAAACCGCCGATACCGAGCACAGCCTGCCGCAGCCGGTGCTGCCGGGTGAGGCGATGGCCATCAAAGGCGCGCGGCTGCCTAATAAAGGCCAATACCGCGGCAACTGGCTCAACGAGAAAGATTCGCTGCAAAAAGCCTACGTGGAAGCCAACGGCCACGTCATCAATAAAGACCCTTACCAGTATTTCACCATCACCGAAAGCGCCGAGCAGGAGCTTATCAAGGCCACCAACGAGCTGCATCTGATGTACCTGCACGCCACCGACAAGGTGATGAAGGATGACAGCCTGCTGGCGCTGTTCGATATTCCGAAAATTCTCTGGCCGCGCCTGCGCCTCTCGTGGCAGCGGCGTCGCCATCATATGATTACCGGCCGCATGGATTTCTGTATGGATGAGCGCGGGCTGAAGGTATATGAGTACAACGCCGACTCCGCGTCCTGCCATACCGAAGGCGGGCTGATCCTCGAACAGTGGCTGAAACAGGGCTACTACGGCACCGGCCACAACCCGGCGGAAAACCTGCTGGATGAGCTGGCTGGGGCGTGGAAGCACAGCCGGGCGCGTCCTTTCGTGCACATCATGCAGGATAAGGATCTGGAGGAGAACTACCACGCGCAGTTTATCCAGCGTTCGCTGACCCAGGCCGGTTTCGAGAGCAAAATTCTGTTTGGCCTTGATGAGCTGCGCTGGGATGCCGCCGGGCAGCTGATCGACGCCGACGGTCGTCTGGTTAACTGCGTCTGGAAAACCTGGGCATGGGAAACCGCCATTGAGCAGGTGCGGGAAGTCAGCGCCGATGAGTACGCGGCGGTGCCGATCCGTACCGGACACCCGAATAATGAAGTTCGCCTGATAGACGTTCTGCTGCGCCCGGAAGTATTAGTCTTCGAGCCGCTGTGGACGGTCATCCCCGGCAATAAGGCGATTTTGCCGGTGCTGTGGTCGCTGTTCCCCAACCATCGCTATCTTCTGGATACCGATTTTGTGGTCAACGAGCAGCTGGCGGAAAGCGGCTATGCGGTTAAGCCTATCTCAGGCCGCTGCGGCAACAATATCGACCTGATTGGCCCGCAGGACGAAGTGCTGGATAAAACCAGCGGCCAGTTTTTCGACCGCAAAAATATCTACCAGCAGCTGTGGTGCCTGCCAAAAGTGGATGGCAAATACATCCAGGTTTGCACCTTCACCGTCGGCGGTAACTACGGCGGGACCTGCCTGCGCGGAGATGATTCTCTGGTGGTTAAAAAAGAGAGCGATATTGAGCCGTTAATCGTGCTAAAAGACACAGATAGCCGTTAAGTTTGGCCCGGATTGCGGCGATGAGCGCCTTATTCGGGCTGCGGTTCTCGTCACCTGCGGCATTTGTAGCCCGGGCAAGGCGCATCGCGCCGCCCCCGGGGGAAGGCCGCAGGATGCTGAAGAATATCCCGGAGGCGATGCTGCGCATCTGTCCGGGCTACCGAACATACGAACCCGTAGCCCCAGTGAGCATAGTGCGACCGGGAGAATTATCGGTAAAAAATAGATAAAACATCACAACAACAAGACAGAAAAGGAAAATAGTATGCACGATCGGCGACTCGCCGCCCGCGCGGGTGAACTTAAGCCCTCCGCCGTCCGCGAACTCCTCAAGCACAGTAAACTGCCCGGCGTGATCTCCCTGGGCGGCGGCATTCCGGCTCCGGAGCTTTTTGATACCGAAGGCCTGAACCTGGCGGTGCAGCAGGTGATGAACGGGCGTTTTAACGATGCGTTTCAGTACGGGTTGACCGAAGGTTATCCGCCGCTGCGTCAGGCCGTTAGCGAACTGTGTCAGGCGCGCGGCGTTGCCTGCCCGGCAAGCCATGTCTATATCACCTCCGGTTCGCAGCAGTCGTTGGATATCGTCGCCCGCACGCTGCTCGATCCGGGCGATGCCATCGTCGTTGAGCGCCCGACCTATCTGGCGGCGCTGCAGGTCTTCCAACTGGCGCAGGCGAACATTCTCAGCGTCGATACCGATGATGACGGTATGCTGGTGGAGCAACTGGCCGACCTGCTGGAAACCACCCGGGTGAAAGCCGTTTACCTGGTGCCGACGTTTGGCAACCCCGGCGGGAAAACCCTGAGCGAAGCGCGCCGTCGCCGCCTGGTAGAGCTGGCGAAAAAGCACGACTTCGTCATCATTGAAGACGATCCGTACGGTGAAATCAGCTTCACTGACGAAGTGCGCCGCCCGCTGTATCAGTACGCGGTTGAGTTGGGCTGTGAAGATCAGGTGGTTTATACCTCCACCTTCTCCAAGATCCTCGCGCCGGGGATGCGTATTGGCTGGATCGTCATGCCGGACTGGCTGGCGCAGCAGACGGTGATCGTCAAACAGGCGGCGGATCTGCACACTAACATGCTCTCGCAGGTGATCACCGCGGAATACCTGAGCATGAACCGTCTGGAAAGCCAGATTGCCCTGATTCGCGAAGATTATCGTAAGAAGTGCGTGGCGCTGGCCGACGCGCTGGAATCGCAGCTTGGCGAGCATCTGGAGTTTAGCCGTCCTAAAGGCGGTATGTTCCTGTGGGCTCGCTTCCGTTATCCGTTCGATACCATGGAATGGATGAAGAAAACGCTGGAAAACGGCGTAGTCTACGTGCCTGGGGAAGCGTTCTATAACGATAACCCGGATACCCGCACGCTGCGTCTCTCCTACTCTACGGTGTCGGCAGACGGTCTGATGACCGCCGTCGAGCGTCTGGCGAAGTCGCTGTAATCGCCCTGCTCTGCGCCGTTGGCGGCGCGGGGCTTCCTTGCCGTTCTCTTCTCTAAGCCCCCCATCTTCATGCGAATGCATGGTCTGCCCGTTGAGCGAAAAACAGCAATGAGTAACGTGAAAATGGCCTGGGCGGGGTTTTTGAATCGCCCGTAGCCTTTGGCTACGGGCGAGAGAAACACAGAGGCGGGCCTTCTGCGGCTTATCGTCGGCCCGGGTCGTTAATCCTGGTCGGCAATGCGATCGTCAAGCCAGATCAGCATCAATGCGGAAAGAAAAGCAACAGCGACGGTACCAATAGCTAACAGCATAAGAATAGCCTCAGGGGTTTTTATTATTTTTCTGCGTTGACCGATGAGCGATTATTTCTGTCTGTGATGGTGACTTTGGTTGCTGACTGGGATGTGGCGAGGGTGAAAAAATCGTCAGCATCGATATCGAAATTGAGGACGATTTCTTTGTACTTCCCGCAATTCATTAACTCTTTTGCTTCTTTCATACTACTGGCTGTAATAGTAGGCATCAGTTTCATCTCGTTGAAAAACTGAGAAGCAAAATAAGAGCTTGTCGATACCAGATCAACTACTTTTTATGATAAGGGCAATCCGGCGTCAGATTGATGATTGCCGCCGCCAATAGCCAATTGAAACATAATTTCTGCTTAACCTTTCCTGCCAGCGTTTCGTTTTGCTCAGCGCGAATTCTTAGCGCGAACGCTGTTTTTCGCTCATCAGCTGGCGACAGCGCTGCTGGTCCTTACTGATACTTTTCTGTTCTTCCGGCGTGAGCTGCTGCCAGGTGTCCAGCATCCGTTGGCCCAGGGCGGGCACGTAATGGGTCTTATGTAGCGCATAGTCCGAATTGCCGCCTTCAATCATATTTTCCATATCGCGGAGAAACGCGCGGCTGTCCTGATGGTCGATCGCGCAGAAGACGGAGCGGTAGTACGCGACATCCTCTTCGGCGTAGCGGGGCGTGAACCACCAGATAAGCAGGGCGATAAGCGCCAAAAGCGGGGCAATAAAAGCGAGTTTTTTCAACATGAGTGGTTCAAAAAGGCAAATTGAAGGGCCAGTGTAACTGTTGATGGAACAGGATGTAAGCGCCGTCGCGGGCCGGAAGGGGGATTCCAGCCCGCAGCGGCCGGTTAGTAGCCGACCTTATAGATCCGTCCGTTCTGGATGCCTTCTACGCTGCGGCGGTAGGCCTGAGCCACGCTGGCGGCGGGGACGCTGGCAAAACCGGGGAAGAAACCGTCGTAGGCTGCCGCCGATTCCGTTAATACGGTCGGGCTAATCAGGTTAATGCGTATTCCGCGCGGCAGTTCGCAGGCGGCGGCGCGAACGAATCCTTCCAGCCCGGCGTTGACGGTGGTGGCATTGACGCCCTGAGCGATGGGCTCATGGGCGACGATCCCGCTAATCAGCGTAATAGATCCGCTATCGTTCAGATAATGCTGGCCGGTCAACGCCAGGCGAATCTGCCCCAATAGCTTATCCTGTAAGCCCTGGTTGAAATCGCCGTCGGTCATGGTTGCCAGTGGGCCAAAGAACAGATTACCGGTGGCGGAAACAATCGCGTCTACCCGGCCGGTTTTCTCAAACAGGCTCTCTACGCTTTGCTGTGAGGTGATATCCACTTGATAGTCGCCCTGAGTGCGGCCGACGTGAATAACCTCATGACGCTGACTTAACTCTTGCGCAACCGCGCGGCCAACGGTACCGCTGGCGCCAATAACGATGATTTTCATAGCAGGTTCCTCTCTCGGGTGAGAGGCTATTCTTTAATAAAACAGATATCGGATAAACTGGCTAAAAGTTAAATGATTACTAACCTGAGGTTTGCAATATGGATAAGCTGCGGGCGATGGAGACCTTTATTGCGGTGGTGGAATGCGGAAGCTTTAGCGAAGCCGCATCGCGGCTCGATATGTCGGCGGTGATGGTCGGGAAATATATCGCGCTGATCGAGCGGCAGCTTAATACCCGTCTTCTTGAGCGCAATACCCGCCGCCAGAGCCTCACCGACGCCGGGCGGGTCTATTTTGACGAGGCGAAACGCGTCCTTGAGCAGGTTTCAATCGCCGAAAGCGCGGTGGAGAGGCTGCGGATCGCGCCCGCGGGGACGCTGCGGGTAAGCGCGCCGACGTCGTTTGGCGCCTGCGTGATCGCACCGCTGGCCGCCACTTTTCTCCAGGCCTGGCCCGACGTGCGCGTGGAGCTGGGTCTGACCAACCGGATGGTCGATCTGGTGGATGAAGGTATCGATCTGGCGATCCGCATCGGCGAGATCCGCAATAACGATCTGGTGGCAAAGTATCTCGCGCCCTACCGGATGACGATCTGCGCCGCGCCCGGGTATTTAGCCCGCCACGGTACGCCGACAACGCCTGCGGACCTGGCCGATCACCTCTGTTTGTCGCATACGGTGTGGACCGCGCGCAATGAGTGGAAGCTGCCGGGCGCGGAGGAGGGCGTCCGCTGGAAGCGCGATGCTGTTCTGCGCTGTAATGATGGCTACGCGCTGCGAACGGCGGCGATCGCCGGCGCCGGACTGCTGCTGCAGCCGGAAGTGCTGCTGGCGGATGCGCTCGAGTGCGGCCAACTGGTGCGCGTGCTGGAGGCTTATACTCCGCAGCCGAGACCGGTTCATCTACTCTGGCGTCAGGATCTGCGCCCGCTGCCGAAGCTGACGCGGTTTGTTGAGCATCTTTTGCAGGGGCAGCGCCAGAACGGGCTGACCGCTTAATTCTCTGCCGGGCGGCGGGCCTGATGTGATGGGGGGCTTGTCGGCCCGGCAAGAGGTTAGCCGCCGCCGGGCAATCTGCTTAGTCGCGCAGCGCGTGGCGCCAGTCGGCGATCAGATCCTGCGGATCTTCAATCCCTACCGACAGACGAATCAGCTGCGGAGTAATCCCGTTGGCTAACCGCTGCTCCAGCGGGATCGACGCGTGGGTCATGCTAAACGGCTGGCTCACCAGGCTTTCCACGCCGCCGAGGCTCTCCGCGAGGGTAAACAGCTTCAGTTTACGAATGATCCGCTCGGCGTAGCCGTCGTCGCCTTTGACCACCACGGAGATCATCCCGCCGGGAAGCGCCATCTGCCTGCGCGCCAGCTGATGATGCGGATGCGAGGCCAGCCACGGGAACCAGACCTTTTCGACCTGCGGCTGCTGCTCCAGCCACTCGGCGAGCAGCAGCGCATTGCTGCTGTGGCGCTCCATACGCAGCGCCAGGGTACGAATACCGCGCAGCGTCAGGAAGCTGCTGAACGGATCGAGAACGCCGCCAACCGCGTTTTGCAGATAGCCCAGCTTTTCCGCCAGCGCGGTGTTGTCGCCGACCACCGCCAGCCCGGCGACCACATCGGAGTGGCCGTTGAGGTATTTGGTCGCCGAGTGCACCACGATATCGAAGCCCAGCTCCAGCGGACGATGGATAGCCGGCGAGGCGAAGGTGTTGTCGGTGACGCTGATAATATTGTGCCGCCGGGCAATGGCGGCGATAGCGCTGAGGTCTGCCAGCTTAAGCAGCGGGTTGGTCGGCGTTTCGACCCAGATCATGCGCGTATCGGGCCGAATGGCCGCTTCGATGGCCGCCAGATCGTCGGGCTTCACCCAGCTCACCCGCAGGCCGGCGCTGCGGCGGCGAACGTTTTCAATCAGCCGGTATGTGCCGCCGTAGACATCGTCGACGGCGACCAGGTGGCTATCTTTATCCAGCAGCTCCAGCACGGTTGAGATGGCCGCAAGGCCGGAAGCAAAGGCGTAGCCGCGCGTGCCGCTTTCCAGGTCGGCAATTGCCGTTTCCAGCGCGTGGCGGGTCGGGTTGCCGCTGCGCGAATATTCGTACCCGGTATGCTGGCCCGGCGCGGGCTGGGCAAAGGTAGAGGTGGCATAAATAGGCGGCATCACCGCGCCGTGTTCATCGGTAAATGTGCCGCTATGTACGCTCAGAGTATGCAAATTTGTCATTGAAAAGTCCTTACTGTTCGAGTCGGTTACGCCAGGTGGTCAGCACATCGCTGCGGGTAATGAGGCCAAGAAAACGATCGTTGTCGGCGATAACGGCTACCAGGCCGCGATCGAAAATGGCTTTCAGCGCGCTTTCCGGCGCGTGCTTATCCAGGGTTTCCACGTTACGGGTCATCGCTTCCCTGACCGGCAGAGCAAAGCGCTGGCTGTCGCCCTGGACGTGGCTAATCAGATCCCATTCGTCGACGATGCCGACGACGCGGCCGTTTTCCAGCACCGGCAGCTGCGAGATGTCGTAGAGGCGCATACGCGCGAGGATGGCCGCCAGGGTATCGTCCGGCGCGGCGGTGACGGTTGCCCCTTCGTCGTGGCGCAGAGCGATAAAATCGCTGAGATCGCCGCGCGATGGGCGGCTTAAAAAGCCCTGCTGGCGCATCCAGTCATCGTTAAACATCTTTGATAAATATTTATTGCCGCTGTCGCAGGCGAAGGTCACCACGCGTTTAGGGGATGTCTGCGACCGGCAGTAGCGCAGGGCGGCGGTGAGCAATGTTCCGGTAGAGGAGCCTGCCAGAATACCTTCAACCTGCAGCAGCTGGCGGGCGGTGGCGAAAGCTTCGCTATCGGTGACGCGGTAAGCGCTGCGGACGCCTTCAAGATGGGCCAGCGGCGGAATAAAGTCTTCGCCGATCCCTTCAACCAGCCAGGAGCCGGTTTCACCGTAGCGCCCGGTTTCGACCTGGTCCGCCAGAATGGAGCCCGCCGGATCGGCGAGGATAAATTCCGTTTTAGGGGAGTGTTCAGCAAACCAGGCCTGTAGCCCGCCGAGCGTTCCGCCGGAGCCGACGCCGACGACGATCGCGTCGATATCGCCTTCCAGCTGCTGGAAGATTTCCGTGGCAGTGGTGGTGGCATGCGCCAGCGGATTGGCCTCGTTATTAAACTGGTCGATATAAAAGGCGCCTGGCGTTTCGTCGGCAAGACGCCGGGCGTAGTCCTGATAGTAGGCGGGATGGCCTTTGTTAACGTCCGAGCGGGTAAGCTGCACCTGCGCTCCCAGCGCGCGCAGATGGAAAATCTTCTCGCGGCTCATTTTGTCCGGCACCACCAGGATCAGGCGATAATTTTTCTGCGCGGCGATCAGCGCCAGCCCGAGGCCGGTATTGCCGGCGGTGGCTTCGATAATCGTGCCCCCGGGCTTTAATTTTCCTTCGCGCTCTGCCTGGGTAATCATGGATAGCGCGACGCGGTCTTTTATCGAGCCGCCGGGATTTTGATTTTCCAGTTTTAGAAACAGGTTGCAGGGGCCGGTATCCAGCTTATGCAGCTGCAGCAGGGGAGTATGACCAATCAGGTCGCTAACGGAATGAAAAACTGACATAACATTTTGCCCATTCGTATCGAGATGATTTGAATGGTAGGGCTGCAAAATTGGCATTTTAAAGAACTTTTGTCTGCCGTTAAGAGCAAAAAGGAATATAAGATGCTTTTTAGCCATCCGGAGGGAAAGGTTGTTAGCCGCCTGGATGTGTCGATTTCCAGAAAATAGCTTTTTTGCCGGGTTTTTCACCGAATTATCCGTTTTTACGCGCTGCTTTATCTCTATTTCAGAAAAGGATTGCTGAAAATAATCGATAGTTCCCAGCGGCAACTTTCAGGTGCCAGCGAAAATATCAGCGCCCGGTATATCGGGGCATTGTTCAACGACGGAAATTCAGGTGAGTGAATTAATCCTGATAAGATGTTCCTGCTCGCTTCAATAAATAACCTATATCAGGAACCCTATTTCCAAAAATATCCTGCCCAGTAGTTAATCAGTCGGAAAATTGTCTGGTACGATCCAGTTAACAGAACAGGAACATAATTTATACCTGCAAGACATATACATGTAATGATTCAGTCGTAACCAGTTACAAGGAAGCTACTATGAATAAAAACGACATGAGTCCTTTACCCACCAATACCCACGAGTGGTTTTTTAATCGTAACAGCATCATCATTTTGCTCGATATTGTTCTGTTTATCGTTCTCTACAACACGCTACCCTATGAGCCGAAGGTGGTCATGGGACTGAGTATGCTCGCTTTTATCGCCGTATTATGGTTAACGGAAGCGCTGCATGTGACCGTTACGGCAATAATGGTTCCCGTCATGGCCGTGCTGCTGGGGGTATTTAATACCCAGGCGGCGCTAAACAGTTTTGCCAACTCTACGATATTTCTTTTCCTCGGCGGCTTTGCTCTGGCGGCGGCGATGCATGTGCAGGGGCTGGATAAAGTCATTGCTGATAAGGTATTAGCGATGGCGAGGGGTAAAATGAGCCTCGCGGTCTTTATGCTGTTTGGCGTGACGGCGCTGCTGTCAATGTGGATCAGTAATACGGCGACGGCCGCAATGATGATGCCGCTGGTATTGGGGATCCTGAGCAAAGTCGATAGCAAAAACAGCCATTCGACCTATGTGTTTGTGCTCCTGGGGATTGCCTATAGCGCCAGCATTGGCGGGATGGCGACTATCGTCGGCAGTCCACCGAATGCGATTGCCGCCGCCGAGGTGGGGCTCTCCTTCTTTGACTGGATGAAGTTCGGTTTCCCGGCAATGATCGTCTTACTGCCTGTCGCTATTGCGATTCTTTACCTCGTGTTCAGGCCGGAACTTAAGGGGACCTTCGAAACGAATAGTGAACGGGTCGATTGGGATAAAGGCAAAATAGTCACCCTGGCTATTTTTGCGCTTACCGTATTCTTCTGGATTTTCAGCGGACCCATTAACGATCTGCTGGGCGGTTTTAAATCCTTCGATACCATCGTGGCTTTAGGCGCCATTATATTGGTCAATTTCGCCCGGGTGGTTCACTGGAAGGATATAGAGAAAACGGCTGACTGGGGCGTGCTGCTATTATTCGGCGGTGGTATTTGCTTAAGTAATGTGTTGAAAGAGACGGGCACCAGCTTGTTTCTGGCAAACCAGATTAGCGGGATGGTGGCTCATATGGGGATATTTATTATTATCCTGGTGATTGCAACATTCGTGGTGTTTCTAACCGAGTTTGCCAGTAATACGGCCAGCGCTGCGTTGCTCATTCCCGTATTTGCCTCGGTGGCCGAAGCGTTCGGCATGTCTCCTGTGATTCTGTCGGTATTGATTGCCATTGCGGCTTCATGCGCTTTTATGCTGCCCGTGGCGACGCCGCCAAACGCTATCGTTTTCGCCACCGGTCATATCAAGCAGCAGGAGATGATGCGCGCCGGCCTGTTTTTGAATATCGCTTGTATTATCGTTTTGACCGGATTTAGCATGTTGTTTTGGGTATAACTTTTAATAAGCGAGTTTCCACCCAATATCATTGCAAATGAAGACTACCTTGCGGCGAATAATCGAATGCAGTTCGATGGAGAGTCCGGTCGCAGAAAAGCAAAAACCCGCCTTGTGGGCGGGTTCTTTAAATAGTGGTGCCCGGACTCGGAATCGAACCAAGGACACGGGGATTTTCAATCCCCTGCTCTACCGACTGAGCTATCCGGGCAACGGGGCGCATTAAACCTGATTCACCGCACCTCGTCAACGAAATTTATCTGTTTCGCAGCAGACTGAACAATCTATCACCAGATTGCGTCAAAAGCACGCATCTTCAGGCGAAAAACGCCGTCCAGGCCACTGAAATCGGCATCGCCAGCACCAGGGCCGGCAGCATATTCACCACCGCGAACATTTTAATTCCGCAAATGCGCAGACCAGTTGCGACCAGCAACATGCCGCCGACGGCGGTGAAATCCGCCATCATCATCGGCGTGGTTAACGGCATAATCAGCGACGCGCAGGCCGCCAGCGCCAGCTGGATGGCCAGCATCGGTACGCAAATGGCCGAGACCGCCAGCCCCAGGGTGCAGGCGAAGATGGTGGCGGTAAAGAAGTCGAGAAACGCTTTGGCGATAAGAATGCTGGCGTCGCCGGTCATCCCTTCGCGCATCGCGCCGAAAATCCCGGTTCCGCTGGCGCAGAACAGCACGATAATCGCGACGTAGCTTTGAATATAGGACTCATGCGCTGAGACCTTTTTCTGCCCCTTTTTGGGCGAAAGCAGCTGCTGGAGCTTACTGACCAGCGTATTTATGCCTTTCTCCATGTTGCACACTTCGCCGAGCAGCGCGCCCACCAGCGTTGAAAGCACCATCACCGGCAGGTTGGCGCATTTGATCACCAGCAGAATGCCGATTCCTAACGACGCCAGGCCAAAAATAGAGGTCATTGATGTCCGAATCCGTTCTGGCAATCTTTGACTTAAAAGCGCGCCGAGCACGCCGCCCAAAAGGACCGCGCCGGCGTTAATAAATGGCCCTGTAACCACAGCATGACTCCTGTTAATTATCCCTAATGACTGCATTATTATGACGCCAAACGGGCAAAAAGGCTTGCGCATCCGTGGTGTGGCTGCATACGTAATTCATCTTGCGCGGTAGATTTAAAGGTGACATGATTGCGCGAATTTTCTCCTCTCCTGAATGAGGCCGCCGTGATGACGACATCGCCGCTACATCGCCGTTGCCGTTGCGTACAGATGCGCAGGCAGCCTCGTCTTGCTACCCTTACTCTGCAACTTCTGCCCGCCATGCGGTGAGCGTAACGCAGGCTCACTGCAGGACAACAGTAAGATCGGACGCGGTCTGCTTTTACTGATGTCTGGCGGTCGGAGCTGGGATCCAGCCAGACCCTGACAGTTCGTTGGCCAGAGCACAGATGCCCTGGCCTAAGCCTTTTACTCTCCGGAAACGGGTATTCGCGCTCATGAAATCAATGCACATTGCCGCCAGCCGCGAGCTGGTATCCCGCCTGTCTACCCATCGTCGCGTGGTGGCCCTGGACAGTACCGATTTTACCGATGTGGCGGCAGTCGTCATTACCGTAGCGGACAGCCGCAGCGGCATCCTTGCGTTGCTGAAACGCACCGGGTTCAACCTGCCGGTTTATCTGTTCAGTGAAGCTGACCACGAAAAACCGCAGGGCGTGACGGCGATCGTTAGCGGCAAAGAGCAGGAGTGGCTCGAACTGGAAGCCGCCGCCTGCGGCTACGAAGAGAATCTGCTACCGCCGTTCTTCGATACGCTGACCCAATACGTTGAGATGGATAACAGCACCTTCGCGTGTCCGGGCCATCAGCACGGCGCCTTCTTTAAGAAGCATCCGGCGGGACGGCAGTTCTTTGACTTCTTTGGCGAAAACGTCTTTCGCGCCGACATGTGCAACGCCGACGTTAAGCTTGGCGATCTGCTGATTCATGAAGGGTCTGCCAAACACGCGCAAAAGTTCGCGGCGAAAGTGTTCAACGCCGATAAAACCTATTTTGTCCTTAACGGCACCTCGGCGGCGAACAAAGTCGTCACCAACGCGCTGCTGACGCGCGGCGATCTGGTGCTGTTTGATCGTAACAACCATAAATCCAATCATCATGGGGCGCTGATTCAGGCCGGGGCAACGCCGGTCTATCTCGAAGCATCGCGCAACCCGTTCGGTTTTATCGGCGGGATTGACGATCGCTGCTTCGATGAAAAATATCTGCGCGATCTGATTCGCGAAACGGCGCCGGAAAAAGCCAATGCGCCGCGGCCGTTCCGCCTCGCGGTGATCCAGCTAGGGACTTATGATGGGACGGTGTACAACGCCCGCCAGGTGGTCGATAAAATCGGCAGCCTGTGCGACTACATCCTGTTTGACTCGGCGTGGGTCGGCTACGAGCAGTTTATCCCGATGATGGCCGATTGTTCACCGCTGCTGCTGGAGCTGACGCCGGACGATCCGGGCATTTTTGTCACGCAGTCGGTGCATAAACAGCAGGCCGGTTTTTCGCAAACGTCGCAGATCCACAAAAAAGACAATCATCTGCGCGGACAGGAACGTTTTTGCCCGCATAAGCGGCTGAACAACGCCTTTATGTTGCACGCCTCGACCAGCCCGTTTTATCCGCTGTTCGCCGCCCTGGACGTGAATGCCAAAATTCACGAAGGCGAGAGCGGGCGCCGCCTGTGGGCGGAGTGCGTGGCGCTGGGTATCGAAGCGCGCAAGGCGATTATCGCCAACTGCAAAATGATCCAGCCGTTTATTCCGCCGGTGGTGGCGGGGCGTCCGTGGCAGGATCATCCTACCGAAGCCATCGCCCGCGAACGGCGTTTCTTTAGCTTTGAGCCGGGCGCGCGCTGGCACGGCTTTGAAGGTTATGCCAGCGATCAGTACTTCGTTGACCCCTGCAAACTGCTGCTGACGACGCCGGGGATCGACGCCGAGAGCGGGAAATATACCGATTTTGGCATTCCGGCGACCATCCTCGCGCACTATCTGCGCGAAAACGGCATCGTGCCGGAGAAGTGCGATCTGAACTCCATTCTGTTCCTGCTGACGCCCGCAGAGAGCGCGGAGAAGCTGGCGCAGCTGGTGGCGATGCTCGCCCGGTTTGAGCAGCATATTGAATCCGATACCCCGCTGGCCGACGTTCTGCCGACCATCTTTAACAAATATCCGGTGCGCTATCGGGATTACACTATCCGCGAGCTGTGCCAGGAGATGCATAACCTGTACGTCAGCTTTGACGTGAAGGATTTGCAAAAAGAGATGTTCCGCAAGAAGAGCTTCCCGCGGGCGGTGATGAACCCGCAGGACGCCAACCGCGAGTTTATTCGCGGTAACGTTGAGCTGGTGCGCTTAAGCGCAGCCGAAGGGCGGATTGCGGCGGAAGGCGCGCTGCCGTATCCACCTGGCGTGCTGTGCGTCGTGCCCGGAGAGATCTGGGGCGGGGCGGTGCTGCGCTATTTCCTGGCGCTGGAGGAAGGCGTCAATATGCTGCCGGGCTTCTCGCCGGAGCTCCAGGGGGTCTACAGCGAAACGGACCCTGACGGCATTAAGCGGCTATATGGCTATGTGCTGAAAGCATAAAAAACGCGCCCCGTTGATAACACCGGGGCGCGTTTTTTTATTCGTAAATCTGGGGTAAGCCGTTTATTTAATGTGCGACGGTCTGCGCCCCGGTTGGTACGCGGACGTGCTTGTACTTAAACAGCGCCACAAAGGCAAACGCCAGCACCAGCGAATAGCCAGCGAAAATCAGCCACACGGTTTGCCAGTCGGTGATCCCTTCGACGGTAAAGTGCTCTACGACTTTGCCGCTCACCATCCCACCAAGTATGCAGCCAAACCCGTTGGTCATCATCAGGAACATCCCCTGCGCGCTGGCGCGGATTTCCGGGCGAACCTCTTTTTCCACAAACACCGAACCCGAGATGTTGAAAAAGTCGAAGGCGCAGCCATAAACGATCATCGACAGCACCAGCAGCACGGTGCCGAACGGGGTCGGATCGCCGTAAGCGAACAGGCCGAAGCGCAGCATCCACGCCACGATACTGATCAGCATCACGTTCTTGATGCCGTAGCGGCTGAGGAAGAACGGAATGGTCAGGATGAACAGGGTTTCCGAGATCTGCGAAATCGACATCATCACCGAGGCGTGCTGCACGATAAAGCTGCTGGCGAACAGCGGATCTTTATCAAAGCTGTGCAGGAAGGTGTTGCCGAACATATTGGTGATCTGCAGCTCGGCGCCCAGCATCATCGAGAAAATAAAGAAGATCGCCATGCGTTTGTTTTTAAACAGCGCGAAGGCATCGAGGCCCAGCATGGCGGTCCAGCTCTGGTTTTTCTGCTGATTAGCCACCGGAATATGCGGCAGCGTCAGGGTGAAGAGCACCAGCAGTAAGGAGAGCGCCGCGCCGATATAAAGCTGCATATGGCTCAGCTCAAAGCCGGAGAAGCTGACGGCCCACATGGCGAGGATAAAACCGATGGTGCCCCAGATACGAATCGGCGGGAAATCGGTCACGATATCCATATCCGCAGACTGCAGGCGGTAGTACGAAATGGTGTTAATCAGCCCCAGCGTTGGCATATAGGCCAGCGAGTTGAGCAGGATGACGAGGAACATCTCGCCCGGCGTGGTGACCTGGGCGGCGAGCCACAGCGTCAGCGCGCCGACAAGATGGCAAATGGCATAAACCCACTTGGCGCTGATCCATTTATCGGCAACGATACCGAGCAGCGTCGGCATAAACACCGCGGCGATACCGAGCGAGCTATACACCGCCCCGATGGCCGCGCCGTCGAACTTGAGGGTGACGAACATATACGAGCCGAGCGTGGTGAGCCAGCTTCCCCAGAGGCAGAACTGCAGGAACGACAGTACTTTGAGCTGCAGCTTAAGATTCATGTTTTGATCCTCACGGATATAGAATTGTTTTGTGTTTTAAATAACATTTATAGCGTTATTTTGGTTGGATTCTATCATTTATGCGGTGGATGCTTTTGTTAACTGCCGCAGAAAATCGTAAAAGAGTTGCGCAACTCTATTGGGTATAGCAGAAGGAATGCGCCCTTGAGGAAACAAGGGCGCTGGAGGGAGATTACCTGCGGCGGTAGCCTTTCTGCGCAGAGTTAACCTTGTACAGATAACGACGCGACTCGGCGGAGGGGTGACGGCTGGTGATGGTTTGATAAACATCGCCCGGCGTCATGTTGTTGATGATATTCGCCGCCTGAACCTTATCGCTGGAGAAGACCCGCAGTACGCTGCCCGCGCCGCCGTTATAGGCGGTGATAACCGCATAGCGACGCGAGGTAGGGTTGGTGATACCGGACAGATAGACGTTATTCAGCATCGCCAGATAGGCGGTACCGGTGTCGATGTTATTGACCGGGTCGAACAGGTAGCTGCGGCTCGGCAGGCCTGATTTCCCCTGTGAACGGAACACGTCCTTCCCGGCGCTGTGCTGCACCACCTGCATCAGCCCCAGGGCGTCGGCGTGGCTGACCGCATAGGGGTTAAAGGAGGATTCGGTTTGCATAATCGCCAGGATCAGCGATTCATCAACGCCGTATTTGCGCGACGCCTGACGGACCATGCCAATGTATTTATGCGCGCGTTTGTCGAGGTGGTTCGGCACCAGGTTGATGGTGATGCTGTAGATCATGCGCGGGCCGTTGCTGCGGCTTTTCAGGCGGGTTTGCAGCAGATAGTCGGCGAAGCGCGAGGCGCGCCACTCCCAGCGAATCGCCTCGCCGGTGTTATCCACCACCTGGCCATACAGGAACGGCTCTTTTGAAATCTGAATATCATCGACGTCGGAATAGAGGTCGATGGAGTTAGGGTCGTCGCCCATTAGCAGGGTTTTAATAATCGCCTGGCGCAGGCGCCCGGCCGGGTCGGTGCCGGCGATGGTTTCAACGGTAATCGTCCCCGCATCAAAGTTGATGTGGCTGCGGGTTTGATACTGGTCGGTGTATTTGACGTAGTCCTTCGGCCCGGCGAGCAGAACTTCGTTATAACCCCAAATATTCTCGATGTTATGGGCGAACTGGCCCATCAGGATATCAAAGCCGTTGGTGTCCTTCACCCACGCCTCGTTATACTCGGCGCCTTTTTTGGTTGAGCTGGAACACGAAACGAGCAAAGGCGCAATCAGCGCTAGCGCTAAGTATTTTTTCATCATTCCGGGAGTGCGTGTTGTGTTTATTGTTGTAAAGGGCCGTCAGGCCCTTACTGTTTTTCTGGCGGCGTATAGCCTTCGATGTGCACGTCTTTGCCTTCAAACAGGAACTGAACCATCTCCTGCTCCAGCAGTTTGCGATGCTCAGGGTTCATCATGCTGAGTTTTTTCTCGTTGATCAGCATCGTCTGCTTATGCTGCCACTGGGCCCAGGCTTCTTTGGAGATTTCGTTATAGATGCGTTTGCCCAGCTCGCCCGGATATAGCTGAAAATCCTGGCCATCGGCTTCACGCTGCAGGAAAGTACAAAAAATCGTTCTGCTCATTCTTAATCCTCTTTAATCGCCAGAAAGCTAAACCGGTGCTCCGGCTTTTAACTGTTGCAACAAGCGCTCCACGGGGGCCGCCAGACCGACGGACGGCGGCTGCGCTAAGTTATACCAGAGTGCGCCCCCTTCATCCATGCATGCGCCGGATGAGTGCACTGTAAGCCACATCGGCACAATATCCAGATGGAAATGGCTGAAAGTGTGGCGGAACGCGGTTAATTGCGTCAGATTCTCGGTCCCGATCTGCCGCTGGGCCAACCACTCCCGCAGCGCATCTTCATCTTCAAACTGCGGGAAGCAGAACAATCCCCCCCATAATCCCACCGGCGGGCGCTGGGAGAGAAACACCTTGTCGCCGTGCTGCATCAGCAGGAAATAGCCGGTACGCTCGGGGATCGTCTGTTTCGGTTTTTTGCCTGGATATTGAGCCCATGAATGATTTGCGTAGGCCACGCAGCCGTTATTCAGCGGACAAAGCTCGCATTTCGGCTTTGAGCGGGTACATACCATCGCTCCAAGGTCCATCATGGCCTGGTTAAAACGTTCGACCCCATTGGCTGGCGTGACGTCTTCGCTGATATCCCACAGGCGTTTCTCAACCTCTTTTTTCCCCGGCCAACCGCTGACAGCATAGCAGCGCGCGAGCACGCGCTTCACGTTGCCGTCGAGAATCGGATAATGCTGACCGAGAGAAAGGGACAAAATCGCGCCGGCGGTGGAGCGGCCTACGCCCGGCAGCGCGGCGACTTCATCGAAGGTCTGCGGGAATTTTCCGTCGTGCAGGGTGGCCACCTGCTGCGCCGCTTTATGCAGATTGCGCGCGCGGGCGTAATAGCCGAGTCCGGTCCACAGATGCAGGACTTCATCGAGGGGCGCGTTCGCCAGATCGGTAATTGTTGGGAAACGCGCCATAAAGCGTTCAAAATAGGGGATAACCGTCGCCACTTGCGTTTGTTGCAACATCACCTCGGAGAGCCATACTTTGTAAGGCGTCTTGCCGATTTGCCAGGGCAGGGTTTTACGCCCGTATTTGTCGTACCAGTCCAGTACCTGGGCTGAAAATTGCGCGGCGAGAAAAGTCAAAGCTACGGCTCCGGGAAAGCGATTATAAGGTGGCAGATTGCAGCACAAGGGCGAGGGGCTGTAAACCCTTGCATCCGCCGGGTAACTTTGGATAATGCCCGTTTTCCGAACACATCTCACAAGCAGACTTAACTTTTATGAAAAACGACGTCATATCTCCGGAATTCGATGAAAACGGCCGCCCGCTGCGCCGTATTCGCAGCTTCGTCCGTCGTCAGGGCCGCCTGACCAAAGGTCAGCAGCACGCGCTGGACACTATTTGGCCGGTGATGGGCGTTGAATTCAACGAAGCGCCGCTCGATTTCGCCGCCCTGTTTGGCCGTGAAGCGCCGGTCACGCTGGAGATTGGTTTTGGTATGGGGGCGTCGCTGGTGGCGATGGCGAAAGAGAAGCCGCAGCAGAATTTCCTCGGCATTGAAGTGCACTCGCCGGGCGTCGGCGCCTGTCTGGCGTCCGCCGAAGAAGAGGGCGTGCAAAACCTGCGCGTCATGTGCCACGATGCGGTGGAAGTGCTGCATACCATGATTCCGGATAACTCCCTGAGCATGGTGCAGCTGTTTTTCCCTGACCCGTGGCACAAAGCGCGTCATAATAAGCGCCGTATCGTTCAGCCGCCTTTTGCCGAACTGGTGAAAAGTAAACTGAAGCTGGGCGGCGTCTTCCATATGGCGACCGACTGGGAGCAATATGCCGAGCATATGCTGGAAGTGATGTCCTCGCTTGAAGGGTATCGTAACCGGTCAGAAAGCAACGACTATGTGCCGCGCCCGGAATCGCGCCCGGTAACCAAATTTGAACAGCGTGGTCATCGTCTTGGCCACGGCGTATGGGACTTAATGTTCGAGAGGGTGAAATAATGGCAACGAATCGTAGCCGTCGTCTGCGTAAAAAAATGCATATCGACGAGTTTCAGGAAGTAGGTTTCTCCGTCGCGTGGCGCTTCGCGGAAGGAACCAGCGAAGAGCAGATCGACCAGACCGTTAACGATCTGATTGAGGAAGTGATTGAGCCTAATAAGCTGGCCTTTGACGGCAGCGGCTATCTTTCCTGGGAAGGGCTGATCTGCCTGCAGGAAATCGGCAAATGCACCGAAGAACACCAGGCCATCGTGCGTAAGTGGCTGGAAGATCGCGGGCTTGCCGATGTGCGCACCAGCGAACTTTTTGATATCTGGTGGGACTAAGTTTGACAAGGGTCGGCAGCTGCCGGCCCGTTTTGTCTGAAGGGAGTTAAATGATGCGCAAAACGCTGTTGGCAGTGGCGCTTTCCGTCACCGCTTTGTCCGCGCATGCGGACTACCAGTGTAGCGTCACGCCGCGTGACGATGTCATCCTCAGCCCGCAGCAGGTGCAGGTGAAAGGCGAAAACGGCGATCTGGTGATTAAGCCGGATGGCAATCTGACCTTTAACGGGAAAGCCTATGCGCTGAACGCCGCTCAGCGCGAGCAGGCGCAGGACTATCAGGCTGGACTGCGCAGCAGCCTGCCGTGGATTGATGAAGGCGCCCGCACGCGGGTAGAAAAAGGCCGCGCCGCGCTGGATAAAATCATTACCGAACAGGTGGGGGCCAGCAGCAGCATGCATAGCAGCCTGACCAAGCTTGATGCGCAGCTGAAAGCGCAAATGGGCCGCATTATTGAACATCGCAACGATGGGCTGACCTTCCACTATAAAGCCATCGATCAGGTGCGCGCCGACGGCCAGCAGCTGGTAAACCAGGCGATGGGCGGTATTCTGCAGGACAGCATCAACGAGATGGGCGCGAAGGCGGTTCTCAAAGGCGGCGGTAACCCGCTGCAGGGGATCCTCGGTAGCCTCGGCGGCCTGCAAACGGCCATTCAGGACGAATGGAAAAACCAGGAGGCTGATTTCCAGCAGTTTGGTAAGGACGTCTGCGGCCGCGTGGTCTCCCTTGAGGAGAGCCGCAAAGCGCTGGTGGGGTCGTTAAAGTAAGTTTTAATTCGCTACCTGCGGGCGCAGGTAGCGATTATGGTCAGTCGGTCACATCAGCCCCAGCAGCTGCGGAATAAACAGCGAGATCTGCGGGATATAGACAATCATCATCAGCGCGATCAGCAGGGCGGCGTAGAACGGCAGCAGCGGTTTGATGAGCTGCTGAATTTTAACGCCGGAAATAGAGCAGCCTACAAACAGCGCGCTGCCTACCGGCGGCGTCAGCAGACCGATGCACAGGTTAGCGACCATCATGATGCCGAAATGCACCGGATCCATCCCCAAATCCTGCGCGATGGGCAGGAATATCGGCGTGAAAATCAGTACCGCCGGGGTCATATCCATAAAGATCCCGACGATTAACAGCACGATATTAATCAGCAGCAGAATCACCACCGGGTTTTCAGAAATCCCCATTAGCGCATCGCTTATCATGTAGGGGATATCGGCATTGGTCATCGCCCACGACATGCCGACGGAAAAGCCGATCAGCAGTAGCACGATGGAGGTCATCACCACCGACTCAAGGATCAGCTTCGGCAGATCGCGCCACTTCACTTCCCGGTAAATCAGCACCGACAGAATAAAGGTGTAAACCACGGCGATAGCCGATGCTTCGGTCGCGGTGAAAATGCCGCCGAGGATCCCGCCCATCACAATGATCACCAGCAGCAGGCTGGGCAGGGCGTCGAAAAACGCTTTTGCCGCCTGGGCGCAGGTGGGACGTTCTGAAACCGGGTAGCCGCGACGCTTAGCGATGATGGCGCAGACCACCATAATGGCCAGGCCCATCAGGATGCCCGGCAGATAACCGGCCATAAACAGCGACGCGACGGAGACGCCCCCAGCCGTCAGAGAGAAGACGATCAGGACGTTTGACGGCGGGATGAGCAGGCCCGTGATGCACGACGAGACGTTAACCGCCGTGGAGAAAGCCGGATCGTAACCTTTCCGGGTCTGAATGGGGTTAAGCGTTCCCCCTACCGCCGCCGCCGCGGCGACCGCCGAACCTGAAATCGAGCCGAACATCATGTTCGCCAGTACGTTAACGTGGCCCAATGAGCCTGGTACGCGGCCAACCATCACCTGCGCCAGGTTGATTAAGCGGATGGCAATCCCGCCGCTGTTCATCAGGGTACCGGCAAAGATAAAGAATGGAATCGCCAGCAGGGCGAAGTTGTCGAGGCCGTTCGCCAGGCGCTGAGAAACGGTAATCACGGCAATATCCCACGGGAACATCAGCAGCATTGAACCGACGGTGGCGATGCCAATGGAGAAGGAGATGGGGACGCCAATAAAAACCAGAATAAAGAAAGAGCCAAATAGCATCAGTGCGATATAGCTGTCCATCAATTTGCCCCCGCTTCTTCGTTCTTCATATTTTTCAGCCCGTTGCTGATAAAACAGAGCGTGTAAAACATCATAATGATGCCGGTTAGCGGCAGGATCAGATACACATAGCCCATGGGGATCTGCATCGCGGCCGAGACCTGCGACGTCGATAGCGTTTTTTCAATCAGCTTCACGCCGCCGGTGACAATCACTGACCCGGCAAAAATAAAGATCAGCAGATTAATAATGACGCTGAGCAGTGCCTGCCTGCGGGGAGGAAGCGTCATGGCGAGTAAATCGATCGCCAGATGACGCTGGGCGCCGACGGTATATGCCGCACCCAGCAGCCCGACCCAGATCATCAAAAAGCGCGCCAGCTCGTCGGTCAGGGTGCTTGGCTGGTTTAGCACGTAGCGGCTGAACACCTGCCAGACGACGCAGACCACCAGCGCAATCATAACGGCGACGGAGAATGCGGCGATCGCGCGGTCTACCGCCAGCTTTATGCGGTTAAGTATCATCATTGTTTTCCCGGTGAAAGCGGGCCAGCGGCTGGCCCGCTAAGTGTTATTCAGCAGCGGCTTCAAATTTGGCCAGCAGGGCAGCCTGCTTCGGATCTTTTTTGAAGTCATCAAACAGCGGCTGCACGACGGCGCGGAACGGCGCTTTATCCACTTTGACGATTTCGCCGCCCATGGCTTTGGCCTGCGCGCGGGTGTCGGCGTCGATCTTGTCCCACAGTTTTTGCTGATAAACTTCGGAAGCTTTCGCCGCCTTGATCAGGATTTGCTGCTGATCCGGCGTCAGTTTGTCCCAGGTTTTACTGGAGATAACGAGGAAATCCGGGATGGAGGCATGTTCATCTTCAGAGAACACTTTAGCGATTTCGATATGGCGCGTTTGCACCCAGGAAGGCACGTTATTTTCCGCGCCGTCCACCACGCCCTGCTGCATGGCGGTATAAACTTCTCCAAAGGAAATGGGCGTTGGCGAACCGCCCATTAATTCGACCATTTTTAAGGTTGTCGGGCTGGCCTGGACGCGGATCTTCAATCCTTTTAAATCTTCCGGTTTAGTGATGGGCTTTTTGGCGTAAAAGCTGCGGGTTCCGGCAACATAAGCGGAAAGCGCAAAGAAGCCTTTATCTTTCGTGGACTCCATTATTTCTTTGCCTACTTCACCGAAAACGACTTTATTGAAGTGATTCTGGTCCTTAAAAAGGAACGGTAAATTATATATCGCGTAGACGTTATCGAATGACTCCAGATCGCTGGCGGAACCTTTGGTCATATCCAGCGCGCCATTTTGTAATAACTCCAGCGTTTCTCGCGCGCTGCCCATTTGGCTACTGGGATAAATACGGATCTTCATAGCCCCGTTGGAAAGTTGGTTAACCTCTTTGGACATCTCCTCAAAGGCCTGATGAACAACATGGCTGCGTTCAAGGTTATGTGCCAGTTTTAACGTGACTTTTTCAGCCGCGCTGGCGCCTGAAGAGAGCAGGGCAAGTAAAGATACACACACCAGAGAACGAGAAAAAGAGAGTTTTTTCATGAGTCGGCTCCATGCACTTGGGGTAATTGGTCAATATCTTAAGAGTCATTCTTTGTTTCTGTATGACATATTATCCTTGTTGTCTGACATCTTTAAGCCGTCTGACTCACACTTTTTCTCAATGAATCGATCAAATAGGTATTTTTGTGCGGTTGGTTATATTTATTTTCAATAAACTAATGTGAACATATTTTTATTATGAATGTTGAATTGAAATAGTTCGGAAATAGCGCTATTGATATTTCGAGAATGTCGAGCAATTAATTATCCCGTTATTTTTATAACGGGATAGGCGGAGAGGGCGTTATTCGCTGAGAAAGAGTTCGAGAAGGGAATTCAAAAATAGCTTACCGTGCTCGGTAATTTGCCAGTAGCGCTCATCTTCCGTCAGGTAGCCTTCGGCGATGGCGGCATCGATTTGCGGACGGATCGTACGCTCATCAAGGCCGGTGTAGCGGCTGAATTCATCGCGCGGGGCGGCTTCCAGCAGGCGGAAACGGTTCATAAAGAACTCAAACGGTTTATCCGCATCTTCCACATCATGCTGGCGCTCCAGATAGCGGCCTTCCATGTAACCGCGTGGATGCCGGGTTTTCGCCGTCCGCAGTATGCGCCCGTCCGGGAACGTCACTTTGCCGTGCGCGCCGCAGCCAATCCCGAGGTAGTCGCCAAAGCGCCAGTAGTTCAGGTTATGCTGGCACTGATAGCCCGGCTTAGCGTAGGCGGAGGTTTCATATTGCTGATAGCCCGCCGCGCTGAGCAGGCTATGCCCCTGTTCATAAATGTCCCACAGCGCGTCGTCATCGGGCAGGGTCGGCGGCCGCGAACCAAACAGGGTGTTTGGCTCAATGGTCAGCTGATACCAGGAGAGATGCGGCGGATTGAGCGCAATCGCCTGGCGCAGGTCGTCCAGCGCCTCTTCCAGAGACTGGTCCGGCAGGCCATGCATTAAATCGAGGTTAAAACTGCGTAGCCCCAGGCCGCTTGCCAGGTTTGCCGCGCGTTTGGCTTCCTGTGGCCCATGGATGCGCCCGAGCCGCTGCAGCTTCTGTTCGCTAAAGCTCTGTACGCCGATGGAGATACGATTAATGCCCGCGCGCTGGTACTCGACAAAGCGATCCGCTTCCACGGTGCCGGGGTTGGCTTCCATGGTGATTTCCGCGTTGGACGCCAGCGGAAGAGACTCGCGCACGCCGTCGAGCAGGGTTTGCATCGCCGGGCCGGAGAGCAGGCTCGGCGTACCGCCGCCAATGAAAATAGTCCCGATTTCACGTCCCTGCGCATAGTGAGCGTCGGCTCGCAGATCGTTCAGCAGATGCTGAACGTAGTCGTCATGCGGCACCTCGCCTTTCAACGCATGCGAATTGAAATCGCAGTACGGGCATTTCTGCACGCACCACGGGATGTGAATATAGAGGCTCAGGGGCGGCAAATTAGCCATTACGTAAGGCTTCCAGTAACAGTTTAAGCGCGCGTCCGCGGTGGGAAATGGCGCTCTTTTCTTCACGGCTTAGCTCCGCTGCGGTTTTACCTTCCGTCGGAACAAAGAAAATCGGATCGTAACCAAAGCCGCCGCTGCCTGCGGCTTCGCGAGCGATGATGCCCGACCAGCTGCCGTGGCAAACCAGCGGCGTCGGATCTTCCGCATGGCGCAGATAGACCAGCACGCAGTGGAATTGCGCCTGGCGCTTATCGTTCGGCACGTCGCGAAGCGCGTCGAGCAGCTTTTCCAGATTCCGCTGGTCGGTCGCACCTTCACCGGAATAGCGGGCGGAGTAGATGCCCGGCGCGCCGCCTAACGCATCGACGGCCAGACCTGAGTCATCGGCGATGGCCGGGAGCCCGGTCAGCTGCGCGGCATGGCGCGCCTTCAGAATGGCATTTTCGATAAACGTCAGGCCGGTTTCCTCTGCGGAATCCACGCCCAGCTCGGTTTGCGCAACGATATCAAGGCCAAAATCTGCCAGCAGCGAGGCCAGCTCGCGCACTTTTCCGGGGTTGCCGGTAGCGAGAACAACTTTTTGCATAAGAGATCCTGTTTATTCCGTCAGCGCGGCGACCCCGTCCGGGATCTGCTGCGGATGAATGATTTTTATCTGTTTGTGGCGACCCAGTTCGCCTTTCTCAATAAGCACCTGGCTTTTCGCTACGCGAAACTGTTTGGCGAGGAATTTTACCAGATGGGCGTTGGCCTGGCCGTCAACGGGTGGCGCGGTAATGGCGACTTTGAGCTCGTCGCCATGTAAACCAACGATGCTGTCGCGGCTGGCCTTGGGCTGAATATACAGCCGTAAGACCAACCCGTCAGCGCAGGCTTCGACGGCACTCATAGCGCCATCCACAGCCCCGGAAGCAGAACGTTGCCGGTAGCCTGCAACAGTTCGGCGATACCCATGTTGATCACGTACAGCAGCAGAACCAGCACCATCGGCGAGAAATCAATGCCGCCCATCGATGGCAGCAATCTGCGGATCGGGCGCAGCAGCGGATCGGCCAGCTGCATCAGAACAAATTCCACCGGACTGCGGCCCTGGCTTACCCAGCTCATAATCGCCATTAACAGAAGAACCCAGAAGATCAGCGAGCCGACGGTTTTAATGAGGATCAGCAGCGCGGAAATCCAGATAATCGGCTGGAAGGTCACGACCATAAACAGCACGATAGCTTTCACGACGCAGAGAATAAAGGCGACCAGCAGGGAAGCGCTATCGAGAGGCCCCATCGCCGGAATAATGCGGCGCAGCGGCCCAACGACAGGCTGCGTAGCCTTGACTACGAACTGCGAAAACGGGTTATAAAAGTCGCAGCGCGCCCACTGCATCCAGACGCGTAATAACACGACCATTGTGTAAAGCTCAATGACCGTTGAGAGCAGGAAAGTCAACGTCTTCATGGCGTTCCTCAGATTCCTTGTTTTTTGCTGTAGTCGCGCGCGCCGAAAATTGCGGTTCCGATGCGCACCATAGTGCTTCCCGCCGCGATGGCGGCTTCCATATCATCCGACATTCCCAGCGACAGCGTATCGACGGTAGGGTAGTGCGTTTTTAGCCGCGCAAATGCTACCGCCATTTGTTGGGCGACGGCAAACTGCCTTACATATTCTGACTCTGGCGCGGGAATGGCCATTAAACCGCGTAGCTGCAGATTAGGGAGTTTAGCGATTTCTGCCGCCAGCGCGTCCAGCTCTTCAGGCGGAATACCCGACTTGCTCTGCTCATCGCTAATATTGATTTGAATCAGCACGTTGAGCGGCGGCAGTTGAGCCGGGCGCTGTTCGCTCAGGCGGACGGCGATTTTGAGACGATCGACGGTATGGCACCAGTCAAAATGTTCGGCCACCAGACGGCTCTTATTGGACTGCAGCGGACCAATAAAGTGCCACTGTAGCCCGGTGGCGCCCGTTTCCTGAAAGTAGCGGATTTTATCCACGCCTTCCTGAACATAGTTTTCGCCAAACGCGAGCTGGCCGGCGGCCATCGCTTCTTCGATAGCGCTCGCAGGTTTCGTTTTACTGACTGCAAGCAACGTAACTTCTTCTGGAGCACGGCCGCAGCGTGCGGCAGCGGCTGAGATTTTGTCCCGGACCTGTGCCAGGTTATGCGCAATATCGTTCATATACCGAGGATGAGTTATGGAACTGGAAGAAATAGTGGCCCTTAGTGTAAAGCATAACGTCTCCGATCTACACCTGTGCAATGCTTCAGCGCCGCGCTGGCGTCGCCAGGGCAAGCTGGAGCCCGCGCCGTTTACCTCTCCCGATATTGGCAAGATACTCACTGATTGGCTCAACGCCGAGCAGCTCGCGCAGTGGCAGGCCTGCGGGCAGGTCGATTTCGCGCTGACTCCGGCGGACGGGCCGCGCCTGCGCGCCAGCGCATTTGCGCACAATCGCGGTCTGTCGCTGGCGCTGCGTCTGCTGGCGGAAACCTGCCCTCAGCTGGCGGATCTCGGCGCGCCGGCCGCCTTAACGGAGCTGCTCAATGAAGAGAGCGGGCTTATCCTGGTCACGGGGGCTACCGGTAGCGGAAAATCAACCACCCTGGCGGCGATGGTGGGCTATCTTAACCAGCGCCTCAGCGGCCATATCCTGACGCTGGAAGATCCGGTTGAGTTTATTCACCGCAGCGAGCGCTGTCTGATCCAGCAGCGGGAAATCGGCCGCCACTGCCCCTCATTTGCCGCTGCCCTACGCGCCGCGCTGCGTCAGGACCCGGATGTCATTCTGTTAGGGGAGCTGCGTGACAGCGAAACGATCCGCCTGGCATTAACCGCGGCGGAGACCGGACATCTGGTGATGGCGACGCTGCATACGCGCGGTGCGGCGCAGGCGGTTGAGAGGCTGGTGGACGTCTTCCCGGCGCAGGAGAAAGAGCAGGTTCGCAGCCAGCTGGCGGGGAGCTTATGCGCGGTGCTGGCACAAAAACTGTTTCCAGATGCTGCTGGCGGCAGAGTTGCGTTATACGAGCTTTTGGTTAACACCCCGGCGGTGGCTAATTTGATCAGAGAGGGGAAAGCGCATCAGTTGCCCGGCGTGATGCAAACCGGGCAGCAATCGGGCATGCAAACATTTACGCAAAGCTTTCAGCAACGTACGGCCGCGGGGCTTTTATAGCTGCGCTTTTTATATTCAGAGATCCTACCAATAGCTTGTTATAATAATGTTTTATTAATGTTTGGTACCTTTATTTGATATTACAAATAAACACCTAAGATTAAGCCGAGTAATCTATTCCATGAAAAACGAATTGACATAAACCTCTCATAACCAGGAAAAAAGTTTGATAATCTTTTGACTCTCTTAAGGCATTCGATTTATGCTGTTTGCAGGGATAGGAAGATTCCCATGGAATATTGTTTCAATGTGTAAAAATGATTTGTTTTTATAAATACACAGGCGATCGTATTCTTGTTAATTCATTTAACCGCTATGAAGGCGGAAATCAACTAAGGAGAGTTTTAAGTGATTAATTTATCTGAGAATTCGGCTTTTTCTCACCAGGTTACTTTTATTACTCACCCCTCCATTCAAAGCAAAGCATTTGCGACCTGGCTGGCCGAAAGGTTATCCGCATCGGTCATTCTGCAAAATATTAACAAACCCCTCGCGCAACGCCTTTTGAAAGATTCTGTAATATTATTTGATATTGCGGTTTCAAATAAAAAGTTGAATAGCGTATGGCGCGATATTATTCGCATGCAGGCAGATAACCCTCGTTTATTGATTATCAATAGCGCACAAAAGTATGAGCTCTACGAAATGGCGCAGTGGCCAGCGCTGTATGGTGTTTTCCGTCATGACGATGATGAATCGCGCTTAATTGAGGGCGTTAAGGCTGTGCTGAACGGCGAACAGACGGCTGAATTGAGCGTGATGCACCCGGCGATGTATGCGGCGGATCATGTATCGGCGCCTGCGGAAAATTCACCGCTGACCGAGCGTGAATGTGAAATCCTCAATGAACTGCGCTGCGGGGCGACCAATCTGGATATTGCCCGCGCGCTGTTTATCAGTGAAAACACGGTGCGTACCCATCTGTACAACGTGTTCCGTAAGCTTAGCGTGAAGAACCGCACTCAGGCGGTCAGCTGGGCGAATGAACATCTGCGCCACTAAACATGAAATCAGGATGATGGCGCCTGCCGCTGGTATGGGGCGCCATCATTCAGCTTCAGTAACCCTGCTCGAAGTAGCTTTCCAGAATAATAACGGCGGAAGCGGAATCCACGCTGCCTTTATTGAGCGCCCGGAATCCACCCTGTTCGAATAGCCCAGCTCTGGCTTCAACCGTGCTCAGACGTTCATCATGCAGGGTTATCTGCACGCCGAAGCGGCCATGAATTTTATTCGCGAAGTTGCGCGCACGGGCGGTCAGGGGCTGTTCCGTGCCGTCCATATTCAGCGGCAGGCCGACAATCACGGCTTCAGGCTGCCACTCTTTCAGCAGTTTCTCAATAACGTTCCAGTCAGGCTTACCGTCCTGCGCTTTCAACGCGGGGAGAGGGCGGGCGGTGCCGGTGATGCGCTGCCCTACGGCGACGCCAATGCTTTTGGTACCAAAATCAAAGCCTAAAAACGTTCCGCTCATTACGCGTGCCCCGCATCGGCTGGCATGGTCACGATATCAATGCCAATCAGCTTCGCAGCCTCGCGCCAGCGGTCGGCTATCGGCGTGCTGAACAAAATATTCCGATCGGCCGGCGCGGTGAGCCAGGCGTTATCCAGTATCTCTTGCTCCAGCTGGCCTTTCTCCCAGGAAGCATAGCCCAGCGCAACCAGTACGTTCTCTGGCTGTTTATCCGTACCCAGCGTTTCGAGCACGTCGCGAGAGGTGGTGATCACCGTGTTATCGGAAATACGGATGCTGGAGGAAAAATCGGAGGGCGGCGAATGCAGTATAAAACCCCGATCCTCGGCCAGCGGACCGCCAACCATCACCGGTTTATCCAGGCGGATCTCGGGATTGCGCGGTTCAGGCGTGATTTTTAATTTCTCCAGGATCCCTTCAACCTGCAGATTTTCCATCGGCTTATTGATGATGATGCCCATGGCACCGTCATCGTTATACTCGCAGATATAGACTACGGAGCGACGGAACATCGGGTCCTGGAGAGCAGGCATGGCAATTAGAAAGTGATGCTGTAAATTCATTGTCAGAGGTTCTGTTCCTGGTTCAAAAAAGCAGCACCCAGTATGCGGGTAAAGCAAGGGAGTGTCGATTCACTTTATCTTTCAGGCTCAAGGCGCATTGCCTGCCTGAACCTGATAGCGAATCGTCTGCGCTGGCTCCAGGCTACAGGCGCAGGCCTGCAGCCGGAATAAGCGCTTTATTTATTGAGGCGCTGCTCAATGGCGTCCATCAGCATCCCGGTAATGGAAATCGGGAAGGCGGCTTCGATTTCACGAACGCAGGTGGGGCTGGTGACATTAATTTCCGTCAGGCGATCGCCGATGATATCCAGGCCGACGAAGATTAAGCCTTTGGCCTTCAGCGTGGGGCCAACGCGGCGGGCGATGGCCCAGTCGCTTTCGGTCAGCGGGCGCGCTTCGCCACGACCACCGGCCGCAAGGTTACCGCGGGTTTCGCCGCCCTGCGGGATACGGGCAAGGCAGTAAGGAACCGGCTCGCCGTCAACCACCAGCACGCGCTTATCGCCATCTTTAATGGCGGGTAGATAGTTCTGCGCCATGCAGTAGCGGTTGCCCAGCTCGGTCAGCGTCTCGGTGATGACGCCGAGGTTAGGGTCACCCTCTTTAACGCGGAAAATGGAGGTGCCGCCCATACCGTCCAGCGGTTTGAGGATGATATCGCCGTGTTTTTCCCAGAAGGCTTTCAGCTGCGCCTTATTACGGGTGACCAGCGTTTCCGGGGTCAGCTCGGAGAACCAGGCGGTAAACAGCTTTTCGTTACAGTCGCGCAGGCTCTGCGGCTTATTGACGATAAGCGTGCCTTGTTCTTCGGCGCGTTCGAGGATGTAGGTCGCGTAGATAAACTCGGTATCGAACGGCGGATCTTTACGCATCAGAATGACGTCAAGGTCCGCGAGAGGCAGGTCCTGCTCGCCGTTGAACGCGTACCATTTGTCGTAGTTCTGCTCGACGCTCAGCTTGCGCGTACGGGCGCGGGCTTCGCCGTTGATTAAGTACAGATCGTTCATCTCCATATAATGGAGTTCATAGCCGCGACGCTGCGCTTCCAGCAACATGGCGAAGCTGGTGTCTTTCTTGATGTTGATGGTTGCGATGGGGTCCATCACGATGCCGAGCTTAATCATTGTTCTTCTCCGTTAACGCTTCAACCTAGGTCGCCAAAACGCACCTGCAGGGCGGTTATGGCAGTGAGCGCAGTTGTCTCTGTACGCAGAACGCGCGGTCCCAACAGGATATCAGTAAACTGGTAGCGAGCGGTCATCGCTATCTCTTCTGCCGACAGGCCGCCTTCCGGGCCAATCAGCAGCCGGATGCGTTCGACCGGCAGCGGCAGCGTGTTAATGCTGGCGCTGGCGCGAGGGTGCAAATTAAGCTTCAGACCCTCGTCCTGCTCCGCACACCAGGCTTCAAGCTGCATGGCCGGGCGGATCTCCGGCACCACGTTGCGGCCGCTTTGCTCGCAGGCGGCAATGGCGATTTTCTGCCACTGCTGGATCTTTTTCTGCAAACGTTCGGCGTCCAGTTTAACGCCACAACGCTCGGAAAACAGTGGCGTTATGAGGCTTACACCAAGTTCGATCGATTTCTGGATGGTGAATTCCATTTTTTCGCCGCGGGACATCACCTGGCCCAAATGGATATGCAGCGGGGATTCACGGTTATCAACTTTGCTGCTCTGTACTTCAACCAGAACATTTTTCTTACCGGCCTCGACAATGACCGCCTCGAAGATCTGATTGCTGCCGTCAAAAAGCTCTATTGCCTGGCCTTTACCCATCCGTAAAACGCGACCGACATGGTTGGCCGCGTCGTCGGAAAGCGCTATCTGGCTACCCGTGGTAATACGTTCCGGGTGATGGATGCGAGGAATGCGCATGCTTGATGTTCCGTTCTTAGCGCAGATATCTCTTCCCCCAGTCAAGGGGGAAGAGTGAAGCTGCAAATTAACAATTGCCGCTAGTGTAGGTTAGCTCTTTTGCGCCTGGCAAGCCTGCAGGACATAAGGATTATGGTTGCCCTGAACTTTGGCAATACGCGCATCGCGTTCGCACTCCCAGGTCGTGACCGGGTACATCTTATCCCAGGCGGTAAACAGCTGGGTTTGCTGGCGGGAAAGATTGAGCTGGTAGCGGTCGCGCATATAGAAGTAGGTACGGGCGATGGCGCCACGCGCGCGCGCCGGCGGCTCGGCAACTTTATCTTTAAAATCAACCTTCATTGCGCACTGGCCGTACTGGCCTTCGCCGCCGTTCCACTGGCTGTACATAAAGTTGGCGCGGTCGCCGTTGACCTCGCCGACCGCCGGCTGCAGGTTATGCATGTCGCTTTCCATCTTGCGGTATTCCGGATCTTTGGCGCAGTTTTTGCGCCCGCCGTCCTGCCAGCACTGCCGCTGATGGCCAAACTGCCATGCGGGAACCACATGCTCCCACTCGACCCGGCTGGCGCGATTTTCATTTTTACGCACTTTATAGCCACAAGATTCCAGGTCGATAACCCCCTTTTTTCCCTGCCAGTTGATTTTACAGCCGCAGTAGAAATCGCCGGGGGCGTCGGCATTGACCTTGACCCCAGCGGTCTTGGCCTGAGAAAAACTGTTGATTCCTTCCGCTGCAAGCGGGGCGCATACCGCCGCGCTAAGAAACGCGGCAGCAAAAGTATGAATACGGGACATCGTTAACTCCGTGTCAAAACGAGCCCGCAACGTAACGAATGTGATTGCCAGACGCAATCAGTCAGATCAGAAAATTTCCAATTATTTCCGGAGATTACTTTTCCGCCACCAGAACATCTCCGCAGCGCACGCAGCGATAGGTGGCCTCCCCGCGCATCACGCGATTGTGGCGGCGGACGGTAAGCTGGTGCTGCTGGCATTGGCAGCGGTAGGGGAAGGTATTTTTACGGACTGAATCGAGTTCGAAACGATGGGTGCGCAGAGCCGGAACGCCCAGCACGCTTTCCATCATCCATTTCCACTCTTTACCATGCGGCGCGACGCGGCCAAAGTGTTTCCACACCAGCAGGTGGGCCAGCTCGTGCGGCACGACTTCATCAATAAACGCCTGCTGGTTTTCCAGCAGCAGCACCGGGTTAAGGCGGATTTCGTTTTTCTCCAGCCAGGCGGTACCGGCGGAGGTTCCCCGCTGCTGATAAACCAGCGCCGGTTCAGGGTAATGGCGTCCCAGCTTGAGGTTCGCTTTGGCCAGATTCTCCCGCAGGCTGCGCATAACGGCCTGTTGAAGGGCAATGGGAATTCGGGGTGTTTTCATAGCGCCAGAGGATAGTGCGGCGGGGTGAGGAGAGCAAGAAGAAGCTTCCTCCCGGGCGGGAGGAAGCGTATCAGGCTAGTCGCGCGCGCCGATTTCGCGCAGCTTACGGCCTTTCATCAGGTTACGTTCGATATGCTCCAGCGAAACGTTTTTGGTTTCCGGGATCAGCCACAGGGTCAGGAAGATGAACAAGATGTTCAGGCCGCCATAGACCCAGAAGGTGTTGGCGCTGCCCAGCGAGTTCAGCATGGTGAGGAACGTCGCGCCGACGATCATGTTGGCAATCCAGTTGGTGGCCGTCGAACAGGTGATACCGAAATCACGCCCTTTCAGCGGCTGGATTTCGGAACACAGCACCCAAATCAGCGGGCCGGCGCTCATGGCAAAGCCAACGATAAACATCAGCAGCATCAGGACGGCAAAGTACTGCGCCGTGGCGGAGTGGATGCCGATATGCATCATGCTGCCCAGAATGCCCATGCCGAGCGCCATGACGATAAAGCCAAGGATCAGCGTCGGCTTGCGACCCCAGCGGTCGACCAGCCCGATGGCGATAAAGGTCGCCAGCACGTTGGTCAGACCGACGATGACGGTGCCCCACATCTGTTCGGTGGTGTTGGCATAGCCTGCCAGTTCAAAAATCTTCGGCGCGTAGTACATGATGACGTTCATACCGGTGAACTGTTGCATCACCTGCAGCAGAACGCCGAGGAATACCGCGCGGCGGAAGTTGCTGTTTTCTTTAAACAGCGACCAGCCGGACTGTTTTACCTTCAGGCTTTCGCGGATCTCATCCAGCTCGCGTTTCGCTTCAGCGCTGGTGTCGCGCAGGCGTAGCAGAACGCGTTCAGCATCGACAAAGCGGCGCTTGGCGGCAAACCAGCGCGGGCTGTCCGGCAGGAAAACCACGCCAATCAGCAGCAGCACCGCCGGGATAATAATCACCCCGAGCATCCAGCGCCAGGCGCCGCTGTAGCTGAATGCCGTATCGGAAAGATAGGCGCCGAGAATACCAATGGTAATCATCAGCTGGTACATCGAAATCATGCTGCCGCGGATTTTTTCCGGTGCGATTTCAGACAGATACAGCGGGGCGGTGTAGGAGGCGACGCCCACGGCCAGGCCGAGCAGCACGCGGGAGATCAGCAGCACTTCTACGTTCGGCGCGGCGGCGGAGAACAGCGAGCCGGCAACGAACAGGATGGCGCCAATCATCAGGCTTTTTTTACGCCCGAGTTTGAAGGAGAGCCAGCCGCTGCCCACCGCGCCGACGGCGGCGCCGAACATCATAGAGCTGACCACCCATTCCTGAGTGTGGGCGCTTATCTGGAACTCATTGGCAATAAAGGGTAAGGCACCCGCAATAACACCGATATCAAGGCCGAACAGCAGGCCAGCCAGTGCGGCGAGGAAGCAGACAAAGAACGTCATCGTCTTGTTCGAACGCCCTTGTTTTTTGTTGTCAGGCATAACGCCCTCCGGTTGAGTTATTGATCCTGTCGATGCGTAGGGTAGGTAAATACGTAGTAAAAAAATGTGATAGTAATCACGGCTGTGTAATCGGTTACACTAGAGTAAAGAAACGTAATTACTATAAACGTATTTAAATCAGTATATTAATTGAGTTTAGCTTAAGAAATTAAAAGCGCTAATCAGACTTTGCTGAAATATTGTGTAACAAAGTGAAGCGTTATTACATTTTGCACGTATTTAAGGGAAATATTTGCTCTGTATATGATGTAATCGCTTCCATTTTGAGCGGGCTAAGGCAGAATTCGGCGTCAGCGGAGGGGAGCTAAAGTAAAAAGGCCAGCGCGGGGCTGGCCTTGAAATCGGGGGAGTGCGGAGATTATTTCAGACCGGACGCTTCGCGCAGCTGGGCTGCCTTGTCGGTTTTTTCCCATGGGAAATGTTCGCGACCGAAGTGACCGTATGCCGCCGTCTCTTTGTAGATCGGGTGCAGCAGATCCAGCATCTGAATCAGGCCGTACGGACGCAGGTCAAAGAACTCACGCACCAGCAGGGTCAGCTGCTCAGAAGGCACTTTTTCGGTACCGAAGGTTTCAACCATGATTGAAGTCGGCTCTGCCACGCCGATGGCGTAGGAAACCTGAATTTCACAACGATCGGCCAGGCCAGCGGCAACGATATTTTTCGCTACATAGCGCGCCGCGTAGGCTGCGGAACGGTCCACTTTAGATGGATCTTTACCGGAGAACGCGCCGCCGCCGTGACGAGCCATGCCGCCGTAGGTGTCAACGATGATTTTACGCCCGGTCAGGCCGCAGTCGCCCATTGGTCCGCCGATAACAAAACGGCCGGTTGGGTTGATAAAGAATTTTGTGGCGCTGTTCAGCCACTCGGTCGGCAGGACCGGTTTGATGATCTCTTCCATCACCGCTTCCTGCAGCGATTTCTGGTCGATATCTTCCGCGTGCTGGGTCGACAGGACAACCGCGTCAATCCCGACGATTTTACCGTCGTCGTACTGGAAGGTGACCTGGCTTTTCGCATCCGGGCGCAGCCACGGCAGGGTACCGTTTTTGCGCACTTCGGCCTGACGCTGCACCAGACGGTGGGCATAGGTGATCGGCGCCGGCATCAGCACGTCGGTTTCGTTGGTGGCATAGCCAAACATCAGGCCCTGGTCGCCCGCGCCCTGTTCCAGCGGATCGGCGCGGTCAACGCCCTGGTTGATGTCCGGAGACTGTTTACCGATAGCGCTCAGGACCGCGCAGGAGTTGGCGTCAAAGCCCATGTCGGAATGCACGTAGCCAATTTCACGGACCGTGTTGCGGGTGATCTCTTCAATATCAACCCATGCGCTGGTGGTGATCTCGCCACCGACCAGAACCATGCCGGTTTTGACGTAGGTTTCACAAGCTACGCGCGCCTTCGGATCCTGTTCGAGGATCGCATCCAGCACGGCGTCGGAGATTTGGTCAGCAATTTTGTCGGGATGCCCTTCTGATACGGACTCTGACGTAAAGAGGTGTTTTGCCATGTTTTATTTCACCTGTGGACGATTCGGGTAGCTCATACTGTTGTGTAGAATGGCTTTGACGGATGACTCTACCAAAGCTTGCAGGTAGCGACACGAGCAGTCTGAGTGTTAATCAGTATAGATGGATTAACTTCTGGACGGCTATTTTAGGGCAGTTCTTGACCCCATTTCCAGCCTTTTTTGATATTCGTCGCATTTATAGAAAAAGGGCGGTGGCAATTTTTCCTGACAATCCCCGGCAACGCGCATATTTTTATTTTGCTTTTTACCCCGCTTCTCGGTATAAAACGCCGCGCGCGGCTCATTAAAACAGCGCACGAGCATTTGCTTCGTGACGCCACTTCCAGCCGGGTTAAGCAGTCTGTATTGACAGAGTCCCGCGGCGGCGTTTTCGCTGGCTGTCTGGAACGTATAGCTTTGGCTTGTCGCTGGCCCGTCTCGGGGCAGTGTGGAGGTGATACCAAATAATGAACCCACGTTTTTCGCCTGATTCGTCGCGTCGTTCCGTCGCGCGTCACTATCCCGCAACCCGCATCTCTCTCATGCAAACCAGCCGATGTTCTACCCATCTCGGCGCTTCTCAGGATTCCCGGGCCGGCAGGCTGCTGGAACACTGAACAAGGGCGCTCTTGCGATAGCAAGGGTTTTCTCGTGGTTTCTCCGGACTGTCATACTCCGTTCGGGTACGTGTTTTACGATGATATGAATAAGAAACCGGTCGCTCAGCCGCAAGACCAGCACTATCTACTGGGATTTCGGACTGTTTATGGGTTGTTATCGCTTCTTCGGATTGCGATAGTAGTCAACTGTTTTACACTTGTTACTAAAATTTGAGGTTCGCTATGTCTGACGACATGTCTTTATCTTCGCCTTCGTCAGCAGGCGATCACGGTGTACTACGTTCCATGCAGGAGGTTGCGATGAGCTCCCAGGAAGCCAGCAAGATGCTACGTACTTACAATATTGCCTGGTGGGGTAATAACTACTACGACGTTAACGAACTGGGCCATATTAGCGTCTGCCCGGATCCTGACGTCCCGGAAGCGCGCGTTGACCTTGCCGAGCTGGTGAAAGCGCGTGAAGCTCAGGGGCAGCGCCTGCCTGCACTGTTCTGCTTCCCGCAGATTTTGCAGCACCGCCTGCGTTCGATTAACGCCGCCTTTAAACGGGCGCGCGAATCTTATGGCTATAACGGCGACTACTTCCTGGTTTATCCGATCAAGGTTAACCAGCATCGCCGCGTGATTGAATCGCTGATCCACTCCGGCGAACCGCTGGGTCTGGAAGCCGGCTCGAAGGCCGAGCTGATGGCGGTACTGGCGCACGCCGGTATGACCCGCAGCGTGATTGTTTGTAACGGTTATAAAGACCGTGAATATATCCGCCTGGCGCTGGTGGGCGAAAAAATGGGCCACAAGGTCTATCTGGTCATCGAGAAGATGTCGGAAATCGCCATCGTGCTCGAAGAAGCCGAGCGGCTGAACGTGGTGCCGCGTCTTGGCGTGCGTGCGCGTCTGGCTTCGCAGGGCTCTGGCAAATGGCAGTCCTCCGGCGGCGAAAAATCCAAATTCGGTCTCGCGGCGACCCAGGTTCTGCAGCTGGTTGAAATTCTGCGCTCAGCCGGGCATCTGGACAGCCTGCAGCTGCTGCACTTCCACCTTGGCTCGCAGATGGCCAATATTCGCGATATCGCCACCGGCGTGCGTGAATCGTCGCGCTTCTACGTGGAGCTGCATAAGCTGGGCGTGAATATTCAGTGCTTCGATGTTGGCGGTGGTCTCGGCGTTGATTATGAAGGCACCCGCTCCCAGTCCGACTGTTCGGTGAACTACGGCCTGAACGAATATGCCAACAACATCATCTGGGCGATTGGCGATGCCTGCGAAGAGAACGGTCTGCCGCATCCGACGGTGATCACCGAATCCGGTCGTGCGGTCACGGCGCACCACACCGTGCTGGTATCGAACATTATCGGCGTTGAGCGTAACGAATATACCGAGGCGACTCCGCCTGCGGAAGACGCCGCGCGTCCGCTGCAAAGCATGTGGGAAACCTGGCTGGAGATGCAGGAAACCGGCAACCGCCGCTCGCTGCGCGAATGGCTGCACGACAGCCAGATGGATCTGCACGATATCCATATCGGCTACTCCTCTGGCACCTTTAATCTTCAGGAGCGCGCCTGGGCCGAGCAGCTGTATCTGAATATGTGTCATGAAGTCCAGAAGCAGCTCGACCCCAGCAACCGCGCGCATCGTCCGATTATCGATGAGCTGCAGGAGCGCATGGCGGATAAGATTTACGTCAACTTTTCCCTGTTCCAGTCGATGCCGGATGCATGGGGTATCGATCAGCTGTTCCCGGTGATGCCGCTGGAAGGGCTGAACATGGTGCCGGAACGCCGCGCGGTGCTGCTGGATATCACCTGTGATTCCGATGGCGCGATTGACCACTATGTGGATGGCGACGGTATTGCGACCACCATGCCGATGCCGGAATACGATCCGGAGAATCCGCCTATGCTGGGCTTCTTTATGGTGGGCGCCTACCAGGAGATCCTCGGCAATATGCACAACCTGTTCGGCGATACGGAAGCCGTAGACGTGTTTGTCTTCCCTGACGGCAGCGTGGAAGTTGAGCTGTCTGATGAAGGGGATACCGTTGCGGACATGCTGCAGTACGTACAGCTCGATCCGAACACGCTGTTGACCCAATTCCGCGATCAGGTGAAAAATACGGACCTGGACGCCGCCCTGCAGCAGCAGTTCCTTGAAGAGTTCGAAGCAGGTTTATACGGCTACACTTATCTGGAAGACGAGTGATATACGCCCTCTCCGTAATGGAGAGGGAAGAGGAAGGCGAAGCCGATTGCGCCATTCGCCAAACTTGCTTGAACCCGTAGAAATTTGCGGCGATAATTCGCCCAATTAAGCAGTAAACTCATTCAAAACCCTTCCTCGTCGGGCCTAACGACGCGGAGGGGTTTTTTTATATTTGTATTTCAATACAACGACGGTAAAAGAGGTCATATCCATGAGCACCTTAGGTCATCAATACGATAACTCCCTGGTATCCAACGCATTTGGTTTTCTGCGTCTACCGATGAATTTCATGCCGTATGACAGCGATGCGGACTGGGTCATCACCGGCGTACCGTTTGATATGGCGACCTCCGGACGCGCGGGCGGCCGTCATGGCCCGGCGGCGATCCGTCAGGTGTCGACGAACCTTGCGTGGGAGCATAACCGCTTCCCGTGGAATTTTGACATGCGCGAGCGCCTGAACGTCGTGGACTGCGGCGATCTGGTTTATGCCTTCGGCGACGCGCGTGAAATGAGTGAAAAGCTGCAGGCCCACGCGGAAAAACTGCTGGCGGCAGGTAAACGCATGCTCTCCTTCGGCGGCGACCATTTTGTGACGCTACCGCTGCTGCGCGCGCATGCTAAGCACTTCGGCAAAATGGCGCTGGTACATTTCGATGCCCACACCGATACCTACGCTAACGGCTGCGAATTTGACCATGGCACCATGTTCTACACCGCGCCGAACGAAGGCCTGATCGATCCGCATCATTCGGTGCAGATCGGTATCCGTACCGAGTTTGATAAGGACAACGGCTTCACGGTGCTGGATGCGGGCCAGGTCAACGATCGCAGCGTTGACGACGTGATCGCTCAGGTGAAACAGATCGTCGGCGATATGCCGGTGTATCTGACCTTTGATATTGACTGTCTGGATCCGGCGTTTGCCCCGGGTACCGGTACGCCGGTGATCGGCGGGCTGACCTCCGATCGGGCGATCAAGCTGGTGCGTGGCCTCAAGGATCTGAACATCGTCGGCATGGATGTGGTGGAAGTCGCTCCGGCCTACGACCAGTCTGAAATCACCGCCCTGGCGGCGGCGACGCTGGCGCTGGAAATGCTGTATATCCAGGCGGCGAAAAAAGGCGAGTAAGCGGACTATTTTACTCGCCATTTTGCAGCCGGGCAGCGCTCGCTATCCTCACGTACGACGTGTACGCTCCGGTGGCGGTGCGCTGTCCGGAGCCCGCCCATAACGTCCGATTTGTTACAAACCGGGGCGAGAATTATTTGATGCCGTCCGCCGCCATGCGATCGCGGATATGCTGAGCGCGTGCTTCCGATGCCGGATGATCGTCAAACATTGAGCTTTGGCGTCCGGCTTCCAGCTTCGCCAGTTTCTCGAAGCTGGTGGCGAGACCCGCCGGATTGATTCCGCGCTTGCGCAGCAGATCGTACGAGTAGTCGTCCGCTTCCGATTCCTGACGCTGGGAGAACTGCGAGTTCACCAGCTTCTCGCCCAGATCGCCCAGCTGCGATTGCGACAGACTACCGACGATGCCGCCCGCGGAGGCCGCCGCCGCGCGTACCGCGTTAGTGCCCAGCGCTACCTGCATCCCTTTCTTCACGTGGCCCAGCGCGACGTGACCCATTTCGTGGCCGATGACCGCTTCAACTTCATTATCATTCATCAAATCCATCAGCCCGCTGTAAACGCGGATGCAGCCGTTAGCCATGGCGAAGGCGTTAACGTCTTTGGTCTGGTATACCTTATAGTTCACCGGCTGGCCGTTGATGTTGTCCCCCAGCGCGGCGGCGATTTTACCCAGACGTTTGCTGTATTCACTGCTGGCAGGCGCGATAGTCGCCTTCGCATCCATCTCCTGACAGGCTTTGTCGCTTAAGGCTTTCACCTGCTCGTCGCTGAGCGAGTAAGCCTGGAAGGCCTCCGCGCCGGAGCTAAGCAGGCCGTTGGAATCCATGTTCTGGCATCCGGTTAGCGTTGCTGCGATCCCAAGGGCAAGAATAGCTGAACGAAATTTCATTTTTTATCTTCCACAATCTTATGGTTATTTATCCGAAAAAACGGCGATGGCTGCCTGCCGTATCCTGTGCAAATTATAAATACTATATGAGAATGCGGGCGAGAGGATTACGCCGTAGCACAACGTGTTCCAGAGATTTCTTAAACGGCAAAAGGATGCTCCATGTACATGCTTTGCCGCTTAGGTTACATTGTTCACACTTTTTTCCGGCGTAGCCCAAAACGCGCTGTCGTCAAGTCGTTGCGGGCATGGCCTTCATTATCCGATCTGGAGTCAAAATGTCCTCACGTAAAGAGCTTGCTAACGCTATTCGTGCGCTGAGCATGGACGCAGTACAGAAAGCCAAATCCGGCCACCCGGGTGCCCCGATGGGTATGGCTGACATTGCCGAAGTCCTGTGGCGTGATTTCCTGAATCATAACCCGCAGAACCCGTCCTGGGCCGACCGCGACCGCTTCGTGCTGTCCAACGGTCACGGCTCCATGCTGATTTACAGCCTGCTGCACCTCACCGGTTATGATCTGCCGATTGAAGAGCTGAAGAACTTCCGTCAACTGCACTCTAAAACGCCGGGTCACCCGGAAGTCGGCTACACCGCGGGCGTGGAAACCACCACCGGCCCGCTGGGTCAGGGTATTGCGAATGCGGTCGGTATGGCCATTGCGGAGAAAACTCTGGCGGCGCAGTTCAACCGTCCGGGCCACGACATTGTTGACCACTTCACCTACGCGTTCATGGGCGACGGCTGCATGATGGAAGGTATCTCCCACGAGGTATGCTCCCTGGCCGGTACCCTGAAGCTGGGCAAGCTTGTTGCGTTCTATGACGACAACGGCATCTCCATCGACGGTCATGTAGAAGGCTGGTTCACCGATGACACCGCGAAGCGCTTTGAAGCCTACGGCTGGCACGTGGTGCGCGGCGTTGACGGCCATGATGCTGACTCGATTAAACGCGCGGTAGAAGAAGCGCGTGCGGTCACCGACAAACCGTCCCTGCTGATGTGCAAAACCATTATCGGTTTCGGTTCGCCGAACAAAGCCGGTACCCACGACTCCCACGGCGCGCCGCTGGGCGACGCGGAAATCGCGCTGACCCGCGAAGCGCTCGGCTGGAAACATCCGGCGTTTGAAATCCCGTCTGAAATCTATGCCCAGTGGGATGCCAAAGAAGCCGGCCAGGCGAAAGAGTCTGCGTGGAACGAGAAATTTGCCGCCTACGCCAAAGCCTTCCCGCAGGAAGCCGCTGAGTTTACTCGTCGTATGAAAGGCGACATGCCGGCTGACTTCGACGCGAAAGCGAACGAGTTCATCGCTAAGCTGCAGGCTAACCCGGCGAAAATCGCCAGCCGTAAAGCGTCCCAGAACGCCATTGAAGCCTTCGGCCCGCTGCTGCCGGAATTCCTCGGCGGCTCCGCTGACCTGGCGCCAAGTAACCTGACCCTGTGGTCCGGTTCTAAAGCGATCAACGAAGACACTGCCGGTAACTACATTCACTACGGCGTGCGCGAATTCGGTATGACCGCGATTGCCAACGGTATCGCCCTGCACGGCGGTTTCCTGCCGTATACCTCCACCTTCCTGATGTTCGTCGAGTACGCGCGTAACGCGGTACGTATGGCGGCGCTGATGAAACAGCGTCAGGTGATGGTCTACACCCACGACTCCATCGGTCTGGGCGAAGACGGCCCGACTCACCAGCCGGTAGAGCAGGTGGCTTCCCTGCGCGTCACCCCGAACATGTCCACATGGCGTCCGTGCGACCAGGTGGAATCCGCCATCGCATGGAAATACGGCGTAGAGCGTCAGGACGGTCCGACCGCGCTGATTCTGTCCCGTCAGAACCTGGCGCAGCAGGAGCGTACCGAAGAGCAGCTGGCGAACGTTGCCCGCGGCGGCTACGTGCTGAAGGATTGTGCCGGTCAGCCGGAACTGATCTTCATCGCCACCGGCTCTGAAGTTGAGCTGGCGGTCGCCGCTTACGAAAAACTGACTGCCGAAGGCGTGAAGGCGCGCGTGGTTTCCATGCCGTCCACCGACGCGTTCGACAAGCAGGATGCCGCTTACCGTGAAGCCGTGCTGCCGAAAGCCGTCTCTGCGCGCGTGGCTATCGAAGCGGGTATCGCTGACTACTGGTTCAAATATGTGGGCCTGAACGGCGCGATCGTCGGCATGACCACCTTCGGTGAGTCTGCGCCGGCGGAGCTGCTGTTTGAAGAGTTTGGCTTCACCGTGGACAACGTGATCGCGAAAGCGAAAGCGCTGCTGTAGTCCTTTCACTCTTCCGGCGCGGTAAAGCCGCGCCTTGTCCGAGCTACGGGGCCAGTGCGGTCGGGTAGCCCGGGCAGGTGCGCAGCACCGCCTCCGGGTAAAGACTTTAGTTGTCACCGTAAAAAACGGGTCGCTCAGGCGGCCCGTTTCTTTTTCAGGAAATACTCAGTAGCCTTCCCTTTTCCAGGCGCACCATGCGGGAAAAGTTGCGCTGTATAAAAGCCGGGTCATGGCTGATAGCCACTACGCTGGTCCCCCTTTTGCGGCAAACCGCAAGCCACTCCTCAAATATCGTCAGCCAGTGCTGGTCAAAATCGCGGCTGGGTTCGTCGAGCAGCAGAACTGCTGGCGCCATCGCTTCCAGACAGGCGACGGCCACCATGCGGCGCTGGGCGGTATGCAAATCCAGCGGATGCGCATCGGCGACGTCCTCTAACTGGCAAAGCTGCAGCGCTGCCGCGGTGCGTTGCGCAACCTCTGCGGCAGACCGTTTCTGTAGCCGCAGCCCGAAGGCGACTTCTTCAGCCACCTTGCTGTGAAAGATTTGATTTTCAGCTTCCTGAAACAGGACGCCGAGCATACCGGCGCGATGGCGATTTTTATAATGCGCCATCGGCTTATCCAGCAAATTGACGGTACCGGACGTGGCGGGTAGCAGTCCGGCCATCACCCGCAGCAGGGTGGATTTCCCCGCGCCGTTATCGCCGGTGAGCGCCAGCCATTCGTTTTCACCGAGGTTTAGCGAGATGTTTTGCAAACAGTCTGCCGCCGCGCCGGGCCAGCGATAAGTCACCTGATTCAACGTCAGCATAGCGGGGAAAGCGCTCCATCATGCAGTCGCCATCCCTGCTGACACCAGGCAAGAAAAGGCGAGGGAGTTCGTTCAAAAAGGATAATCAAGGAACGCTGCGCCTGCGCCCAGTGCCGCAAGCGCTCCAGAAGCATGGCGCTAGCCTGCGCCGTCAAACGGCTAAACGCTTCATCCAGTATCAATATCCTGGGCTGCATGGCAAGCGCGCTGGCAATGACTACCCGCTGGGTTTCTCCGCCGGAGAGAGTGGCCGGGTGGCGATGACGTAACGCCTGGCATGCCGTCAGCGTCAGCGCTTCATCAATACGACGCATAATCTCGTCTTCGCTGAGGCAGAGATTTTCAGGACCAAAAGCGACCTCTTCTTCGACGCTGAATGTACAGCCGGAAAGCTGGAGATAGGGGGATTGTTGAACCAGCTGGACGGTGCTCGCCTGTTCGACGAGCGACAACTGTCCGATAGGGTTCCCGAGTAACGTTCCTTTACCTTCAATTTCTCCGGGGAGGAAATCCGGATACCAGCCCGCCATCAACTGCGCAAGCGTACTTTTTCCGCTGCCGTTATCGCCAAAAATCGCCACCATACCGGGCTCGGCGTAGTGAAAATCGAAGCAGGTAGGTGGGCGCGTGGCATGGGTTGGAAGATAGCGAAACTGTTCTAATGTAACCATATCCAGACTCCGGTCTCGGTGACTATCAGCGCCACCATGGCGTAGCGTGCCCAACGCTGTAAGGTGCTGTCCGGTGGTGCCCACAGCGTGGTGCGTGTCCGATGCAGGCGAAATCCTCGCATATCCAACGCCGCACCGCGTACGGCTAAATCGTTGAGCGCATTATGGGTAAGCGGCACAATCAATGCAGGCATCGCGCGTAAACGATGATACCAGGCCTCATCCAGCGGGACGCCCCGTGCGCACTGGGCCTCATGAATAATCGCCAGCTGGCGTTTGAGCTGCTCGACAACCAGCAACGGGCCGGCAAACAGATAGGCGAGACCCGGCGGCAAGCGGGAGGCAAACAGGGCGCGCATAAACCGCGAAACCGGCACGTAGTGCATCCACAGCTGCGATGTTGATACGATGGCCAGGATCCGCAGCCAGAGCGTGACGGCATTGGCCCAACGTTCAGGTTCACGCGCTTGTCCAGCGATCCATTCGCTCAACCAGCCGCCGTGCACCAGCCACAGGCCTAACCCTAAAGGGATCATCAGCCAGAGTACGTATTTTGCCCGTGGTCGCGTGGCCTTGATTCCCAGTAAACAGATGAAAGTCAGCGCGCTGTAAAGGCTTAAGGGCGCACCCGCGGGTAGCAGGAGCGTGGAGCAGGCGGCGAGCGCCCACAGGCTTAATGAGGTAAAGGGATGCATTTAGCGTACAGCAGACATGGTTGGGAAATGGCGCGTTGTGCGTAGCGGAAGCTGGCGCAACAGGACCCAGACGATGGCCGCCGTCAGGATTTTATCGACCAGGTTCGCGCCCAGCACGGTGATCGCGACGGACTCCACCAGATTCTGGCCGACCGAGTGCATCCAGGCGACAAAGAGATCGGCACCGCTGCCGGTGACGCCGCCAAACAACGTAGTGCGAATAGGCACGGCGACAAGCGTGACGGCGAGAGTAATGATGACACCGCTGGCCACCACTTTCGGTAAGGTGCGAAACCATCCCGCCCGCGCCAGCCATCCAGCCACCAGCCCGATAACCATCGCCACCGGAGCGAAGGCGGCGGCGATAGGATCGGTCAATAACCCCCACAGCAGGTTAGTGAGTAGGCCAGTCAGCATTCCGACCACCGGGCCTAACAGCACCGCGCTGATTAAGGTGCCAATAGAGTCGAGAAAAATCGGTAATTTCAGCATGCTGATCAGCTGACCGCCGACCATATTGATGGCGATAGCAATGACAATCAGGACCAGAGACTGGCTGGAAAATTGGCGACGCGCCATAGAAGACCTCGTTTAAGTGAAACGTTAGCGGGATGAAATGACCAATTCGTCATAGCCGGACACCGCACACGGCTGACGGCTAAACGCCACGGAGGTCAGTTCGCCGATCACCAGCTCAAGGGTGGTGCGGACGGTACAGCCGGGCATCATATGGCCGCCGAGCATGGCGCCTTGCGGATCGGATAGGGATAAATGGAGATGTTCTCCGGCTAATTCCAGCGTGCCATTCAGAGAAATCACCTCATATATTCCGTTCAATAAGGCGGTTTGATCCTGACCGGCAAAGCGTAACGCTACGTTGCTTAGGCTGCCGGTGCAGCCAGCTATCCAGCCGGCCTGAATATGGTGTTGCTGCACAAACGCGTGCAGGCGGGAAAAAACCTCCTCGCCCGGAAGTAAGCGAAGCGCATAGTAACGTGCCGCAGAGGGCTGAATGTGGGGAATTGTCATGATTTTAGAGGGACTCCGAAACTCGGACGTAACGGTAATAATATCGCCGCTCTTCAGTATAGTTTCTGATATAAATCAGTATTAGCGGTCCGGCAACGAAAAGATATTGCTACGCTTATTCGTCATTCTGGAATATGGAATAAATTCCCCAGCAGATAGCGTGAAAGTGTGATGTAAGTCAGATAAATGCTTTCTCCAGCTGGACAATCATTCCTTTTATTCCTTGTTTGGCTTATTCTAGCTGAAGCGTTTCAGTCGTCTAAATGTTCGACAATTAATCAATCAGTCGCAGTTTGCGACAGGTAAGGTTTCCCTTAGAGCGTTGCTGCATTACTCTGTCAGCCACCTCTTATCATGGACAGCCTTGCAGGAGACCTATGACCATACGCATTGCGATTAATGGCTTCGGTCGCATCGGGCGTAACGTGGTTCGTGCTTTGTATGAATCCGGGCGTCGTGCGGAAATTACCGTGGTGGCAATCAATGAACTGGCGGATGCTGCCGGCATCGCGCATTTATTGAAATATGACACCAGCCATGGGCGCTTTGCCTGGGATGTGCGTCAGGAGAGAGAGCAGCTGTTTGTTGGCGATGATGCCATCCGTCTGCTGCATGAACCTTCCCTTGAGGCGTTGCCCTGGCGGGAACTGGCGGTTGATGTGGTACTTGACTGTACCGGCGTTTACGGCAGCCGCGAACATGGCGAAGCCCATCTTCAGGCCGGCGCCAGGAAAGTGCTTTTTTCACATCCTGGCGGCGGCGATCTCGACGCGACGATCGTTTTTGGCGTAAACCATGACGAATTAAGAACCGAGCACCGTATCGTCTCCAACGCCTCCTGCACCACCAACTGCATTATTCCGGTCATTAAGCTGTTAGATGATGCCTATGGCATTGAGTCGGGTACGGTAACGACGATCCACTCATCAATGAACGATCAGCAGGTCATTGATTCCTGGCATCCGGATTTACGCCGGACGCGAGCGGCCAGCCAGTCGATCATCCCGGTTGATACTAAGCTTGCTGCGGGGATCACGCGTATTTTCCCTCAGTTTAACGATCGTTTTGAAGCGATTGCGGTCCGGGTACCGACGATTAATGTGACGGCAATCGACCTTAGCGTCACGGTGAAAAAACCGGTAAAAGCAAGTGAAGTCAACCAGTTGCTGCAAAAAGCAGCGCAGGGTGTATTTCATGGTATAGTTGACTATACGGAATTGCCGTTAGTCTCGATAGATTTCAACCACGATCCCCATAGCGCCATCGTCGATGGCACGCAAACGCGGGTAAGTGGCGCGCATTTGATCAAAACGCTGGTCTGGTGCGATAACGAATGGGGCTTTGCTAACCGGATGCTCGACACCACGTTAGCGATGGCCGCACAAGGTTTCAGGTAAGGCGCGCAGGCGCCTGCAAAACTTTATCAAGAATCAACGAGAGGATTCACCATGTCTGTAATTAAGATGACCGATCTGGATCTGGCTGGTAAACGCGTTTTTATCCGTGCGGATCTGAACGTACCGGTTAAAGAAGGGAAAGTAACCAGCGACGCGCGTATCCGCGCTTCTCTGCCGACCATCGAACTGGCCCTGAAGCAGGGTGCGAAAGTGATGGTCACTTCCCACCTGGGTCGTCCTACCGAAGGCGAGTACAACGAAGAATTCTCTCTGCTGCCGGTTGTTAACTACCTGAAAGACAAACTGTCTAACCCGGTACGTCTGGTTAAAGATTACCTGGACGGCGTAGAAGTCGCTGCCGGTGAGCTGGTGGTTCTGGAAAACGTTCGCTTTAACAAAGGCGAGAAGAAAGACGACGAAGCGCTGTCGAAAAAATACGCTGCGCTGTGCGATGTATTCGTCATGGACGCGTTCGGTACCGCTCACCGCGCGCAGGCTTCTACTCACGGTATCGGCAAATTCGCTGACGTCGCTTGCGCAGGTCCGCTGCTGGCCGCTGAGCTGGACGCCCTGGGTAAAGCGCTGAAAGAACCGGCCCGTCCGATGGTCGCTATCGTGGGCGGTTCTAAAGTTTCCACTAAGCTGACCGTTCTGGATTCCCTGTCTAAAATCGCTGACCAGCTGATCGTTGGCGGCGGCATCGCCAACACCTTCGTTGCCGCTCAGGGCCACAACGTGGGTAAATCCCTGTACGAAGCCGATCTGGTTGACGAAGCGAAACGTCTGCTGACGACCTGCGATATCCCGGTTCCGACTGACGTTCGCGTGGCAACCGAGTTCTCTGAAACCGCAACCGCGACCCTGAAATCTGTTAACGACATCAAAGATGAAGAGCAGATTCTGGACCTGGGCGATGCTTCCGCAGAGAAACTGGCTGAAATCCTGAAAAATGCGAAAACCATCCTGTGGAACGGCCCGGTCGGCGTGTTCGAATTCCCGAACTTCCGCAAAGGGACTGAAATCGTGGCTAACGCCATCGCAGACAGCGAAGCGTTCTCTATCGCCGGCGGCGGCGACACTCTGGCAGCAATCGACCTGTTCGGCATTGCTGACAAAATCTCCTACATCTCCACCGGCGGCGGCGCATTCCTCGAATTCGTGGAAGGTAAAGTTCTGCCGGCAGTAGCTATGCTCGAAGAGCGCGCTAAGCAGTAATTCAGTTCAGGCGGGGAGACCCGCCTGTTTTTCAGCGCGCGTAAAAGCTCGCGAACCTTCTTCAACGGTCGAAGATACAGATACAGGACTACGTAACATGTCTAAAATTTTTGATTTCGTAAAACCGGGCGTCATCACTGGCGACGACGTTCAGAAAGTGTTCCAGGTCGCTAAAGAAAACCAATTTGCTCTGCCAGCGGTAAACTGCGTGGGTACTGATTCCATCAACGCCGTTCTGGAAGCAGCTGCAAAAGTTCGTTCTCCGGTTATCGTTCAGTTCTCTAACGGCGGCGCTGCGTTCATCGCGGGTAAAGGCGTGAAAACTGACGTTCCTCAGGGCGCAGCCATCCTGGGCGCTATCTCTGGCGCGCATCACGTTCATCAGATGGCTGAGCACTACGGTGTTCCGGTTATCCTGCACACCGACCACTGCGCGAAGAAACTGCTGCCGTGGATCGATGGTCTGCTGGACGCCGGTGAAAAACACTTCGCTGCAACCGGCAAACCGCTGTTCTCTTCTCACATGATCGACCTGTCTGAAGAGTCCCTGCACGAAAACATCGAGATCTGTTCTAAGTACCTGGCGCGTATGGCCAAAATGGACATGACTCTGGAAATCGAACTGGGCTGCACCGGCGGCGAAGAAGACGGCGTGGACAACAGCCACATGGACGCTTCTGCGCTGTACACCCAGCCGGAAGACGTTGATTACGCGTACACCGAGCTGAGCAAAATCAGCCCGCGTTTCACCATCGCCGCTTCCTTCGGTAACGTACACGGCGTTTACAAGCCGGGCAACGTAGTACTGACCCCGACTATCCTGCGCGACTCTCAGGAATACGTTTCTAAGAAACACAACCTGCCGCACAACAGCCTGAACTTCGTATTCCACGGTGGTTCCGGTTCTTCCGCTCAGGAAATCAAAGACTCCGTAAGCTACGGCGTGATCAAAATGAACATCGATACCGATACCCAATGGGCAACCTGGGACGGTATCCTGCAGTACTACAAAACTAACGAAGCTTACCTGCAGGGCCAGCTGGGCAACCCGAAAGGCGAAGACCAGCCGAACAAGAAATACTACGATCCGCGCGTATGGCTGCGCGCTGCACAGACTTCCATGGTGACGCGTCTGGAGCAGGCATTTAAAGAGCTGAACGCGATCGACGTTCTGTAAGAAAATTTCGTTTCTTACCCGGAAGCCCGCAGAAATGCGGGCTTTTTTATTATCTGAACAATATGAAATGTTGCTAAATAAATGTGATCAATTTGGCAAAACGCACTGTTATTGTTTACCCTTAACCAGGCTGACATTACAGGTTTGGTTTTTTTATTTCCCGTCCGGGTATCCATAAGGAAAGTTGAATGGAAGATTTGAACGTTGTCGATAGCATAAATAACGCCGGTTCATGGCTGGTGCGCAATCAGGCATTACTGCTGAGCTATGCCGTCAACATCGTCGCGGCTCTCGCGATTATTATTGTCGGTTTGATCGTGGCGCGCATTGTTTCCAATACTGTGAATCGCCTGATGCGGGCGCGGCATATTGATGCCACCGTTGCCGATTTTCTTTCTGCGCTGGTGCGCTATGCCGTTATTGCTTTTACGCTGATAGCCGCTCTGGGCCGCGTGGGCGTGCAAACCGCCTCGGTCATTGCCGTCCTCGGCGCCGCGGGTTTAGCCGTTGGTCTGGCGCTGCAGGGCTCGCTGTCTAACCTTGCCGCTGGCGTTCTGCTGGTGGTCTTCCGCCCGTTCCGCGCCGGTGAATACGTTGACCTTGGCGGCATCGCGGGAACCGTGCTGAATGTGCAGATATTCTCCACGACCCTGCGCAGCGCGGATGGCAAAATCGTGGTGGTGCCGAACGGCAAAATCATCGCCGGGAATATCATCAACTTCTCCCGCGAGCCGGTGCGCCGCAACGAGTTTATCATCGGCGTGGCCTACGATGCTGATATCGATAAAGTGAAGCAGCTGCTCACCAATATTATCGAATCGGATGAACGTATCCTCAAAGATCGTGAAATGACCGTGCGTCTGAATGAACTGGGCGCGTCATCGGTGAACTACGTGGTACGCGTATGGAGTAAAAGCAGCGATCTGCAAAGCGTTTACTGGGATGTTCTGGAGCGCATTAAGCGCGACTTTGACGCCAACGGCATCGGCTTCCCGTATCCGCAGATGGATGTGCATGTGATTCGTCCGCAGGAAAAAGCAGAGTAGTTTCCCCTCTAAAAGGCCGGTACGCCCGGCCTTTTATTCGAATCTGATCATTAGATTGGCTTATTAATGATTAATATTTTAAATTTCCTCTAATGTTATTTGCGAGCTATATTCCCCGGCATTGACTCTTTCAGTGGAAATCACTCCCCATGTTATCTTATTACTTTCAGGGCCTTGCTCTGGGAGCGGCCATGATTTTGCCGCTTGGCCCGCAAAACGCCTTTGTGATGAATCAGGGCATTCGCCGTCAGTACCATCTGATGATCGCGCTGCTGTGCGCCATCAGCGATCTGCTGCTGATCTGCGCCGGGATTTTTGGCGGCAGCGCGCTGCTGATGCAGTCGCCGTGGCTGCTGGCGCTGGTGACCTGGGGCGGCGTCGTTTTTTTATTGTGGTACGGTTTTGGCGCGCTGAAAACGGCTTTTAGCAGCAATCTGGAGCTGGCCAGCGCGGAAGTGATGAAGCAGGGGCGCTGGAAAATTATCGTCACCATGCTGGCGGTGACCTGGCTGAATCCCCACGTCTATCTGGATACGTTTGTGGTTCTTGGTAGTCTCGGCGGCCAGCTGGCGATGGAGCCAAAGCGCTGGTTTGCGTTAGGCACCATCAGCGCGTCGTTCTTATGGTTCTTTGGCCTGGCCCTGCTGGCCGCCTGGCTGGCCCCGCGCCTGCGTACGGCGAAGGCGCAGCGAATAATTAACGTGCTGGTGGGTCTGGTGATGTGGATCATTGCTCTGCAACTGGCGAAAGATGGCCTGGCCCACGTGCAGGCGCTGCTTAACTAAGCCTTGTCCGATGGACTTTCTCCGCGTAAGCGCTAAGCTTGCTGGCATGCGTCTGTGTATAGACGACCAATGTAATATGGAGAAACGACAGTGAAGTTAAAAGTCATGGCCCTGGCGGCGGCACTCGGATTTAGCGCAATGGCAGCTCAGGCAAATGAGTTGCCGAACGGCCCACATATTGTCACTTCAGGTACCGCCAGCGTTGCGGCGGTTCCTGATATCGCTACGCTGGCGATTGAAGTTAACGTCTCCGCGAAAGACGCGGCATCCGCTAAAAAACAGGCCGATGAGCGCGTGGCCCAGTATCTCTCCTTCCTGGAGAAGAGCGGTATTGCGAAGAAAGACATTAACTCTGCCAACCTGCGTACCCAGCCTGATTACGACTATCAGAACGGCAAAAGCATTCTTAAGGGCTACCGCGCGGTGCGTAGCGTTGAAGTGACGCTGCGCCAGCTGGATAAGCTCAACGGTCTGTTAGATGGCGCGCTTAAAGCCGGTCTGAATGAGATCCGTTCCGTCTCACTGGGCGTGGCGCAGCCGGACGCTTATAAAGATAAAGCGCGTAAAGCGGCGATTGATGATGCCATTCACCAGGCTCAGGAGCTGGCTACCGGCTTCCACGGCAAACTGGGGCCCGTCTATAGCGTTCGCTATCATGTCTCCAACTACCAGCCAAGCCCGATGGTGCGGATGATGAAAGCCGATGCGGCGCCGGTTTCTGCCCAGGAAACCTACGAGCAGGCGACCATTCAGTTTGATGACCAGGTGGACGTGGTGTTTGAGCTGCAGTCGACCCAGCCTGCGCCAGCAGCTGCGGAGCCGGCGAAACCCGCCGAACAACCCAAAGCGGCGCAGTAATCCTATCGCCCGGCCTTCGCGCCGGGCTTTTTTCTGTGACTATCTGTAAAAGTGAGAGCGCGACACAAGTCTTTTCCCTGAATGAGGTAAGGATATATCCCTGTTCTACTATGAGGTGAGCATGGATATCTTTATTTCGAAAAAGATGCGCAATTTCATTTTGTTGGCGCAGACTAACAACATCGCCAGAGCGGCGGAAAAAATTCATATGACCGCGTCTCCCTTCGGCAAAAGCATTGCTGCGCTCGAGGATCGAATAGGCTATACGCTATTTACCCGCAAAGATAACAGCATCAGCCTCAATAAAGCGGGGCAGGAGCTCTATCAGAAGCTGTTTCCCATTTATCAGCGCTTATCGGCCATCGATAACGAAATTCACTTTTCCGCGCGCCGCTCGCGCAACGTTGTTATCGGCATCGATAATACCTATCCGACGATTATTTTCGATCAGCTCATCAGCCTGGGCGATAAATACGATGGGGTGACCACCCAGGCCGTGGAGTTCAGCGAGAACGGGGTGATTGATAATCTGTTCGACCGTCAGCTCGATTTTATTATCTCGCCGCAGCACGTTTCGGCCCGCGTGCAGGAGCTGGAAAATTTGACCATTAGCGAACTCGCGCCGCTGCGGCTTGGGTTTCTGGTTTCCCGCCGTTATGAAGATAGGCCGCCGCAGGAACTTTTACGTGAGCTGCCCTGGCTGCAGATGCGCTTCCAGAACCGGGCCAATTTTGAGGCGATGCTGGACGCGTATATGCGCCCCAGCGGGATCAACCCGACGATTATCTATCGTCCCTACAGCTTTATGGCCAAAATTAGCGCCGTAGAGCGGGGGCAGTTTTTGACGGTTATTCCCTACTTCGCCTGGCGTCTGGTCAACCCGGCGAAGCTGAAGTACTTCGATGCGCCCGGCAGCGCGATGTATATGCAGGAGTATCTCTATTCGCTGAAAAACCATCGCTATACCGCCACGATGCTTCAGCACATTACGGAAGATCGCGACGGTACGGAGGGCTAGCCGAGCATGGAGCCGTGCTCAAGCAGATTACGATGCAGGTCGAACGCGTGGGTGAGGTCGTGATGAATATGCCCGCCGGGCGCGTTATCCAGGTAGCGGTGTAAATAGTCCCGATAGAGCGGGTGCGCGCAGTTATCAATGATGACGCGGGCGCGTTGCAGCGGCGATAGCCCGCGCAGGTCGGCGATCCCCTGCTCGGTCACGATCACCTTCACGCTGTGCTCGCTGTGATCGACGTGGCTGCACATCGGCACGATGGTGGAGATTTTCCCCTCTTTGGCGATGGAGGGGGCCATAAAGATGGAGAGCCAGGCGTTGCGCTCAAAATCGCCGCTGCCGCCGATACCGTTCATCAGATTCACCCCGGCCACGTGGGTGGAATTGGCGTGGCCGTAGATATCAAACTCCAGCCCCACGTTGAGGGCGATAACCCCGAGGCGGCGGATAATTTCTGGATTATTGGAGATCTCCTGCGGGCGCAGGACAATACGGCTGGCGAAGAAATCCATATTGTCGTAAATCTTGCGCAAAGCATCGGCGGATACCGTCAGGCTGGAGGCGCTGACGCCGGTAATTTTCCCGCTTTCCAGCAGATGGACCACCGACTCCTGCAATACCTCCGAATACATCATAAAAGCGGGAATATCCGGATTCTCACCCAGCCGCGCCATGACCGCGTTATTGATATTGCCCACGCCGCTTTGCAGCGGCAGAAATTCAGGCGGGATGCGCCCGCGAGCCATCTCATCCAGCAGAAAGGTGACCACGTTATCGGCGATTTGCTGGCACACGGGATTGATTTTATCAAGCGCGTTGCCGGCGTCGGGCAGTTCGGTCTCCACGACCGCGACAATCTTTTGCGGATCGATTTGCACGTACCGGCTGCCCACGCGATCCATGGTATGAAAGATGGCGATGCTGTTGCGCCGCGGCGGCGCGCCGGGGATCATGATATCAGCCAGCTCGGCGACGCGCGGATTGTGGTAGTGATTCAGCTCGATGATCACTTTCTTCGCCCGCAGCAGCCAGGTTGGGGCGTTGCCGATGCCGCTGGTGAGCCAGACCCGTCCATCCGGCGCGAGCGCCGAGGCTTCGATCACCGCGACATCAATCTCGCCAAAGAAGCCGTAGTTGACCATTTGCGCCACTTCGCTCAGGTGCAGGTCGACAAAATTCACCTTCCCCTGGTTGATTTTTTGCCGCAGGCCGGAGGCGGTCTGATACGGCGCGCGCCACGAGACGGCATCGGCCGCCGAGAGCGCATCATCGGCGGCAGCGCTGATGGAGGCGCCGGTCAGCAGGCGGATCTGGAATGGCTGCTGCGCCTGATGTAATTCACCGGCGCGGCGAGCGATGGCCGCGGGCAGCGCTTTAGGCGAACCGGCGGGCGTGAACCCGCTGAACGCCACCATCTGGTCATGCTGGATAATCTCCGCCGCTTCATCGGCGCTCATCCGTTTCATTTTGCACTCCTTAACCCGGCGTGATTAATGGCCGACGAACTCAGGTTTACGTTTTTCCATAAACGCGCTCATGCCTTCCTGATAATCCTCGCTGTCGTAGACGGCGCGGCGCATCCCCTGAATACGTTCGAACTCATCGGAATTCATGGTGTGCGCTTCGCCAAGCACGCGCAGCTCTTCCTTAATGACCGCAATCGCCAGCGGCGCCTTCTCGGAGATGTGGTGCGCCATCTGTAAGGTAAAATCCTCCAGTTCGTCGGCGTCCACCACATGATTGAGAATACCGACCGCCAGCGCGCGCTGGGCGGTAATCGGCAGGGCGGTGAAAATCAGCTCTTTGACGATGTGAAAACCGGCGTCGCGGGTCAGGTTGTGAATGCCGACCAGATTGTAGGGCACGCCGAGATTCACCGGCGTCATGGAGAAAGTGGACGTGCTGGCGGCGATGATCAGATCGGAACTCATGATCATCTCAAACGCGCCGCCCCAGACGCTTCCTTCGACCATGGAGATCACCGGTTTCGGATATTTTTGGATCATGCGGGTGATCTGACGCAGCGGATCGTCATAGGAGAGCGGATCGCGGCGCCCACCGGGCAGTTCATGGATATCATGGCCGGCGGAGAAGACTTTTGCGCCCCCGGGCGCGCGTAAAATAACGCAGCGTATTTCCGGCCGGTTGAGGTCGCTCAGCGCCTGCATCAGATCGTCGATGAACACCTTGCTTAAGGCGTTGAGCTTGCGGCTATAGTTGAACTCAATGACCGCAACCTTCCGGATAATTTCGACATTAACATATTGATAAGACATAAATATCCTTTTACGCAAAGTAATGATTCTGAAGGAATTCGCTAATCTGCCGCAGGCCGGTGCGCGGCGAGAGGCCGTTGTTTTTCACCGCCTGTAGCGTTTGCTGGAAGTAGCGCTCGAAGTCGGTTCGGGCAAACAGCAGGTGCAGCGCCTCGGTTTCGGTCTGCTTTTGCAGCCACTCCAGCGCCTGGCGCTGGCGCAGTTTTTCAAGATCGCCGCTGTCAGTCAGGGTTGTTTTGAAATCCAGAACAGCGAGCCAGATGGCTTCGATGCCGCGCCGCTCCAGCGCGCTACAGCTCAAAACGCGCGGCTGCCACGCGGCGTGCTTGCGGCGCAGAATATGCAGGGCGGATTCATACATATGCCGGGTGATGGCGACGCTGGCGCGGTTCTCGCCATCATCCTTATTGATGACGACGATATCCGCCATCTCCATGATCCCTTTCTTGATGCCCTGCAGATCGTCACCGCCGCCGGCGATCTGCAGCGAGATAAAGCAGTCCACCAGGCGGGATACCTCCGTTTCCGACTGGCCGACGCCGACGGTTTCGACAATCACCACGTCGTAGCCCGCCGCTTCGCACAGCAGTATCAGCTCCCGCGCGCGCAGGCTGGTGCCGCCGAGATGGCCGCTGGAGGGCACCGGGCGGATAAAGGCCGAATCCGATCGCGCCAGGTCGATCATGCGCGTTTTGTCGCCAAGGATGCTGCCGCCGCTGACCGGGCTGCTCGGATCGACCGCGATCACCGCAACCCGCAGGCCATGGCGAATCAGCAGCATGCCGAAGGCTTCCAGAAAGGTACTCTTTCCGGCTCCCGGCGTGCCGGTGACGCCGAGGCGCAGGGCGTTGCCGGTGAAGGGCATAATCGCATCCAGCAGCTGGGCGCTCAGCGCCTGGTGGCGAGGATGCTGACTCTCTACCAGCGTCATGGCCTGGGCGAGCGTGGCCCGCTCGCCCAAACGTAATCGTCGGATGGCGTCGGTCAGGGTGGATGGGTTAATCATGATGCTGGCTAATCCTCGTCAGGACGTCGCGCACGCTCTCCAGCATCGGTGTGCCGGGGCCGTAAATGGCGGCCACGCCGCGCGCCTGCAGAAAGGCGTAATCCTGCGGCGGGATGACGCCGCCGGCGATGACGCAGATATCTTCCCGCCCCCATTTTTTCAGCGCGGCGACCAGCTCGGGGATCAGGGTTTTGTGGCCTGCCGCCAGCGATGAGGCGCCAACCACGTGCACGTCGTTTTCTATCGCCAGACGAGCAATCTCTTCCGGCGTGGAAAACATCGGGCTCAGGTCAACGTCGAAGCCGAGATCGGAATAGGCGCTGGCGATCACCTTGGCGCCGCGATCGTGGCCATCCTGGCCCATTTTGGCGATCAGAATGCGCGGGCGGCGGCCGTTATCCATCAGGAACCGTTCGGTTTGCGCAACGATGGCGTCAAATTCGCCGGCGGCTGTGTCCGACTGATGGTAGCTTTGCGCAATCACGCCGGTGACGCACTGGCTGGGTACCAGATAGCGGTCAAACGCCGCCTCCAGCGCGTCGGAGATTTCCCCCAGGGTGGCGCGAACGCGAGCGGCGTTGATCGCGGCGGCCAGCAGATTTTCATGATGCTGCGCGGCGTGGGTGAGGGCGTTCAGCGCGGCTTTTACCGTCACATCGTCACGCTGAGCGCGGATTTTTTCCAGCGAGGCGATCTGCTCGTTGCGCACCTTGACGTTGTCGATCTCCAGCACCGCCGTTTCATCCTCTTTTTCCAGCTTGTACTTATTAACGCCGACGATGACGCGCTTGCCCTGATCGATCAGCGACTGTTCACGGGCGGAGGCCTCTTCGATCATCCGTTTCGGCAGCCCGGCCTCGATCGCCTTAGCCATTCCGCCCGCCTCGGCGATCTGTTGAATAATGGCCCGCGCCTGCTTGACGATTTGATCGGTCAGCGACTCCACATAATACGATCCGGCCAGCGGATCCACGGTGCGGCAGATCTCCGACTCCTCCTGAATGATGATCTGCGTATTACGCGCGATGCGGGCGGAAAAGTCGGTGGGCAGGCCGAGCGCCTCGTCAAAGGCGTTGGTGTGCAGCGACTGGGTGCCGCCAAGCGTGGCGCCGAGGGCTTCGATGGTGGTACGGATCACGTTGTTATACGGATCCTGCTCGGTGAGGCTCCAGCCGGAGGTCTGGCAGTGGGTGCGCAGGGCTAAGGATTTCGGATTGGTGGCGCCGAAGCCGCTCACCGCTTCGCTCCACAGGTAGCGTGCGGCGCGCAGCATCGCAACGTTCATAAACAGATCCATGCCGATGCCGAAGAAAAACGACAGGCGCGGAGCGAAGTCGTCAATTTTCAGCCCGGCGCAGAGCGCGGCCTTGATATATTCGATACCGTCCGCCAGCGTAAAGGCGACCTGCTGCACGCAGTTAGCCCCCGCCTCACCCATGTGGTAGCCGCTGATGCTGATGGTGTTAAAGCGCGGCATGTAGTCCGAACACCAGGCAATGATGTCGGCGATAATGCGCATGGAGGGCTTCGGCGGATAAATGTAGGTGTTACGGCACAGGTACTCTTTCAGAATATCGTTCTGGATTGTCCCGGTGAGCTGCTCCGACGCAACCCCTTGTTCTTCCGCCGCGACGATATAAAACGCCATCACCGGTAGCACCGCACCGTTCATGGTCATCGACACGGACATCTTATCCAGCGGGATCCGATCGAACAGAATTTTCATATCTTCGACGGTATCGATCGCCACGCCCGCTTTACCGACGTCGCCCGCCACGCGCGGGTTATCGGAGTCATAGCCCCGATGGGTCGCGAGGTCGAAGGCGACGGAAAGCCCTTTCTGCCCGGCGGCGAGGTTGCGGCGATAGAAGGCGTTGGACTCTTTGGCGGTAGAGAAACCGGCGTACTGGCGGATGGTCCACGGCTGTGCGGTGTACATGGTGGCGCGCGGGCCGCGAACGTAAGGCGGCAGGCCGGGCAGGGTGCCGGTCACTTCCAGATTATCAAGATCGGCTTCGGTATACAGCGGCTTAACGGCAATGCCCTCTGCCGTCTGTTTGACCAGGTCGTCGACGGTTTTTTCTCGCCGGCTAAGCTCTTTGTTGGCGAGCGTTTGCCACTCCTGCAACTCAGACATGTTGTGCTCCGTATTCGCAATAAAATGGGGTATTGCGAATACGGTGAGCTTTTTCATCGGCCCTGTCGCCAGCAAAAAACAGCCATCGATGCGTCGTTTTTTGCCGGATAGAATGTTTTATTTTGTGATGTATTTCAAAGATATGAGAAGAGGATAGTGGGTCACACGGGCCGGATGACTCCGGCCTGCTTGCGGGGGTTAATCTTGCCTCAACACCTTGTGGCCGTAATCGATCAGCGCATCGGTCACCCGGCGCATCATGCGGCTTTCCGGCGCAAAACGGTGCCAGTAGAGCATCCGGCGCTGGAACAGGCCCGGCGTGAGGTTGATAAGCTCGCCGCTGTTCAGCTCTCTTTCAATTTGCAGATGCGGGATCATACAGCAGGTCGTTCCCTGGCGGGCCAGCTGCACGAAGGCTTCAGACGAGTTGACGATATGGCAGGGCACGCTGCCCGGCGGCAAATCGAAGTTCTGCTGCAAAAAGGCCTGATGCATATCATCGAGATGATCGAATGCCACCACCGGCGCTTTCAACAGCGCCGAGCGGGTCACCCCATTAGGGAAATAGCGTTGGGCAAACTCCTTCGAGGCGACGAACAGATAGTCGAGGGCGCCGAGCTGATCGACCAGGCAGCTTGGCAATGCCTGCGGCTGGATACTGACCGCGCCGACCACTTCACCGCGGCGCAGGCGTTCCTGAGTCCGGGTCTCGTCTTCCACCTGCAGGTTCAGGCGAATCGGGGAGTCGGAAAGCACGCTTGAGAGCGCGGGCAGCAGCCAGGTGGCCAGACTGTCGGCGTTGACCGCCAGCGATAGCAGCAGCGGCGTGGAGCCGGTTTGCTCATCGCCCAGCCACTCCTCTTCCAGCAGCTCAACCTGACGCAGCAGGGCCAGCAGCTTTTGCCCCTGTTCGGTGGGACGCGGCGGTACGGTTCGCACCAGCAGCGGCTGTCCAAACATGTTTTCCAGCTGTTTGATGCGCTGAGAGACGGCGGACTGCGTAATACAAAGCTTCTGCGCGGCGCGCTCAAACCCTCGTTCCCTGATTACCGCGTCCAGCGCCTGTAGTGTTCTGTAGTCCGGTCGTTTCATTGCTCTGGCGTGCCCCCTAATACTTTTCGTTAACTCGCACTATGACATAAATTTGTTTTTGATGAAGATGAAAAATTGGCGACTGCGTTGTGTGATCGCCGTCGCAGGGACAATGGCACCCCGGATGTTCTATAATGCGCCACAGGAATTCACATCTCGGACCATAATCATGACGCAAGATGAACTGAAAAAAGCAGTAGGCTGGGCGGCATTGCAGTATGTACAACCGGGCACCATCGTTGGGGTCGGCACGGGCTCGACGGCGGCGCACTTTATTGATGCGCTGGGTACCATGAAAGGGCAGATTGAAGGAGCGGTTTCCAGCTCCGACGCCTCTACTGAAAAACTGAAAAGCCTCGGTATTACGGTTTTTGATCTGAACAGCGTTGACCGTCTTGGTATTTATGTGGACGGCGCTGATGAAATCAACGGCCATATGCAGATGATCAAGGGCGGCGGCGCCGCGCTGACGCGCGAGAAAATTATCGCCTCGGTCGCCGATAAATTTATCTGCATCGCCGATGCTTCCAAGCAGGTGGATATTTTAGGTAAATTCCCGCTGCCGGTAGAGGTGATTCCGATGGCGCGCAGCGCCGTAGCGCGTCAGCTGGTTAAGCTGGGCGGCCGTCCGGAGTATCGTCAGGGCGTCGTGACCGATAACGGTAACGTGATCCTCGATGTGTTTGGTCTGGAAATTCTGGACGCTATTGCGCTGGAAAATACCATTAACGGTATTCCGGGCGTCGTGACCGTCGGCCTGTTTGCGAATCGCGGTGCGGACGTCGCGCTGATTGGTACCGCTGATGGTGTAAAAACTATCACTAAATAGTCTGATCCGAGGGAGCGAATCGCTCCCTCGCAAATATTTTTTCTCCAGGCCTATTTTGGTGACTTCTGTCACATTTATGCGCCTTGTCTCAGTAACAATCTACCTTTCTTTTACTTTCTGGTGTTTTGTCCTGCTATTTCCCGCTGATTGATATTTCTTCAGGATGCCGACGCAAACGTTCATATTGCCGCAATAGTTTTTTTTGATATGTTGCTGAGAAGAACTTTCGTTCCGCACGACATCAGTTAAGACAAAAACAGGACGGGGAAATGGCTAAGGTATCACTGGAAAAAGACAAGATTAAATTTCTGCTGGTTGAAGGTGTGCACCAAAAAGCGGTGGACAGCCTCCGCGCAGCGGGCTACACCAATATCGAATTTCATAAAGGCGCGCTGGATAGCGAAGAGCTGAAAGCGTCCATCCGTGATGCCCATTTCATCGGCCTGCGTTCCCGTACTCATCTGACGGAAGAGATCTTCGCGGCGGCGGAGAAGCTGGTCGCGGTCGGCTGCTTCTGTATCGGCACCAACCAGGTTGATTTAAACGCGGCGGCAAAACGCGGTATCCCGGTGTTTAACGCCCCGTTCTCCAATACCCGTTCCGTTGCTGAACTGGTAATCGGCGAGCTGCTGCTTATGCTGCGCGGCGTACCGGCGGCAAACGCTAAAGCGCACCGCGGCGTATGGAACAAGCTGGCGGTCGGCAGCTTTGAAGCGCGCGGTAAAAAGCTGGGTATCATCGGCTATGGTCATATCGGCACGCAGCTGGGGATTCTGGCTGAATCGCTGGGGATGCACGTCTATTTCTACGATATTGAAAGCAAGCTACCGTTAGGTAACGCCACTCAGGTTCAGCATCTTTCTGATTTGTTGAACATGAGCGATGTGGTGAGTCTGCACGTGCCGGAAAACGCCTCGACGAAGAACATGATCGGCGCGGAAGAGCTGGCGCTGATGAAGCCCGGCGCTCTGCTGATCAACGCCTCTCGCGGCACCGTGGTGGATATCCCGGCGCTGTGCGATGCGCTGGCGAGCAAACACCTGGCGGGCGCGGCGATCGACGTATTCCCGACCGAGCCGGCCACCAACAGCGATCCGTTCAACTCTCCGCTGTGCGAGTTCGACAACGTTATCCTGACCCCGCACATTGGCGGCTCAACTCAGGAAGCGCAGGAGAACATCGGCCTGGAAGTGGCGGGCAAGCTGGCGAAATACTCGGATAACGGTTCAACGCTCTCCGCGGTTAACTTCCCGGAAGTGTCTCTGCCGCTGCACGGTGGGCGCCGTCTGCTGCATATCCATGAAAACCGTCCGGGCGTACTGACCGCGCTTAACCAGATTTTCGCGGCCCAGGGCATTAACATCGCGGCGCAGTATCTGCAGACCACTCCGCAGATGGGCTACGTGGTGATTGATATCGAAGCCGAAGAAGATGTGGCGCAGGCTGCGCTGCAGGCGATGAAGGCTATTCCTGGCACCATCCGCGCCCGTCTGCTGTTCTAACGCCTTTTTTACCAGCGGGCAGGTCATCGACCTGCCCCTTTTCTCCTGACAGACCCTTCAGCAATTTCCCGTCGCCCTCCAAACGCTTTGCGAGGCTGGCCGCAAACGGCGATTAAAACCGTCAGATGTCGTTATGCCTGAAAGAAAGGGATTTACGATAAAGACTCAGCGTGGGGCTGAAACGGGAAAGCCCCTACCGAAGCAGGGGCTTTAAAAAGGAAAGGGACGATGATGAGACTCTTCATCATGCTGCTTATCCTGTTAATCATCGCCTACCCAGCATATTAACAGAGAGGAAGCAGGAGGGAGGTTCGCCTCCCTCACCCTTTACCCGAATTTAGGTGAAAAAAACAGCAATGTCAATTGTTCGGACATTCTACCAGAGCCAGGTTTTTGACGGCGTGATGACCGCAGGCAGCGGGATATCCCACTGCTCCGTCGGCAGCGCGTCGACCTGCTGGCAATCATGGGCGTAGCCGACCGGCTGCAGGCGATGCTGCCACCAGTTTTGCAGCGTCCGGTCGTAAAATCCGCCGCCCATTCCCAGACGCTGTCCGGCGGCATCAAACGCGACCAGCGGCGTAACCAGTACATCCAGCTGGCTAAGCGGGAGAACATCGCGCACGTCGAGCTTTGGTTCGCGGATTTTCAGGCGATTCACCACCAGATCGCTGTTCGGGTGGTAGTGGAGAAACAGAAGATTGCCGGGGCTGAACGGATGCAGCACGGGGAGATACACCCGTTTGCCCGCCCGCCAGAGCTGATCAATCAGCGGCCGCGTATCCAGCTCGCCATCAAACGACAGAAATACCGCGACCGTATGCGCGAGCAGAACCGGCGGGTACGCCATCATTCTGTCCGCCGCCAGGAGGGCGAACTGCGTTTGCTGCTCCGGCGTTAACGCGCGTCGGCGCAGGCGGATCTGCTGGCGAATTTGCTGTCTGGTACAGGGGGGATCTGACAGTAGAGTCATACCTGAGTCTCATCGGTAAGCAAACGATACAAACAGGCGTAGTTTAATACACGATGGCAAAAGCCGAAAATTAACTTAGAGGGGATGAAACGAAAAAGGAAGGGAATCTCCGAGATGCCGCCGCAGGCTGTAACCCTTGAACCCTTGGTTCAAGGTGAATGTGTCGTCACAGTTTTAAGGCTTCTCGGACGGACCGAGCATGCTCACCAACCGTGGAGCGCCACATTCTTGTGGTATGAAATATCGGCTCAGGGGACTGGCCCGCTTGCAAACATCTCAGAGAAATTTTGTTCTTGCGATTACTCTAACACAGTTAAATGCAAAGTGTTATTCAAACTTCTGCCCGGGTCTTTCGCTTATGCGACCTTGCTCAAGCAACGCTTGTTCGATGGTCTGCTGAAGCATCCGAATACGCTGCTCCATGCTGGCGGCGTAGTCGCGGGTTTTCGCTTTTTCCTGAGTCAACTCATAGCTGATGTTCAACGCGGCGATGAAGACCAGCTGCTCAGTATTTGTGACTCTAGTGCGTTCTTTTAAATCTTGCAACCGCTGATTCAGGTCGTCAGCTGCCTGGTTTAAGGCATCCCTTTGTTCAGGCGGGCAATTCACTCGTAGTGAACGGCCAAAAATTTGGAGATCTACGGGTTGTGCAGACATGCCACCTTCCTGCTGATTGACTGCGCGGCCTTCACGCCCTGGGAGGGTCTGCGAAGGGGCGACACTATAGCTACCCTGGTTTTAAGATACAAGCCCTATTCTGGTTCACCAGGGTCCAAAGTGGTAGCATATCATGAATATTCCTCCCAACGATGACGAATGCGCATGTCTATACAGAACGAAATGCCTGGCTACAACGCTGTAGACCAGTTACTGAACCAACAAGGGGTGGGATTAACCCCTGCCGAAATGCACGGTTTGATCAGCGGGATCCTGTGCGGCGGCAACAAAGACAGCAGCTGGCAGCCGTTGGTGCACGATCTGACCAACGAAGGTCTGGCCTTTGGTCACGAGCTGGCGCAGGCGCTGCGTAACATGCATTCCGCCACTAGCGATTCGCTGGAGGATGACGGTTTCTTATTCCAGCTCTACCTGCCGGATGGCGACGAGGTGAGCGTGTTCGATCGCGCCGATGCGCTGGCGGGTTGGGTAAACCATTTCCTGCTGGGGCTGGGCGTGACGCAGCCCAAGCTGGATAAAGTCAAAGACGAAACCGGCGAAGCTATCGACGACCTGCGCAATATTGCTCAGCTTGGGTATGACGAAGACGAGGATCAGGAAGAGCTCGAAATGTCTCTGGAGGAGATTATCGAATACGTACGCGTTGCCGCGCTACTGTGTCACGACACCTTCTCTCTTCAGAAACCCACTGCGCCGGAAGTGCAAAAGCCGACGCTACATTAATTATTCATTAAATCGTTCAGGGGGCGTCATGACTCAGCAGGAATTTCTCTCTCGTCGCCAGGCTCTACTGGCGCAGATGCAGCCGGGCAGCGCAGCGCTTATTTTCGCCGCGCCGGAAGCGGTACGCAGCGCAGATTCGGAATATCCCTACCGCCAGAGCAGCGACTTTTGGTACTTCACCGGCTTTAATGAGCCCGAAGCGCTGCTGGTATTGATTAAAAGCGATGAGACGCATAACCACAGCGTGTTGTTTAACCGCGTGCGCGATCTGACCGCTGAAATCTGGTTTGGCCGCCGCCTTGGGCAGGAAGCTGCCCCCGCGAAGCTGGGCGTCGATCGCGCGCTGGCGTTTAGTGAAATTAATCAGCAGCTGTTCCAGCTCCTTAACGGCCTCGACGCTATCTACTTTGCGCAAGGCGAATATGCCTACGCCGACGAAATTGTGTTTAACGCGCTGGAAAAACTGCGCAAAGGCGTGCGGCAGAATCTGCAGGCGCCGAACTCGGTCATTGACTGGCGACCGATGGTGCATGAGATGCGCCTGTTTAAGTCGCCAGAAGAGCTGGCGGTGATGCGCCGCGCAGGTGAGATTTCCGCGCTGGCCCACACCCGCGCTATGGAAAAATGCCGTCCTGGAATGTTCGAATATCATCTGGAAGGCGAGATCCTCCATGAGTTCAACCGTCACGGCGCACGCTTCCCTTCTTATAACACTATCGTGGGCGGCGGCGAAAATGGCTGCATCCTGCACTACACCGAAAACGAATGCGAGCTGCGCGACGGCGATCTGGTGTTGATTGACGCAGGCTGCGAATACCGCGGCTACGCGGGCGATATCACCCGAACCTTCCCGGTTAACGGCAAGTTCAGCCCGGCGCAGCGCGAGATTTACGACATCGTCCTTGAATCTCTGGAAACCTCACTGAAGCTCTATCGCCCCGGAACCTCGATCAACGAGGTTAACCAGCAGGTGGTGCGGATTATGATTACCGGCCTCGTGCGCCTGGGGATCCTGAAAGGCGAAATTGATGAGCTGATTGCTAATAACGCCCATCGTCCTTTCTTTATGCATGGCCTGAGCCACTGGCTGGGGCTCGACGTGCATGATGTCGGCAGCTATGACGTTGAACGTTCGCGTATTCTCGAACCGGGAATGGTGCTGACCGTTGAGCCCGGGCTGTATATCGCCACGGATGCTGACGTTCCGGCCCAGTACCGCGGCATTGGCATTCGTATTGAAGACGACATTGTCATTACCGAGGACGGCAACGAGAACCTCACCGCCGGGGTAGTGAAAAAGGCTGATGATATTGAGGCGCTGATGGCGGCGGCGCGCCAGCTATGAGCGTCCTGATCGTTGGCGGCGGAATGACCGGCGCGACGCTGGCGTTAGCGATATCTCGCTTAACCGGCGGTAAGCTGCCGGTGCATCTGGTTGAAGCATCCGCGCCGGAGTCCGCGCAGCATCCGGGCTTCGACGCGCGCGCCATCGCCCTGGCCGCCGGTACCTGCCAGCAGCTGGCGCGCGTGGATATCTGGCAAGAGATAGCCGACTGCGCCACGGCCATTCGGCGCGTGCACGTTAGCGATCGCGGCCATGCGGGGTTTGTCACCCTCGAGGCTGAGGACTATGGGCTGGCGGCGCTGGGTCAGGTGGTTGAGCTGCACGATGTCGGCCAGCGCCTGTTTGCGCAACTGCGTAAAGCGCCGGGCGTGACGCTGCACTGCCCGGCCAGGGTAGAAAATGTCAGCCGCAGCGAAGAGAGCGTGAGCCTGCAGCTGGATAACGGCGAAACGCTCCGCGGTAAGCTGCTGGTTGCCGCCGACGGTTCGCGCTCCACTCTGGGAGCCCGCTGCGGTATCAGCTGGCAGCAGCAACCCTATGAACAGCTGGCGATTATCGCTAACGTTAGTACCGCTCAGCCGCATAGCGGGCGCGCATTTGAACGCTTTACCCCACACGGCCCGCTGGCGATGCTGCCCATGTCGCAGGGCCGCTGCTCGCTGGTGTGGTGTCATTCGCAGTCGCGGCACGAAGAGGTTCTGAGCTGGTCGGATGAACGCTTCTGTCATGAACTTCAGCAGGCATTCGGCTGGCGTCTTGGCCGGATCGTTCAGGCCGGAAAGCGCAGCGTCTATCCGCTGTCGCTGACCTCGGCTGCCCGCACGGTTGCGCATCGGCTGGCATTGGTCGGCAACGCGGCGCAAACGCTGCATCCTATTGCCGGACAGGGGTTTAACCTCGGTCTGCGGGACGTGATGAGCCTGGCGGAAATGCTGGCGCAGGCGCATGCTGACGAAGAGGATCCGGGTAGCTATTCGCTTTTAAGTCGCTATCAGGCCCGGCGCGCCGAAGATAAGGCCGCCACTATCGGCGTCACCGACGGGCTGGTGCATCTGTTTGCCAATCGCTGGGCGCCGCTGGTGGCGGGGCGCAACCTGGGCCTGATGGCGATGGAATTATTTACCCCGGCGCGCGATGCGCTGGCGCAGCGTACCCTCGGTTGGGTTCCCCGTTAAGGAGTGAAACGTGCAAAGTGTTGATGTCGCTATTGTTGGCGGTGGAATGGTGGGGCTGGCGGTTGCCTGCGGTTTACAGGGCAGCGGGCTGCGCGTTGCGGTGCTGGAACAGGCCGCGCCTCAGCCTTTGAGCGAGGATGCGCCGCCGGCGCTGCGGGTGTCGGCGATTAACGCCGCCAGCGAGAAGCTGCTGAACAAACTGGGCGTCTGGCAGGATATTATCGCCCAGCGCGCCAGCTGCTACCACGGTATGGAAGTGTGGGACAAAGACAGTTTTGGCCGCATCAGCTTTGATGACCAGAGCATGGGCTTTAGCCACCTTGGGCACATTATTGAAAACGCCGTGGTGCATCATGCTCTGTGGCAAAAAGCGCAGCGCTGCGCGGACGTCACCCTGCTGGCTCCGGCGCAGCTGCAGCAGGTCGCGTGGGGAGAGAATGAGGCCTTTCTTAGCCTGCAGGACGGCGGCATGTTAACCGCCCGGCTGGTGGTTGGCGCTGATGGGGCCAATTCGTGGCTGCGCAACAAAGCCGATATTCCGCTGACCTATTGGGATTATCACCATCATGCGCTGGTTGCCACTATTCGCACCGAAGAGCCGCACGAAGCGGTGGCGCGTCAGGCGTTCCACGGCGAAGGGATCCTCGCGTTCCTGCCGCTGAGCGATCCGCACCTTTGCTCTATCGTCTGGTCGCTCTCTCCTGAAGAGGCGGAGCGGATGCGGGCGGCGGACGATGCCGCTTTCAACCAGGCGCTGAATATTGCTTTCGATAACCGCCTGGGTTTGTGCGCCGTGGAGAGCGAGCGTCAGGTTTTCCCGCTGACCGGCCGCTACGCGCGGCAGTTTGCCGCCCATCGTCTGGCGCTGGTTGGCGATGCCGCCCATACCATTCATCCGCTGGCCGGGCAGGGCGTCAATCTTGGCTTTATGGATGCTGCTGAGCTGATCGAGGAGCTCAAACGCCTGCATGCGCAGGGCAAGGATATCGGTCAGCATCTGTATCTGCGTCGCTATGAGCGCAGCCGCAAGCATAGCGCCGCGGTGATGCTGGCGGGGATGCAGGGCTTTCGCGACATGTTCTCCGGCAGCCATCCTGCGAAAAAACTGCTGCGCGATATCGGCCTTAAGCTGGCGGATACATTGCCCGGCGTGAAGCCGCAGCTTATTCGTCAGGCGATGGGGCTCCACGACCTGCCTGCCTGGTTACGTTAAGTCCATCACACTTCTCTCACCCGGCCTCGCGCCGGGTTTTCTCCTCTCATTTGAAATAATCTAATTTCACCTCGTTTTTCGCATTAGTTTTATTAATGTTACCTTTTTTTTGTTATAGAAATTAGGCTCGTCATTTCGCAGAAAATATCATCATGCGCTGCTTTTTTACCTTATTTGTTTAATTTTATGCGGCTTAACTCGCTTTATTGTAGCTAAAAACTCTGTAGGCTCTTCGGCTGATTTTAGTCATAAGCTAATGTGATGTCCTGACCGGGCTTATGGTTTAGTGCGGATATCGGTGGTAAGTTCAGGCCAAAGAGAACGTTTGCGTCGGTGTCCGTTAGCGATGCCGGCGGCGTTTTTCGCGGCGCAAAAACGCCAAAAATAGTGGCTGGTTCCGTTTTATTCGATGAGGAAAAGATGGCTCAACAGACTCCGTTGTTTGAACAACACACGCTATGCGGCGCGCGCATGGTGGATTTCCATGGCTGGATGATGCCGCTGCATTACGGATCCCAGATTGATGAGCATCATGCGGTGCGCGGCGATGCCGGAATGTTCGATGTGTCGCACATGACCATCGTCGATTTCCACGGCAGCCGAATCCGCGAGTTTCTGCGCTATTTGCTGGCTAACGACGTAGCGAAGCTCACCGTGCCAGGCAAAGCGCTCTATAGCGGCATGCTGACCGCCTCCGGCGGCGTCATTGATGACCTGATTGTTTATTTCCTTTCTGAAGACTATTTCCGCCTCGTTGTTAACTCCGCCACCCGTGAAAAAGATCTCGCCTGGATCGCCCAGCAGTCTGAATCTTATGGTCTTGAAATAACCGTGCGCGACGATCTTTCCCTGATCGCAGTCCAGGGTCCCAGGGCGAAAGAGAAAGCGGCGACGCTGTTTACCGACGCGCAGCGTCAGGCCGTGGAAGGCATGAAGCCTTTCTTTGGCGTGCAGGCGGGCGATCTGTTTATTGCGACCACCGGCTATACCGGCGAAGCGGGTTATGAAATCGCGCTGCCGAACGAGCAGGCGGTAGATTTCTGGCGCGGCCTGCTCGATGCGGGCGTTAAGCCATGCGGCCTCGGCGCGCGCGATACGCTGCGCCTGGAAGCGGGCATGAACCTTTACGGCCAGGAGATGGACGAAGGCGTCTCTCCGCTGGCGGCTAATATGGGCTGGACCATTGCCTGGGAACCGACTGACCGTGACTTCATCGGGCGTGAAGCGCTGGAAATGCAGCGCGAAAAGGGCACCGAGCAGCTGGTGGGCCTGGTCATGACCGAGAAAGGCGTTCTGCGTGGCGGCCTGCCGGTGCGCTTTAGCGATGCCGACGGCAATCAGAAAGAAGGCATTATCACCAGCGGCACCTTCTCCCCGACGCTGGGCTACAGTATTGCGTTAGCGCGCGTACCGGAAGGCATCGGTGAAACCGCCGTAGTGCAGATTCGCAACCGCGAAATGCCGGTCAAAGTGACTAAACCTGTTTTTGTACGCAACGGCAAAGCCGTGGTGTGATTTCCCTTTTGGAGATGAATTGATGAGCAACGTACCAGCAGAACTGAAATACAGCAAAGAACACGAATGGCTGCGTAAAGAAGCGGACGGCACTTATACCGTTGGTATCACCGAGCACGCGCAAGAGCTGCTTGGCGATATGGTTTTCGTCGACCTGCCGGAAGTGGGCGCCGCCGTTGAAGCGGGCGCAGACTGCGCGGTTGCCGAATCCGTCAAAGCGGCTTCCGATATCTACGCGCCGATCAGCGGCGAAATCGTTGCCGTCAATGACGAGCTGAACGACTCCCCTGAGCTGGTCAACAGCGAGCCGTACGCCGGCGGCTGGATCTTTAAAATCAAAGCCAGCGACGAAGCTCAGGTTGACGCGCTGCTGGATGCGACCGCATATGAAGCTCTGTTAGAAGACGAATAAATACGCTTCATCCTTCACGCTGCAGGGGCGTTGGCTTCCTGCAACGCCAATGATTTTGCGTATTCTGGCCCGGCAAGCATCAGCGCTCGCCGGGCAAACCAGTCAGACAATCACGATTCACCGCACGTTCAGGAACCATCGCTCATGACCCAGACTTTAGGCCAGCTTGAAAACCGTGACGCCTTTATTGAACGTCACATCGGCCCGGACGCCCTGCAGCAGCAGGAGATGCTGAAAACCGTTGGCGCCGATTCGCTTAACGCCCTGATTGGCCAGATTGTGCCGCAGGATATCCAGCTGGCGACGCCGCCGCAGGTGGGCGAGGCAACCACGGAATTCGCCGCGCTGGCGGAACTGAAAGCGATCGCCGGTCGTAACAAGCGCTTCAAGTCGTACATTGGCATGGGCTACACCGCCGTGCAGCTGCCGCCGGTGATTCAGCGCAACATGCTGGAAAATCCGGGCTGGTATACCGCCTATACGCCTTATCAGCCGGAGGTTTCTCAGGGCCGTCTGGAATCGCTGCTGAACTTCCAGCAGGTGACCCTCGACCTGACCGGTCTCGATATCGCCTCAGCCTCGCTGCTGGACGAAGCTACCGCCGCCGCGGAAGCGATGGCGATGGCCAAACGCGTAAGCAAACTGAAAAACGCCAACCGTTTCTTCGTCGCCGCCGACGTTCACCCGCAGACCCTGGACGTAGTGCGCACCCGCGCGGAGACCTTCGGTTTCGATGTGATTGTCGATGATGCGGAAAAAGCGCTCGACCATCAGGACGTCTTCGGCGTACTGCTGCAGCAGGTGGGCACCACCGGCGAGGTTCATGATTACAGCAAACTGATTGCTGACCTGAAAGCGCGCAAAGTGATTGTCAGCGTCGCCGCCGATTTTATGGCGCTGGTTCTGCTGACCGCACCGGGTAAGCAGGGCGCGGACATCGTTTTTGGCTCCGCCCAGCGCTTTGGCGTACCGATGGGCTACGGCGGCCCGCACGCGGCTTTCTTTGCCGCCAAAGATGAATTCAAACGCTCCATGCCGGGCCGTATTATCGGCGTATCGAAAGATGCGGCGGGCAATACCGCGCTGCGCATGGCGATGCAGACGCGCGAGCAGCATATTCGCCGCGAGAAAGCGAACTCCAATATCTGTACTTCTCAGGTGCTGCTGGCCAACATTGCCAGCCTGTACGCGGTATTCCACGGTCCGGCTGGCCTGAAGCGTATCGCCAGCCGTATTCACCGTCTGACCGATATTCTGGCCGATGGTCTGCAGAAAAAAGGCCTTAAGCTCCGCCATGCGCACTACTTCGATACCCTGTGCGTTGAGGTTGCCGATAAAGCCGCTGTGCTGGCGCGGGCGGAAGCGCTGCGCATTAACCTGCGCAGCGATATTCATCATGCCGTCGGGATCACCCTTGACGAAGCCACCACGCGTGAAGACGTCCTGAACCTGTTCCGCGCCATCCTTGGCGACGATCATGGCCTGGATATCGACACCCTGGATAAAGACGTGGCCCTCGATAGCCGCTCGATCCCTGCCAGCATGCTGCGCGACGATGCGATCCTTACTCATCCGGTGTTTAACCGCTACCACAGCGAAACCGAGATGATGCGCTATATGCACGCGCTGGAGCGTAAGGATCTGGCGTTGAACCAGGCGATGATCCCGCTGGGCTCCTGCACCATGAAGCTGAATGCCGCCGCCGAGATGATCCCGATCACCTGGCCGGAATTCGCCGAACTGCATCCGTTCTGTCCGGTCGATCAGGCTGAAGGCTATCATCAGATGATCGCTCAGCTCTCCGACTGGCTGGTTAAGCTGACCGGCTACGATGCGGTCTGCATGCAGCCGAACTCCGGCGCGCAGGGCGAATACGCGGGCCTGCTGGCGATTCGTCATTACCACGAAAGCCGCAACGAGGGGCATCGCGATATCTGCCTGATCCCAAGCTCCGCTCACGGCACCAACCCGGCTTCCGCGCAGATGGCGGGAATGCAGGTGGTGGTGGTGGCCTGCGATAAAAACGGCAATATCGATCTTGCGGACCTGCGGGCGAAAGCCGAGCAGCATGCGGCGAACCTCTCCTGCATCATGGTGACCTATCCGTCCACCCACGGCGTTTACGAAGAGACCATTCGCGAAGTGTGCGAAGTGGTGCATCAGTTTGGCGGCCAGGTTTACCTCGATGGCGCGAACATGAACGCCCAGGTCGGCATTACCTCTCCGGGCTTTATCGGCGCGGACGTCTCGCACCTTAACCTGCATAAGACCTTCTGTATTCCGCACGGCGGCGGCGGCCCGGGTATGGGGCCGATTGGCGTGAAATCGCACCTGGCGCCGTTTGTGCCGGGCCACAGCGTGGTGCAAATTGAAGGCATGCTGACCCGCCAGGGCGCGGTTTCCGCCGCGCCGTTCGGCAGCGCCTCCATCCTGCCAATCAGCTGGATGTATATCCGAATGATGGGCGCAGAAGGGCTGAAACAGGCGAGCCAGATGGCGATTCTGAACGCCAACTACATCGCTACCCGTTTGAAAGACGCGTTTCCGGTGCTGTATACCGGCCGCGACGGTCGCGTGGCGCACGAATGCATTCTGGATATTCGTCCGCTGAAAGAAGAGACCGGCATCAGCGAGCTGGATATTGCTAAGCGACTGATTGATTTTGGTTTCCATGCTCCAACCATGTCCTTCCCGGTCGCCGGTACGCTGATGGTTGAACCGACCGAATCGGAAAGCAAAGTGGAGCTGGACCGCTTTATCGATGCGATGCTGGCGATTCGCGGCGAGATCGACCGCGTGAAAGCCGGCGAGTGGCCGCTGGAGGATAACCCGCTGGTGAACGCGCCGCATACCCAGGGTGAACTGGTGAGCGCGTGGAACCATCCGTACGCCCGCGAACTGGCGGTCTTCCCGGCAGGGCTGAACAACAAATACTGGCCGACCGTTAAGCGTCTGGACGATGTTTACGGCGACCGTAACCTGTTCTGCTCCTGCGTACCGATGAGCGAATACCAGTAATCTGCTGATTAGACTATCTTTTAAAGGCGCTGCGGCGCCTTTATATTTTGGGAGAATGGTATGACGATAGCATTGGTGACGGGCGGCAGCCGGGGAATAGGTAAAGCGACGGCGCTGCTGCTGGCGCAGGAAGGCTATACCGTGGCGGTGAATTACCACCAGAATAGCGCCGCGGCGACCGGCGTGGTGAACGAGATTATCGCCAGCGGCGGCAAAGCCGTTGCGTTACGGGCGGACGTCAGCGATGAAGCGCAGGTGATGGCGATGTTTGCCTCGATCGACCGTCTCGGCGAACCGCTCTCCGCGCTGGTCAATAACGCCGGGATTTTATTTACTCAGGGGACGATTGAAAGCCTTAGCGCCGACCGGATTAACCGGGTGCTGGCCACCAATGTGACCGGTTACTTCCTCTGCTGCCGGGAGGCGGTAAAGCGGATGTCGCACAAGCACGGCGGTAAGGGTGGGGCGATTGTGAATGTGTCGTCCGCGGCATCGCGCCTCGGGGCGCCGGGGGAGTATGTGGATTACGCCGCGTCGAAAGGTGCGGTTGATACCCTGACCACCGGCCTGTCGCTGGAAGTGGCGGCGCAGGGGATTCGGGTCAACGGCGTGCGCCCCGGCTTAATCTATACCGATATGCACGCCAGCGGCGGTGAGCCCGGGCGCGTGGATCGCGTCAAGTCGATGCTGCCGATGCGGCGCGGCGGGCAGCCGGAGGAGGTGGCTCAGGCCATCGTCTGGCTGCTAAGCGATAAGGCTTCCTACGTTACCGGCAGCTTCCTCGAGCTGGCGGGCGGGAAGTAATCCGTAAATCTTTCCCGGAGGCGGCGCTGCGCACCTGTCTGGGCTCCCAGCCCGCAGACAACTGTGAACTTGTAGCCAGGTCAGCGCAGCGCCACCGGGAGTTTTGTGATCCATTACACTGTGGATTTCCGGGTTACCAGACCTTCAGACCGCATCGACCCGTAGCTCAGCAAGCAGGGAAATTCCCTACGACGCCATCCACAGCCGCAGGCGCATTCCCCAGTTGCTGGTCCAGCCGGTGGTGACTGACTTCACCTCGCCGCGCGAGATAACGATAAGGGTCGGCGTGACCTGTACCTCCCACCGTTGGGATAGCTGACCGCTGGCGTCATTAATCGTCGGCAGCGCCGTTTTTTTATGCGCCAGCCAGCGCGTCAGGGTGGCGTTATCGCCCGAACGTAACGCTACCGTCATAACATTACCGCCATCGTCGGCTAAAGCAGCCACCGACGGGGTGGTATAGCGGCATACGCTGCACCAGGTCGCCCAGACGTACAGCAGCAAGGGGCGTTCGTGGCTCATGGCCGCCAGATCGACCGTTCGGCCATCAAGCGTTTGCAGCGGCGTGCTGGAGAAATTCTGCGGCAGCGCCGGTTTGCGCAGATAATCCACCGCCAGGCTGACGGCGGCAACGATCAGCAGCCATGTCAGGATCTGTCTAAAGACGTTTAGCATCATTTTTCTACATGGTGATGCGCCGGAAAAGCCGGCAGCGTGCGGCGTTGATTTGCGGAGTAAGGGTCAGCGGCTCAACGATTGATGGGGTTTATCTTATCGGCTGAGCGCGCGTTAGCAATGCTAAAGCTGTAAAGAAGTGTCTGTTTTGTGGGAAGTTTTACCCCCTTCCGACTGGAAAGGGGCAAGATGCTTACAGTTTCTCGCCGTTGCTGGCGATAACGTCTTTGTACCAGTTAAAGCTCTTCTTGCGCGAGCGGGACATATCGCCGGTACCATCGTCATGTTTGTTGACGTAGATAAAGCCGTAGCGCTTGCTGTATTGACCGGTGGTGAAGGAGACGCAGTCGATGCAGCCCCACGGGGTATAGCCCATTAGCTCAACGCCGTCGTAAGTCACCGCTTTGATCATCTCTTCGACGTGAGCGCGCAGATAGTCGATGCGGTAGTCGTCGTTGATGCTGCCGTCTTCTTCGACTTTATCGTACGCGCCGAAGCCGTTTTCGACGATAAACAGCGGTTTCTGATAGCGCTCATACAGTTCGCACAGCGCATAGCGCAGGCCCACCGGGTCAATCTGCCAACCCCAATCGGACGCTTTAACGTGCGGGTTGGGCACGCTGCCCTCGAAGCCGGAAATTGCGTCGCCGCTGCCGCCTTCCGCTTTCACCGCGTTGGTCATGTAGTAGCTGAAGCCGAGATACGCGCAGGTGCCTTCGCGCAGGATTTGCGCATCGCCTTCATCCATTTTGATATTGAAGCCGCGGCGCTCCCACTCGTTCAGGACGTAGCTCGGATAGTAACCGCGCAGCTGGACGTCGGTAAAGACGTAGCGTTCGCGCATCGATTCCTGGGCAAACATCACGTCTTCCGGCTTACAGGAGTACGGATAGAGAGGGACCATTGCCAGCATGCAGCCAACCTGCATCTGCGGATTGATTTGACGTGCCGCCTTCACCGCCAGCGCGCTGGCGACAAACTGATGATGCAGCACCTGGTACATGGTCTCTTCCGGGTTTTCATGCTCGGTATAGACCACGCCGGAGCAGCAGTAGCCAAACAGCGGCGCGCGCCAGTTACGCTGGTTATTGATCTCGTTAAAGGTCATCCAGTATTTCACTTTGTGCTTATAGCGCTCGAAGACCACTTCGGCGAAGCGCACAAAGAAATCGACCACTTTGCGGTTGGTCCAGCCGCCGTACTGCTGAACCAGATGCAGCGGCATCTCAAAGTGGGAGAGGGTGATTACCGGCTCGATGTTGTACTTCAGCAGTTCATCGAACATATCATCGTAGAATTTCAGCCCCTTTTCATTCGGCTGGCTTTCGTCGCCCAGCGGGAAAATGCGCGTCCAGGCGATGGAGGTGCGGAAGCACTTGAAGCCCATCTCGGCGAACAGCTTGATGTCTTCTTTGTAGCGGCCATGGAAGTCGATGGCTTCGTGGTTTGGATAGTACTTGCCCGGCTCTACCTGCTGGGTTATCTCGCGCGGCACGCCGTGCGCGCCGCCGGTAAGCACGTCGCAGATGCTCGGACCTTTACCGTCTTTATTCCAGCCGCCTTCAACCTGGTGCGCGGCGACGGCGCCGCCCCATAAAAAGTCTTTTGGTAAAGGAATTTTCTTCATCTTTGCTCATCTCGTCATAATTACTTGTTGGTTTCGAGTCTAACAAAGGCGATATAAATGTCACGATATAACAATTTGTCCTGGATGGAATTTGTTACATCGAAAAAACATCCTGTTATTTTCAGCGGAGTTTGCGCGCTAATTTACGCCCCAGCGTTTCCAGAATATAAATGACCGGGATCTGAGTGGTAATGTCGTAGACGCCGCCGATACGCGTTTGCGGAACATGCCAGGAGAGATTAAAGTCGGCAAGCTTTGCCAGCCGTGAGTGCTCGTGGCTGGTAATGGACATCACTTTACAGCGATGCAGGCTGAACTGGCTGGCAAAGCGCAGGATCTCTTCCGTTTCTCCGGAGACCGACAGTACAATAGCCAGCGCATTACGCGCCATATCATTGGTCACCGGGAAATAAGGATCGTCGATATGGTTGCTGAATTTTCCGACGTTAGAAAAGAAGCGTGCGCCATATTTCGCCAGCGCGCCGGAGGTGCCGGCGCCGACGAAAATAATACGTTCTGACGACAGAATAATATCGACCGCCTGCTCGAGCAGTTGGTCAAATTCATCGTTATTAACGCTTTTAAAAAAGCTCATTATTTCGCTGGCGCCGATATTTGCCTGTTGAGGCTCATTCTGCTCCAGATATAATTTAAAGCGTACGCGAAACTCCGAGTAGCCTTCGCACTGCAGCTTGCGGCAGAAGCGCAGGACGGTGGTCGTGGAGACTCCGGCCGCTTCCGCCAGTTCGCGGATGGTCATGTACATCACTTTGTCGCGATTTTTAATGACATAGTGATAGACCATCATCTCAAGATTATTGAGACTGGCGATAGCGGCGTGGGAGAAGATACTCACAGTGGCAAACTCACAATTCATAATGACCAGGACGGAATGATATCATGCAGCCAAATAACATAACCTTTTTTCAGCGTTTTCAGGACGACATCCTCGCCGGACGCAAAACCATTACCATCCGCGATGCTGCGGAATCGCACTTTAAAGCTGGCGATGTACTGCGCGTTGGTCGCTATGAAGATGACGGCTATTTTTGCACCATTCGCGTAGTCGCAACCTCGACGGTGACGCTGGATACGCTGAACGAACGGCACGCGCAGCAGGAGAATATGACCCTGCCGCAGCTGCGCGAAGTGATAGCGGAAATCTACCCTGAAGAAAAGCTGTTTTATGTTATTGAATTCGAAAGGCTTTAATAAAATAATGAACGAATGTAAGTTGAAATTTTAATTTAACTTATTGATTTTATTATATTCATAAATATTCATCCTTTTATTTTAGCTAACAGGTGTTCACTGGAATCATTCTCAGTTAACCTAAGTGTGCTATTGAAAGCGTACTTGTTTTCGGAGTCAAATATGGTTCGCAAATCGTTAATCACGCAGGGATATTCTCTGGCAGAGGAAATTGCCAACAGCATCAGCCACGGGATTGGGCTGGTGTTCGGTATTGTCGGTCTGGTGCTGTTGCTAGTACAGGCGGTGGATAGTAACGCCGGCGCAACGGCCATCACCAGCTACAGCCTGTACGGCGGGAGCATGATTCTGCTGTTCCTCGCCTCTACGCTCTATCACGCCATTCCGCATCAGCGGGCAAAGCTGTGGCTGAAAAAATTCGACCACTGCGCGATCTACCTGCTGATTGCCGGGACCTATACGCCGTTTCTGCTGGTAGGGCTAAATTCGCCGCTGTCGCGCGGGTTGATGATCGTCATCTGGAGCCTGGCGCTGCTGGGGATCCTGTTTAAGCTGACGATTGCGCATCGTTTTAAGATCCTCTCTTTAGTGACCTACCTGACGATGGGTTGGCTGTCGCTGATTGTGGTTTATCAACTGGCGATTAAGCTGGCGGTGGGCGGCGTAACGCTGTTGGCCGTTGGCGGGATTATTTATTCGCTGGGGGTTATTTTCTACGTCTGCAAACGTATTCCATACAACCACGCTATCTGGCACGGTTTTGTCCTGGGCGGCAGCGTGTGCCACTTCCTGGCCATTTATTTGTACGTCGGGCAGGTTTAAATTTTGAGAAATCTCCCGGCTCGCGCTACGCTTAGCCGGGCTACAGGTTCACGGTCGTCTGAGGGCTGGTAGCCCGGACAGGCGAGTCGCGTCGCCTCCGGGACATTCTCCGTTGGTGATGGCTTGCTTGCCTGGGCTACGGCCTGGTGTTTTTTATTCAGACCACAGCTTTCACGATATCCATTAATCTGCGGATATCTTCTGGGCGGGTATTGCCGGTTTGCGGGTCGATTATCGAGCTGTAAACATGAGGCATCACGCGAGGTACGCCTGCTTCCAGACAGCTTTGCAAAATAATGCCAAAGTTATCGAGATCAATTCCGCCGGTTGGTTCTATCAGCGTCATCCCGTTACGGGCTGCCGTAGTCGCCAGCATATACAATTCCGGTAATGACTTCTCACCGCCCATGGGGAAAAACTTCGCCGCATGGGCCCCCATGTCCTGCATCATGCGTATCGCCGCATCGCAGGAGACGCGTGCCGGTGTGCCCTGACTGCTGCAGACGCCGGTTGAGATAAGAACCTCGCCAGGCGTGCCCGTTGGGCTGATCAGCGCATTAATATAGGTCTGCTTCCCGCCCGTTGCCGCCAGCGCGCCTGCGGCAAATCCGCTGCCGGTAAAGGTCTGATTAACGTGCGCCGGGTGAAGTGCGGACGCGATCATCGCCGCTTTGTAATACTGCGCAGGATCGCCGGCCCCCAGGCCGACGGAGATAGAGGGTATCTCCGCCATCCAGCGTTTTACTTCCTCAACACCTTCTTCCACCGAGGCAAACTGTGCCGAAAGGACGCCGATCGCCGCATGGCCTTCGGCGGCATCATAAATTTCCCGGGCGTTGGCGATATCTTTCGCCAGTACGTTAATTGCCGCTCGTTGGCGATAAAAATTAATTTGCTGCATGGTTTGCAATCTCCTTTAAGCGCGCCACGATCAGGGCCATTTCCCCTTCAGCTACCGTTCGCGGGTCCAGGCTAAAGATTCCCTGATGAAGGTTATAGCGCCGGGCGTAAATGGCGATATCGCCGTTGCGCAGCTGTGCTTCGACTTCGCGGGCATCCAGGCCCAGCTCACGGGCATTCACCTGAATGCGGATACGCCAGATAGCGCGTCCGGCTTCATCTTGCTCAATATCGGCGGTTAAGCCGTTGATCTCTGAAATCGCTTTCGCGACAGGCTGGAGCTCTTCGGCAGTGACCACCTTCTGCCCCTGATGATAGTGTTCCAGCGCATAAACCAGACCGACCATATTCTCCTTGCCGATTTTCATCGCCCGCGCAATACCGTGATGCTGTGCCTTACATGCGTCAATCCAGCGTTTTTTCCCGGTGATAAATCCCGACGTTGGCGCGTTAAACGCTTTTGCCCCGCTATAGATAACCATGTCCGCTCCGCTCGCGACCCAGACGAGCAAATCCTCCTCGGCGGCGGCGTCGACAATCAGCGGCAGGTTGTGGCGCTGCGCGGCCTGGGCGAAGTCCTCAATGCCCAGCATCCCTTTTTGCACGCAGTGGTGTGATTTCACATACAGCAGGGCGGCGGAGCTGGTAGAGATCGCGCTCTCCAGCTGCCAGCGCGCCGCCAGATTGCTTGATCCGACCTCCACGACGCGCCCACCGCCTAAGCGAATCGCGCTAGTGATGGGCGCGCCGTAATCGACGTTATGCCCGCGTAGCATGACAACTTCGTTGGCCATACCGGCGCTGTCCGGCATCTGCATCACTCGCGCCTGGTCGCCACGGGTGATCGCGGCGGCCACGGCGATGGCGATTCCCGCCGAGGCGCAGGAGGTGATATAGCTGTCCTCGGCGCCGGTAAAGCGGGAGACCCGCTCGCCGGTCCGGTCTACCAGCCTGTCGATTTCCACAAAGGCCGACGCCGCCCGCGCCGTTGCCTGCATCACCTGCGGCGCAACGCTGGAGACGCCCAGAATCGTCATTTTGCCGCAGGCGTTAATCACCTGTTTTAGCCCCAGCTGTTGATAGATATTCTGCGTCATGGCTTACAGTACTCCCAACAGCGAACAGACCACGCTGAGCGCGACAATTGATAGCAGAATGGTGGTGTAGCGCGGCCCTTTCTTCACCAGATAGAAATAGATGGCGAACACCGCCGCCAGCGGTAACAGGCCGGGCGCGATAGAGTCAAGGATCTGCTGGACCACCACCTCTGAGCCCTTCAGCGCGCTGAGCTTTAAAGGGGTGGTTATTTTGACGTAGCTTGCGGAGAGCGCGCCCATCATTATCAGGCCCAGCACGTTCGCGCCGTAGATAAGCTCCTTAATTCGCCCTCCCTGGAGCAGGCCGATTATTGAGTCGCGTCCTAGGGTATAGCCTTTGTGTACCATGCCGTAGCTGATCGCCAGCGTAATGGCCGGATAGAGAATTAAGGGCACAATACCGCCCATTGCGCTGCCGCTGGCGGCGAACGGAATGAAAATCGCAATCAACAACGGCATGACGGCCGCCCAGATGATCGAGTCCCCCATCCCGGCCAGCGGCCCCATCAACCCGGTCTTAATACCGGTGATAGAAGCGTCGCTGATGGGTTCACCACGCGTTTTCTGCTCCTCCATCGCAATGGAGATCCCCTGTATCACCGCGCCAAAGGTCTGCTCAGAGTTGAAGAAGTTCAAATGGCGCTTTAGCGCCTCCACCTGTTCTTCTTTTTGCGGGTAGAGTTTTTTGATGATCGGCGTCATGGAGGCGCAGAAAATCAGGCTTTGTAAACGTTCATAGGAGCTGGAAACTTCCGCGCCCAGCCAGTAGATAAACCAGGCCTTGGTGATGTCCGCTTTGGTCAGCGTGCCGTTCTCACGTGCGCGCTCCACCAGTTCATGCTGCATTACGTCGCTGCTCATCATGCTGCTCCTTCATTTTTCGCCAGGCCTTTAATCAGGAAGGCCACGCAGGTACCAAAGATCGCCATCGCCATGATGTCCACCTTCAGGTACAGCACCGCAAAGAATCCGCCGATAAACCACGGCAGCAGGCTCTTCTTACCGATCACCATAATGGTGATAGCAAAGCCCAGCGCCGGCAGAATTCCGCCCATAATTTCAAAGGAGTGAGTCAACCAGTGCGGCATCAGCTTGAGGAAACTTTCCACCACGTCCTGGCCAAAATAGTTGGCAGCAAACACCACCGGGAAACGCAGCACCAGGCCGAGCAACGCCGGGTAGAGGAACGCGCAGCGCATAATGCCGCCCATGTTGGCCGTTTCCGCGTGTTTATCCGCCATATGAACCCACGCGGCGTTCAGCGTGCGTCTAAGCTGGTCAAGAAATACGCCGATCACGCCAAACGGGATGGCCAGCGCGATGGCCAGATTCGGATCCATTCCGGCTTTTACGGCAATAGGAATCGAGATACAGGCGGCCAGCGCCGGATCTGACGGCACGTTACCGCCGGGCGTTGAGGTCACGCCGAGGTAAACCAGCTGCATGCCAGCGCCAATAATCATCGCTGTTTCCATGTTGCCCAACAGCAGGCCGACAAAAACGGCGATCACCACGGGTTGTAGCAGCATGGCGGAGAAGGTGTAGCCAAGGCGTAAGCGGGCAAACCAGTAATACAATCCCATCAGGCTTGCAAAGACTAAAGTATCCATAATTATTTACCCTGTTATCAGAGGATTAGAATTTTTTCAGGATATCGTCCAGCGACTGCGGCTTATCTTCCGGGATAGTCTGGAAGACCGCCTTAATCCCTCGACTTTTCAGGTCGTGAAGAATAGCAACGTCTTTTTCATCCAACGTGATGTTCTGGAAAACGACCTTGCGGTTCGGCCCGCCGCCTAAGCCGCCAACCTGAATGGCGGAAACATCAAACCCGAGCCGTACGGCCTCCTGAATCGCCGCGAGGGAGGGGAACAGCACCAGCACGCTGCCGTCGCCAAGCTGGTTCTCTTTCCACGATGCGGCAAAGCTCTGATTGCTGTAGCAATCCACTTTGATGTTTGGCGGTGCCGCCATCAGATAGATATTTTTCATAAATGGATCGGCGTCCAGCTCATCGCTGACTACCGCGATCCGGTTGGCCTGGGATTGTCCGACCCACTTTGTCACCACCTGCCCATGAATCAGGCGGCTGTCGATACGACATAACACGATGTTAGCCATGATATTTTTTCCTTATTGCGATTGTTGTAACTGACGAACGTGGGCGACAACGTCCAGACAGCTGCTGCGCGCGGCTTCAACTAATTCGGCTACGCAGGCGGATAGCGGCCCCTGTTCACGCTTGTCCAGCGCCTCCAGAAGAAGCGAGGCATTCAGTCCGGAAATCACCGCCACGGGATAATCGGCGCTTAGCCGCGCGGCCACGTTAGAGGTGGTCCCGCCGATAAAATCGGTCAGAATAAGTGAGCCTTCGGGCAGGGTTTTCACGACGGCTTCTACGCGCTGATAAAACTCGCCCAAGGTATCTACCGGCATCAGGGCTATTTCCGTTACGCCTTTAATTTCGCCCGTCACCATGCACAGGCTGTTGCAGAGCTGTTGTCCCCAGCCGCCGTGGGTCAGCAGCAGGATCTGGGACAAGGGTTCAGTGGGAATCAAAATGGCCTCCTGGCGCTATTACGTTGACATACGTAGTAAGAGCAAAGGCTGTGCCAGAATTTGTGTCACGCGGGAGAGAGAAGGGGGCTGGCGCGGCGTTACGCCACGTCAGTTAAGGGATCAGCGATACAGCAGTTCGTAGATATAAAAATATTCCGCGTCGGATAAACGAATGGCATAAGCCTCTTCGATCGGCTGAAAGGCGGATTTAATGACACTAAACGCCCGGACATCCAGAGCGGGCTTGTTCTCTAGCGACATCTGTAACGGTTTTCGGTTAATCACGATACGCTCGACCATGCAACAGCAGTGGATCAGGAAGCGTAGTGTCACCTGGCGGCTGGGTTTCAGCGAAAGCGAGGTGGTTAAATGGTTAAACACGCCCTCCATCTCTTTAAGAATACGCTGGGGGTTGAGTACCGAAATATGGTTGATGATACTTTCCATGGTCAGCGCGCTGATAAATCGCATCGCGCTGCGCTCCATCTCCAGACGGCGCTCACCGCTTGAAAGGTCCGGCGTGAGCAGGCTGAGCACCAGCTCCGGCCCCTGCTCGGAGAACAGCTCTTCGAGCGAGATAAACGGAATGTCCGGCAGCCCCGGCTGGAAGGTGCCGACAATCCCGGCCAGTCGCTCACCGGCCAGCAGCGACTGCTGAACGCGCTCAAGGCTGCGAACCTCGTTGTAATCGAGGATCACCATTCGCGTATCCTGCGACATCAGCTCGCCAAAACTTTCCTCCAGCACTTTTTTGATTTTCTCTGCGGTTCCCATGCCGGTAATGCAGGAGATCACCAGCACCTTACCGCCGTTCTCCTGCTGCGGAGTACAGAGCTGACAGGGGATATTTTTACTCTGCAGTAATTCCGCAAGCTGCGGTAGCTCGCTGGTTTCATAGCTTAAATCCAGACCCAGCTCCAGCAGGCTGGTCAGCGTAATATTGGGCATTAACAGGACGTCAATCTGGAATAGTTTGCTGATGGTACTGCCAAAATGCACCAGCGAACCGATATCCACCATCAGAATCAGCCGCCGGTAGCGTTGGGTTTGGATCAGCTGGGTTAGCGTTTCCAGCGTGTCATGCACCGACTGCTCAAATGGCATATCGATGGCGTTGAACAGCTCGCGCTCCAGCACTCGATTGACGTACTGGGCCTGGCTGGTCGCCGTCGTCGCGCCGTGGGCGATTAAAATGACGCCGCAGTCGGGGCTGGCGTCGATACGCTGGCGATAATGGCGGCACTCTTTCAGGAACAAACATAGCCAGACGACCTCCGTCGCCGGGCACTGAATATGCAGCAGTTCGTTGATTTTCCGGCACAGCAGAGTCGCGTTTTCATACTCATCTTTGCAGCGGTCGAGGATCAGGCTGGAGGAGTAAAGCTGCGGGATCAGCCCGCGCTGGACGTAGCCAATCAGCGCCAGAAAGTGTTTACGCAGCGGATTCATCAGGTTTTCTGGCAGCGTAAAGCCCAGCACCTGTTCCACGCAGCCAATCAGCAGGGTCACCCGCTCTTCAATCCGATCGCCATAGCGCGGCGGATGGGCCACGCTGTCGCGGCTGTAGAGGCCATATTCAAAGATGGAGCTGAGTTTGTTTTTGAGGATCGCCAGCGTTTCCGCCGGTGGGACGTTGCTGTTGCGCAGGTTGATGTATTCGCGGGTCAGGAAGCTGTAAAACAGATCGCTTTCTTCGATCTCCGCTCCTGTCGCCAGAGAGGTTTTCAATGCGGGTAACGTGCGCGCATCAACGCTTAGCCGCTCCTGACCGTCAAACAAGGTATCGACCAGCAGACGCTGTTCCGGAGTGGCGTTGAACGGCACTTCTACCAGCCGTTTATCCAGCTGGAGCGTGTCGTTATGCTCGGTCATTCCCGCGGCCCACGCCTGGGCGCAAAGAAACTGGATATCGCTTTTGAGCTGGCCAATGTTGCCTTCCAGCGGCTTATTCAGCAACCAGAGCAACAGCGTTTTGTCGATGCTAACCGTACGCTCAATTTTTCGGCTCTCACGCTGGAGAAAACCGACGATAAGCTCCACCTGCTCTTCCACCGAGCGCTGACGGATCCCGGGAAGATCGATACAGACCTGGATGCGCCGCTGGAATGTTCGCAGCAGCGCCGAGCTGACCGGTTCGGTAGTGGCGCAAATCAAGCGTACCGTGATGGAACGCGCCGTAGCGCTTGAACCGAGCGGGCGATATTGGCCTTTATCGAGAATGGAGAAGAGTTTTTCCTGTCCTTCATACGGCAGGCGGTGCACCTCATCAAGCAGCAGGTATCCGCCGTCCGCCTGCTCCACCAAACCGGCTTTATTCTCACTCGCGCCGGTAAAAGCGCCCTGCCGATGACCAAATAAATGCGAAGAGAGCAGCTCCGGGTTGTGCGCATACTCCGCGCAGTTGAAGTAGACCAGCGGCGGAGGAGAGCCCGCGGCGTGTTCGCAGGCAAAGCGGTGCATCAGTTCGGCAAAGAAAGTTTTTCCCACGCCGGAGGGACCGGTCAACAACACATGGAGCCCGTGAGGATAAAGCACCGCGGCGCAGCCTTTTTCCACCGCGTCACGGAGGCTGCGGTCGTAGCCAATCAGGCCGCTGAAGGGGTCATCCGGCGAACGACCTTCCTGATGCGGTAGAAGGTCGCTAACCGTGCGCACTTCACATTCGGTATCATTCAGTCTGCGCCCCAGAAGCGTTTCTATTGCCTGACGGTGCAGAAAGAACACCGGTCGCCCTTTGCTCTTAATCGCCAGGCCGTCGTTCCATAACTGATTGAGATCCTTACTGACCGAGTTGCGCGCCAGCCCGAGGTTAAAGCCGATGGCTTCGGCCGTAAAAGCCGTTTCCTGTTCCAGATCCGCAAGACTCAGCCCGCGCGTTAGCCGCTCCAGTTCCCCCAGTATGACCTCAATCCGTCTCATCTCTTTACCGCTTAAGAAATAAATGATTGTTCAGAACATACACTATTCTTCTACGCAAGAAAGTGGTCTGGGGCCAGAGATGGCGCATTCGCTCAAAGTATGAGGCCGCGGTTTTTATGTGGTTTGCGGGTTGGGTAGCGCCGCCTCCGGGGAGAAGGCGGGCGGGAATATCGCTTTAACGCTCTTCCAGCGTATACGGCAGCGGCTCGATGCTCAGGCTACCGGCATCGTCGCGCACGCGGAACACGCTGTCCGGTTCCATATCATTATTCATCACCACCTGCACCAGCAGACGGCCGTCGTCCAGCTGTACGGCGGCTAAAACGGTGCCGGTACGGCGCCAGTTTTCACCCATTTTCAGCTCCAGGTCTTCCCCGGCTTCCGGCACGCGGCTGGCGGTCCCCGCCAGATACCACAGGGCGCGCTTGTTGGCGCCGCGGAATTTAGCGCGGGCCACCATCTCCTGGCCGGTATAGCAGCCTTTTTTGAAGCTGATGCCGCCCAGCGCCTGCAGGTTGGTGGCTTGCGGAATAAACTGCGCGCTGTTGGCGCTGTCGATAACCGGCAGACCGGCTTCAATATTCAGCGCCAGCCACTGCTGACTATTGTTAAGCTGCGCTTCGCCGCGCAGGGCATCGGTGATGCGGGTGGCGGTTGCCGCATCGGTCACCAGCAGGAAGCGCTCGGCCGGATGCTCAAACCACAGCACGCTGGTAGCGCCTTCGCTGACCACCTGTTTCTCGGCGTTCGGCAGTTCGCCCAACAGCGGCGTCAGCGCGGCGCGCGCCTGGAAACCGGCAACGCCCAGCAGCACGGATTCATCATCGGCGGCGATCGTCACCTTAGAGAACACCGCGTACTTTTTCAGTTCGGTCAGCTGCGCATCACGCAGGCTGCGGCGTTCAATCCATGCAAAACCCTCATTGCGGCGGAAAACGCGCAGGTTGCTCCACATCTTGCCCTTGGCGTCACAGTGCGCGGCAAGCAGATGCTGCTCGTCGGTCAGGTGGCTGACGTCGGCGGTGATCTGCCCCTGCAGATATTTTTCGCCATCCGGACCGGTAATCGTCGCCAGCGCCCAGTCGTCCAGCGTCATCAGCGTTAACGGCAGACGAGCGGAAGAGGAGGGCTGACGCGGAGGAAAAGGTGTAAAAGCCATAGTCATATCCTGAATAGCTTAACGCAGAGTGTGTGACTAATGGTAAAAGAGCTATGGTGCAATGCAAGCGCTTTTGACAGGCCATTCGTGCCCTAAAAAACGGGGAGCTAAAACGAGCGAAATAACCAATAACCTGATTATTTTAAGGATTTCATGGAATAGCGCTCGCGAATCTTGATATTCCAGTGAAGTCAGCGCCGAAAACGGGTTAAACTAAGAGATATTTATAAGCAGGAAGTAAAACATGGACATTAACAATAAAGCCCGTATCCATTGGGCATGCCGTCGAGGTATGCGTGAACTCGATATCTCCATCATGCCGTTTTTCGAGCATGAGTACGATACGCTAAGCGATGGCGATAAGGCGTTATTCATCCGCCTGCTGGAAAACGACGATCCGGATCTCTTCAACTGGTTGATGAATCATGGCGAGCCGGCTGATGCTGAACTGCAGCGGATGGTAAAATTAATTCAGACTCGGAATCGGGAACGTGGTCCTGTGGCAATCTGATTTACGCATCTCGTGGCGCGCGCAGTGGTTTTCACTGCTGATGCACGGCGTGGTGGCGGCGCTGGTGCTGCTGATGCCCTGGCCGCTGAGCTATACCCCGCTGTGGCTGATACTGCTGTCGCTGGTAGTGTTCGACTGCGTACGCAGCCAGCGGCGGATCCACGCCCGTCAGGGCGAAATAAAGCTGCTGATCGATTCGCGTCTGCGCTGGCAAAAGGCGGAGTGGGAGATTATCGGTACGCCGTGGGTAATCAACAGCGGCATGCTGCTGCGCCTGCGGAATACGGAAAACCAACGTACCCAGCATTTATGGGTCGCGGCGGATAGCATGGACGCGGGAGAATGGCGCGACCTGCGTCGGCTGGTGTTACAGAAACCGACGCAAGAGTAGGCAAAGGCTCAGGAGAACTGCTCAGCCATTTCACCGAGGATTTGCTCGCACCAGTTCTGAATGCGCTCATCGCTCAGATCGTACTGGTTCGTTTCGTCAAGCGCCAGGCCAACGAACAGCTGGCCGTCGGCGATGACCGGTTTCGGGCTGGTGAATTCATAGCCTTCGGTAGGCCAGTAGCCAATGAACTTAACCCCTTTGGTCGCCAGCTTATCGTGCAGCATACCGAGCGCGTCGAGGAACCATTCGCCGTAGCCGAGCTGGTCGCCCATGCCGTACAGCGCGACGATTTTATCCTGCAGATCCAGCGTATCAAGCTGCTGCCAGACGGCTTCCCAATCTTCCTGGATCTCGCCGAAATCCCAGGTCGGAATGCCGAGGATCAGCACGTCATACTGCGTCATCAGGGCAGGGGAATCATCTTTCAGGTTGTGCAGCGTGACCAGTTCAGGGCCGATAATATCGCGGATTTTTTCCGCCGCCATTTCGGTGTAGCAGGTGCTGGAACCGTAAAAAAGACCTATGTTCATCGCGGAAACGTCTCAATTCTTGCTGTGACTTTGCGCTTAGTGTACCAGAAAGGCCGCGCCCGCCTGCAACTCGAATTATTTAGGGTATAATGGCGCCGTTTTAATAAGCAAAGAGGCCGGAGTGGAACAGGATCTCGCACGAATCGAGCAGTTTCTTGATGCCTTATGGCTGGAGCGTAATCTGGCGGAGAACACGCTAAGCGCCTACCGCCGGGACCTGACGATGGTGGTGGAATGGCTGCATCATCGTGGCCTGTCGCTTGCCAGCGTCAGCGGCGAAGATCTCCAGTCGCTGCTGGCGGAGCGGCAAACCGGCGGCTACAAGGCCACCAGCACCGCGCGCCTGCTAAGCGCCGTGCGACGCTTCTTCCAGCATCTTTACCGGGAGAAAATTCGTCCGGACGATCCCAGCGCGCTGCTGGCCTCGCCAAAGCTGCCGCAGCGGCTGCCGAAGGATCTGAGTGAGGCGCAGGTGGAGCGGCTACTCCAGGCTCCGCTGGTTGAACAGCCGCTGGAGCTGCGCGATAAAGCGATGCTGGAAGTGCTGTACGCCACCGGTCTGCGCGTTTCCGAGCTAGTGGGCCTGACCATGAGCGACATTAGCCTGCGCCAGGGCGTGCTGCGCGTGATTGGTAAAGGAAATAAAGAACGTCTGGTACCGTTAGGCGAAGAGGCGGTGCTGTGGGTTGAGAATTACCTTGAATACGGCCGCCCCTGGCTGCTGAACGGCGTGGCGTCCGATGTGCTTTTCCCCAGCCAGCGCGCGCAGCAGATGACGCGCCAGACCTTCTGGCATCGAATTAAGCACTATGCCGTACTGGCGGGGATTGATAGCGAAAAGCTCTCCCCGCACGTGTTACGCCATGCGTTTGCTACACATTTACTTAACCATGGCGCCGACTTACGCGTGGTGCAGATGCTGTTAGGACACAGCGATCTCTCCACGACGCAGATCTACACCCACGTGGCGACCGAGCGTCTGCGACAACTCCATCAACAGCATCACCCGCGTGCGTGAGTGCTGAAAAAAAGGACTGAGTATGAAAAAAGGTTTACTGATGTTCACTCTGCTGGCGACCACCTTATCCGGTGCGGCGCATGCGGATAGCGCGGCGATTAAGCAACTGCTGGCGAAGCTGGGTGTGCAGAGTTCGGACGTGCAACCTTCGCCGATCAAAGGCATCAGCACCGCATTGACGGACAGCGGCGTGATATACGTTACCGATGACGGTAAGCACATTATCCAGGGGCCGATGTACGACGTCAGCGGCGCGCAGCCGGTAAACGTCACCAATACGCTGCTGGCCGGTAAGCTGAACGCGCTGGAAAAAGAGATGATCGTCTATAAGGCGCCGCAGGAAAAACACGTCATCACCGTCTTCACCGATATTACCTGCGGCTACTGCCATAAACTGCACGAACAGATGAGCGACTACAACGCGCTGGGGATTACCGTGCGCTATCTGGCCTTCCCGCGCCAGGGGCTGCAAAGCGAAGCCGAGCAGAACATGAAGGCTATCTGGTGCGCCAAAGATCGCAACAAAGCCCTGGATAACGCGATGAGCGGCAAAGGCGTGCAGCCGGCCAGCTGCGATGTTGATATCGCTAAACACTACACGCTGGGCGTGCAGCTTGGCGTTAACGGCACGCCGGCGATGGTGCTGAGCGACGGCACCCTTATGCCCGGCTATCGCGATCCGAAAGACCTGAAAGCGCTCCTTGATGAGCATCAAAAACAGACAAGCGGTAACTGATTCGCGTGAAACAACAGATACAACTACGCCGCCGCGAGGCGGTTGACGGCGTCGATTTACCTGCCGATCTCCCGCCGCTGCTGCAGCGGCTGTACGCCAGCCGCGGCGTGCGCAGCGCGCAGGAGCTGGAGCGCGGGGTGAAAGGCATGCTGCCATGGTCGCAGCTGACCGGCGTCGAAAAAGCGGTAGAGATACTTTACGGCGCATTTAAGCAGGGGCTGCATATCGTGGTGGTCGGCGACTTTGACGCTGACGGTGCCACCAGCACCGCGCTGAGCGTGCTGGCTCTGCGCGCGCTGGGTTACGGCAACGTTTCGTACCTGGTGCCAAACCGTTTTGAAGATGGCTACGGCCTGAGTCCGGAAGTAGTCGATCAGGCTCACGCCCGCGGCGCGCAGCTGATTATGACCGTCGACAACGGCATTTCTTCGCACGCTGGCGTCGATCATGCCCATGCGCTGGGTATTCCGGTGCTGGTAACCGATCACCACCTGCCGGGGGATTCGCTGCCCGCGGCGGAAGCGATTATTAACCCGAACCTGCGCGACTGTGAGTTCCCGTCGAAATCGCTGGCCGGGGTGGGCGTAGCTTTTTATCTAATGCTGGCGCTGCGCACTTTTCTGCGCGATAAAGGCTGGTTTGACGAGCGCGGCATCGCGCCGCCGAATCTGGCTGACTTACTCGATCTGGTGGCGCTTGGCACCGTGGCGGACGTCGTACCGCTGGATGCCAACAACCGGATCCTGACCTGGCAGGGGCTGAGCCGCATTCGGGCGGGGAAATGCCGTCCGGGCATTAAAGCGCTGCTGGAAATCGCCAACCGCGACCCGCAAAAGCTGGCGGCAAGCGATCTCGGCTTTGCGCTCGGCCCGCGTCTGAACGCGGCGGGGCGGCTGGACGATATGTCCGTCGGCGTGGCGCTGCTGCTGTGCGACAACACCGGCGAAGCGCGGGTGCTGGCCAATGAGCTGGACGCGCTGAATCAGACGCGTAAAGAGATAGAGCAGGGGATGCAGGCGGAAGCGCTGACCCTATGTGAGAAGCTGGAGCGCAGCGGCGAGACGCTGCCCGGCGGCCTGGCGATGTACCACCCGCAGTGGCATCAGGGCGTCGTCGGCATTCTGGCCTCGCGTATTAAAGAGCGCTTCCATCGTCCGGTTATCGCCTTTGCGCCCACCGGCGACGGTACGCTCAAAGGCTCCGGTCGATCGATTCAGGGGCTGCATATGCGCGATGCGCTGGAGCGTCTGGATACGCTCTATCCGGGGCTGATTATGAAGTTTGGCGGCCATGCCATGGCGGCAGGGCTATCGCTGGAAGAGGCGCGCTTTGAAGAGTTCCAGCAGCGCTTTGGCGAGCTGGTGACCGAGTGGCTCGATCCGGCGCTGCTGCAGGGCGAAGTGGTCTCCGACGGTCCGCTGACGGCAGCAGAAATGAGCATGGAGGTCGCGCAGATGCTGCGCGACGCCGGGCCGTGGGGGCAGATGTTCCCCGAGCCGCTGTTTGACGGGCGTTTTCGTCTGCTGCAGCAGCGGCTGGTCGGTGAGCGTCATCTGAAGGTGATGGTTGAACCGGTCGGCGGCGGCCCGCTGCTGGACGGTATCGCGTTCAATGTTGATACTTCCCTTTGGCCGGATAACGGCGTTCGCGAAGTTCAGCTTGCCTATAAGCTGGATATCAATGAGTTCCGCGGCAACCGCAGCCTGCAGCTGATCATTGACCACCTCTGGCCAAATTGACAACAGTATATTAATGAGAGCGCGAATCCGGTAGAATTCCGCTCTTATCACCGCATTTTGACGAATCCATTAAAAGAAACCGACCATGTTTGAAATAAATCCGGTAAAAAACCGCATTCAGGACCTCACGGAGCGCTCGGGCGTTCTTAGGGGGTATCTTTGACTACGATGCTAAGAAAGAGCGTCTCGAAGAAGTAAACGCCGAGCTGGAGCAGCCGGACGTCTGGAACGAACCCGAGCGCGCACAGGCGCTGGGCAAAGAGCGTTCCTCGCTGGAAGCCATCGTTGATACGCTGGATCAGATGTCTCAGGGGCTGGAGGACGTATCCGGCCTGCTGGAGCTGGCCGTTGAAGCCGACGACGAAGAGACCTTCAACGAAGCCGTCGCTGAGCTCGATGTGCTGGAAGAGAAGCTGGCACAGCTGGAATTCCGCCGCATGTTCTCCGGGGAATACGACAGCGCCGATTGCTACCTCGATATCCAGGCCGGTTCCGGCGGTACGGAAGCGCAAGACTGGGCCAGCATGCTGACGCGCATGTATCTGCGCTGGGCTGAAGCGCGCGGCTTCAAGACCGAGATCATTGAAGAGTCTGAAGGCGAAGTGGCGGGCATTAAGTCCGTGACCATCAAGATTATCGGTGACTACGCCTACGGCTGGCTGCGTACTGAAACCGGCGTTCATCGCCTGGTGCGTAAGAGCCCGTTCGATTCCGGCGGCCGCCGCCACACCTCTTTCAGCTCCGCGTTCGTTTACCCGGAAGTGGATGACGATATCGATATCGACATCAACCCGGCGGATCTGCGCATTGACGTTTACCGCGCCTCCGGCGCGGGCGGCCAGCACGTTAACCGTACGGAATCCGCGGTGCGTATCACCCACATTCCGACCGGCTTAGTGACCCAGTGCCAGAACGACCGTTCGCAGCACAAGAACAAAGACCAGGCCATGAAGCAGATGAAAGCGAAGCTTTATGAGCTGGAAATGCAGAAGAAAAATGCCGAGAAGCAGGCGATGGAAGATACGAAATCCGACATCGGCTGGGGCAGCCAGATCCGTTCTTACGTGCTGGATGACTCCCGCATTAAAGATCTGCGCACCGGGGTAGAAACCCGCAACACTCAGGCGGTGCTGGACGGCAGCCTGGATCAATTTATCGAAGCAAGTTTGAAAGCAGGGTTATGAGGAACCAACATGTCTGAACAACAAGCACAGGGCGCTGACGCGGCAATTGACCTTAATAATGAACTGAAAGCCCGTCGTGAAAAGCTGGCTGCGCTGCGTGAGCAGGGTATCCCGTTCCCGAATGATTTCCGTCGTGAACACACCTCAGACCAACTGCACGCTGACTTCGATGCTAAAGAAAACGAAGAGCTGGAAGCGCTGAATGTTGAAGTCGCCGTCGCTGGCCGCATGATGACCCGTCGTATCATGGGTAAAGCCTCCTTCGTTACGCTGCAGGATGTTGGCGGCCGCATTCAGCTGTACGTCGCCCGTGACGATCTGGCGGAAGGCGTCTACAACGAGCAGTTCAAAAAGTGGGACCTTGGCGACATCATCGCCGCGCGCGGTAAGCTGTTCAAAACCAAGACCGGCGAGCTCTCTATCCACTGCACCGAACTGCGTCTGCTGACCAAAGCCCTGCGCCCGCTGCCGGACAAATTCCACGGCCTGCAGGATCAGGAAGCGCGCTATCGTCAGCGCTATCTGGACCTGATCTCCAATGATGAATCGCGCAACACCTTTAAAGTGCGTTCGCAGATCCTGGCGGGCATCCGTCAGTTCATGGTCGGCCGCGGCTTTATGGAAGTTGAAACCCCGATGATGCAGGTGATCCCCGGCGGCGCTTCCGCGCGGCCGTTTATCACCCATCACAACGCGCTCGATCTGGACATGTACCTGCGTATCGCGCCGGAGCTGTACCTGAAGCGTCTGGTAGTCGGCGGCTTCGAGCGCGTGTTCGAAATCAACCGTAACTTCCGTAACGAAGGCATCTCCGTTCGCCATAACCCAGAGTTCACCATGATGGAACTCTATATGGCCTATGCGGACTACAAAGATCTGATTGAGCTGACCGAATCCCTGTTCCGCACCCTGGCGCAGGACGTTCTGGGCCACACTGAAGTGCCTTACGGCGATCAGACCTTCGATTTCGGCAAGCCGTTTGAAAAGCTGACCATGCGCGAAGCGATCAAGAAGTACCGTCCGGAAACCGAGATGGCCGATCTGGATAACTTCGATTCTGCAAAAGCCATTGCGGAAAGCATCGGCATTCACGTTGAGAAGAGCTGGGGTCTGGGCCGCATCGTGACCGAGATCTTCGAAGAAGTGGCGGAAGCGCATCTGATTCAGCCAACCTTTATCACCGAATATCCGGCAGAAGTCTCTCCGCTGGCGCGTCGTAACGACGAAAACCCGGAAATCACCGACCGTTTTGAATTCTTCATCGGCGGGCGTGAAATCGGTAACGGCTTTAGCGAGCTGAACGATGCGGAAGACCAGGCGCAGCGCTTCCTCGATCAGGTTAACGCGAAAGCCGCCGGTGATGACGAAGCGATGTTCTATGACGAAGACTACGTTACCGCGCTGGAGCACGGCCTGCCGCCGACCGCGGGCCTCGGTATCGGTATCGATCGTATGGTGATGCTGTTTACCAACAGCCACACCATCCGCGACGTGATCCTGTTCCCGGCGATGCGTCCGGTAAAATAAGCATTACGCGAATAAACGAAACCCCAGCGCTGCTGGGGTTTTTTATGCCTGACGGCTAAAGTTTATCAACGCATTACGCGCATTGTCGTCCGCTGCCTGCATCACCATCCACGGGCTAAACGCCCACGGTGTCGCGCGAATCCCGCTCAGAACATCCGCAAGATTGCTCCACTGAACATCCATCACTTCGTCAGGATTTATCCGTAACGCGCTGGCTATTCGTGCCGCATAGACCGGACAGACCTCGTTTTCGACGATGCCATTCGGCGCGACGGCCCGATAGCGAAATGCCGGAAAGACTGGGGCGATGCGGGTAATCTCAACGCCAAGCTCAAAGCGGCAGCGGCGCTCAACGGCCTGTTCGAAGGTTTCGCCGGTTTGCGGATGCCCGCAGACTGAGTTCGTCCACACGCCAGGCCAGGCTTTTTTGCCCAACGAGCGGCGCGTGACCAGCAGTTGGCCTTGTTCATTGAACAACCAGCAGGAAAACGCGAGATGCAAAGGGGTATCGAGGGTGTGAGCGGCATACTTCTCCAGCATACCTGAAGGCTTATCTTGCTTGTCCAGCAAAATGACATGTTCCCCGGCCATGACAACTCCTGAAATAAAAAATGACCCGGCACAAACCCGCCGGGTCATGTACTCAGGCCACTAGGTTAGCCCATAAATGGGACAAAGGCATTACCAAAACAAGCCCTGGCAACATGTTGGCCACTGGAAAGAGCTTAATGTTACAGATGCGCAGCCCGGTCGCCACCATCAGCAGCCCGCCGGCGCAGGAGAAATCCGCCATCATATCAGGCGAGATCGACGGCAGAATAACCACCGCCAGCATCGCCAGCGCAATCTGAATAATGACCTGCGGGATAGCAATGGTCATCACCGCGTAGCCCAGCAGCGTCGCGAAAATCCCGGCGGTAAACAGATCGAGAATCGTTTTGATATACAGAATTGACGGATCGCCGCTCATGCCTTCGGTCATCGCGCCGAAAATACCGGTGCCGCTGGCGCAAAACAGAACCAGGATGGCGACAAATTTCTCGGTAAACTCTTCATGGCCAAGGCCATTGACCGGCGGCAGCACTTTGTTGATCAAACCGCGCGTGGAGCCTGCGGCTTTACCGATGCCCTTTTCCAGATGCAGCAGTTCGCCGAGGATGGCGCCAATCACCATTGCCAGCACGACGGCGGGCATATATTTCACTTTGAGCACCAGCGTAATACCAAGACCAACGGAGCACAGGCCGAAGGTCATCGGCAGCGCCGTTTTGACGCGCTCGGGGAGCTTGCCGCCCGCCGCAGCGCCGATGAGTCCGCCGATAATCACGGCGGCTCCGTTTACATATGGGCCGATTAACATTGAATGATTTCCGGTTAATTAAAACGTAGCTCGCCTTCACCCCAGCGGGGGATGTTGTTGACCTGCAGGTCAAACAGATCGAGCGCGCGATTGACGCTATGGGTAACGATGTCGTCCGCCGTTTGCGGACGCTGGTAAAGCGCCGGGACCGGCGGAAAGATAATCCCGCCCATTTCGGTTACAGCGGCCATATTGCGGATGTGGCCGAGGTTCAGCGGCGTTTCCCGGGCCAGCAGCACCAGGCGACGACGTTCTTTCAGCACCACGTCCGCCGCGCGGGTGAGCAGGTTGTCGGTCAGGCAGTGGGCGATGGCGCCCAAAGAACGCATTGAACACGGCGCGACCAGCATCCCCAGCGTTTTAAATGAACCGCTGGAGATAGCTGCGCCAAGATTGGCGATGGGATGCACCACGTCGGCCAGCGCCATCACCTCGTCCAGGCGGTAATCCGTCTCCAGCTCGCAGGTTTTTTCCGCGCCTTTAGAGACGACCAGGTGGACTTCAACGGGATGCGGGCGCAGTAGCTCCAGCGCCTTAACGCCGTACTGAAACCCGGATGCGCCGCTGATACCAATGATGATGCGTGCCGTCATGAGGTTCTCCTTTTATTCGAAATCTGCCAGGAAGCGCTTCACGTCCACTTCTTTAAATCTGGATCGCTGGAAGTTGTGCTTCAGATGGAACGGCACCGTGCAGTCGAATATCGTTTTGCAGGACATTCCCTGCTGCAGGATGCTCGGGCTGTATTCCGGTACCTGCGACGGATCGAGCGGATGGCAGCGAACGCCGGGAATAGTGATTGTATCGACATCGCCCTGATAGCGGGTTTGCATGGCCCAAAGCACGTCGTCGCTGTCGAAAATATCGACGTCTTCATCAACCAGAATGACGTGCTTCAGTTCCGGGAAGGCTGAGAACGCCAGCAGAGCAGCCTGACGCTGACGCCCTTCGTCCGCCGGGGAGGATTTTTTGAACTGCAGCACCGCCAGCAGCTTGCCGCCGCCCGCCGAATGGGCAAAGACGTTCAGCAGCTTGCCCGGCATCGCGCGTTCGACCATATCCAGGATGCTGGCTTCGGTTGGGATACCGGCCATATTGACGTGTTCTTCGCCTGGCCCGACGGTGGTGCGCCAGATAGGGTTAATGCGATGGGTGACGGCTTTCACCTTGATCACCGGAATAGCTTCTTTCGCTTCGCCGGTATAGCCGGGGAATTCCGGCATCGCGCGCCCTGTATCAGTGTTCTGGTCTTCGCGTACGCGGGCGTGGGGCAGCAGTTCGCCTTCAATCACGATCTCAGCGTGGGCGATCGCTTTCTCGTTGATGGTTTTACACTGCGTCATCTCCACCGCTTTGCCGCGCAGCGCGCCGGCGATGCTTAACTCGTTGAAGCCCAGCGGGGTGGTCGGCGGCTCAAAGCAGGCGGCAATTTCAATCGCCGGATCGACGCCGATGCTGATTGAAATCGGCAGCGGCTGGCCTGCGGCTTCCGCCTTCATGCGAAATGCGTCGATGTGGCGGCCGGGCGTTAGCCACATGGAGAGTTCGTCGCGGCTCTGGACGCACAGGCGATGAATGGTGATATCGGACTCATGGGTTTCTGGATCGGAGGCGTAGCACAGGCCCATCGTAATATAGGGGCCGGCGTCTTCTTCGGTATTCGTCGGCGCCGGCAGCAGCTTGCGCAGATCGAAATCGGCATCGCTCGCCAGATGAATCACTTCCTGGCAAACCGCTATGCTCTGGGTCATCACCGGGGCTATCGCGTTTTCTACTGAATCCTTCAGCAGATGCCCCAGTTTAGCTGGTTCACACTGGAGAAAATGGCTGACGCGCTGACGGGAGCCATTCAGGCCAATCGCCACGCTGATATTTTCAAAGCCTTTAATTTTATTGAAGACCATGACCGGGCCATTCTTGCGGGTTGGACGCTGGCAGGTGCCGCCGGCGCCTACGTAACGATAGACGCCGGAGAGTTCGGCGTGCGGGTCGACTTCGGTATCGGTTTCAACATACTCGCCGGGAAGGGTTTTCAGTAGTTCCAGCGCGGAGCGTAAATCATGTACCGATGAGGGTGTTTTGTTATCACTATTTGCCATGGGATGTTCCTTCGGAAAAGAAGTTTTGCTCCCAGCACAATATTTTTACTGCGGCGGATAAACAAATACCGTTTACCGGATGGTCAGTAGATCAAAAAAGTTTATTTTAAAAAGGTGTTAAATAATGATTAATTAATATGAGGAGCAACGCTGCGGCTTTTTATTTCTCCGTCTAAGTGTGATACTGGTGATAAATTACACTGCGGATAATGATGATGGATTTAAAGCGCTTACGCTATTTTTGTCGGGTGGTGGAACAAGGTTCGGTTAGCCAGGCGGCGAAGTCTCTGAACATGGCGCAGCCGCCGCTCAGCAAGCGAATTCAGGAGCTGGAAGAGGAGCTTCAGGTATCGCTTTTTGTTCGCCGGGGAAACCGCATTGAGCCTACGGAAGCCGGTTTTTTTCTCTATCGAAAAGCGTGTGAAATATTACGCCAGGTAGAGGATACGGCGCGGGAAACGACGGATATTGCGCACAAAAACAGAACTGAATTGAGAATCGGCTTAACTCATCTCTATCAGAATTATTTTAAAGCATTGCTGATGGAGGTATATCGACGTCATCCCGACACTTCCATAAATATTTCCGTTACCGACTCCAGCCACCTCGAGACGTTATTAACCGAGGGCGCAATTGATTTAGCCTTAATCCAGCGCCCCTACCGTAGCGAAGGTTTTGATTATGTCTCTTTTGATCCGATTAAGCTGGTCGCGGTGATCAATAAAAAATGCTTGCCGGAGCCGCCGTCTAATCCCTATAGCTACACGTCGCTGGCGGCGCTGCCATTAGTGTTGTTGCATCGTGCAAAAGATTCAGGGACTTACGAGATGCTGATGGATCTATTTCGTAAATCTGGGGTCAATGCGAAGGTTATCATGCATATCACGCAGCCAGGGGTTATCCTCGACTGGCTGGACTCCGGCCTTGAGGCTGCGACGTTACTACCGTCTTCAGAAGTGGATGCCGATAAACTTAGCCACTGCTACGTGGTCGATGTTTTTCCCTCGCCGCAAATATTCTACCCGGCGCTGGTAAAATTGCCGTCTATGCCTTATCTGCCCGCGCTGATGGATATTATTACGCATGGCTATCCGTTTAATACTTCTGTATGAAGGGTAGCGATTGGGGATTGCCTTACGGGCTGGTATGATAATCGCCCCTGGTTTTGAGGTGAATGTTTGTGTTAAGCGCAGGACGCCTGATGAGAAAACGCTTTGTTATCGCAATAATGTTGCTGAGCAGCCTGATCGTCGCGGGGTGTTCCAGCTCATCCGATTCCGGTTCCACCTATACCGTGAAGCGCGGCGACACGCTGTACGCTATTTCACGTTCCACTGGCACCAGCGTCAGGGATCTCGCCCGTCTCAATAATATTTCACCTCCCTATACCATCGAAGTCGGGCAAAAGCTGAAGCTGAACAGCGGTTCAGGAACCACGGCGAAGGCGGGGGCATCCGGCAAGAAATCGTCAGCGAAACGTACCGCCGCCGTGACGCCCTCTTCGGCGGTGCCGCAGTCCTCCTGGCCGCCGGTCGGGCAACGCTGCTGGCGCTGGCCAACCAGCGGTAAAGTCGTGCTGCCATACTCCACCAGCGATGGCGGCAATAAAGGTATCGATATCGCCGGTAAGCGCGGCCAGCCGGTGTATGCGGCAGGGGCGGGCAAAGTGGTGTACGTGGGCAACCAGCTGCGCGGCTACGGCAACCTGATTATGATTAAACATAATGAGGACTATATCAGCGCCTATGCGCACAACGACAAGCTGATGGTGAACAACGGCCAGAGCGTGAAGATTGGCCAGCAGATCGCCACCATGGGCAGCTCGGACGCGGATTCCGTGCGCCTGCACTTCCAGATCCGCTACCGGGCGACGGCGATCGACCCGCTGCGCTATTTGCCGCCGCAGGGCAGTAAGCCTAAGTGCTAAAAGGTTATTTTATCGGCAGTTAGCCTGTTTTGGGCTTGTCAGCGGGTGCGTAAGGTCTATAATGACCCACGCACCTCTTCGCGGGCGTAGTTCAATGGTAGAACGAGAGCTTCCCAAGCTCTATACGAGGGTTCGATTCCCTTCGCCCGCTCCATGACCTTTCTTAAAGTATTCCAACTTACTGAATCCTAAGGGATACGGCTTTAAGCCTCCTGATAGTTTTACTCACTGTAACCAACACTGTAACCCTGTAGCGACCAAGCTACGTCCTTATGTTGACACAGTGAGCGGACCTAGGGTCTCAGTACATGCTCAATTCCTACACCTACCTTTACCAGCGTAACGGCGTCTACTATTTTCGTCTTCGAGTTAGACAATCAAACAATGATAGAATGACCTCAGTTTCATTAAGGACCAAGGATAGACGAACCGCTATGGCTCACTCCCGGCATATTAAGGCAGCACTCAAGGCAATACATGCGGATGACCCTACAGCCTCCTATGAGGATATGAGGGGCCACCTACGGGATGTCGCTGAGTGGGAACTTTCAACGGGACGCTCTGACCTCTTCGAGCCGGACATGAGGGATATCTATCGGGACCAGTACGGAGAACTTGGTGAGAACCTTACCGATGCTCTGGCTAGTGAACCGCTGAGTATTGATCAGCATCGCTACATCAATGAGGCCCTGAAGGTACTCAAGGCTTGCATGAAGCGTATCGAAGCGGGAGACAGTCAGTCACTGATAGATTACGTCGATCGTTTTGATGGTATTGATCGGCAAGATGACCAAGCCTCTGTGTCCCTATCTGTTAGTGCTCCTGAAGTAAAACCAGTAATCACACCAAGCGTCACTGTGGCTAGCCTCTTTGAACAATACGAAGCGGAGAACGCTCAGAACTGGAAGCCTGCTACCTTAAGGGAAAACCAATCGTCTCACGCTGCGTTAATCGAAATCTTCGACTATCTGGGTCTTGGTGCTGACGCCAATACGGTAACACGCGCTGACGTACTTAGAGTCCGTGATGTCCTCCAGCAGTTACCGAAGAACCGTAAGCAGCGCTTCAAGGATGCCCCGTTGGTTGACTTGCTGGGCCGTGAAGAGAAAACAGATTGTCTGGATGTAGTCACCATCAACAATAAATATCTCATTAAGATGGCGGCTGTCTTTAAGTGGGCTGTACGTAATGACCTGATTAAAAAGAACATGACTGAGGGGCTGGAACTCAAGGTTCCCCAGCGTAAAGCCTCAGAGGCACGTAACGCTTTCTCTACAGAGCAGGTAGGGCAACTGCTGGTCGCCGCTAAGGCATACTCTCAGAAGACCTCTGGCAAGCCTTACCATTATTATGTTACAGCGCTGGCGGCCATCACTGGTGCGCGACTCAATGAAGTGGCTCAACTTCAGGTAAAAGATGTTAGGGTCACTGAGGCCGGGACTGTTTATATTCATATCAATGAAGATGACAGCAGCCTGCCCGGTAAGAGCATCAAGAACGCTCACAGTGATCGCTGTGTGCCTCTGGTTGATGGTGCCTACGGTTTTGTATTGACTGACTTTATGGACCTGTTAGAAGCCCGTAGAAACGCTGGGAGTGATAATGCTATGGTATTCGATGGTCTGCGTCTCATGAAGAATGGCTACGGTGAGCAGGTGAGCAAGTGGTTTAACAGAACGCTGTTACCTAAAGTTCTGGCTGACCGTGACGGCTTGGCGTTCCACTCGTTTAGACATACGGTCGCCACTCAGTTAAAACAGCATGGCGTCGAGTTGGCTTACGCTCAGGCTATTATGGGGCATAGCTCAGGGTCTATTACTTATGACCGCTACGCTAAAGAGGTTGAGGTAGACCGATTGGTTAACGTGTTGGCTGAAATTTATAAGGAGACAGGGGTAAATGGCTGAGTATTTTCCTGCAAAGTATGGTGAGGATAATTTTAACTGCCCACATTGTGGCGTTTATGCCCATCAAGAATGGAGGACGTTGCACTATCGCATTTATCCTCATGCTTCTAATTTATCTGAAACTGATATGATTATATCAATGTGTGGTCGATGTAATGATTTCACTTACTGGTATAAAAAAATAATGATATTACCGGCTTCAGCTAGTGTTGAAATGCCTAATGTAGACATGCCGGAAGATTGTAAGTCTGATTACATGGAAGCCAGAAGCATAATCAACCTGTCTCCTAAAGGTGCCGCTGCGCTCCTACGCTTATGTTTACAGAAACTCATGGTCCATCTGGGCGAGCCGGGAGAGAACATAAACAAAGACATTAAGTCTCTCGTTGAGAAAGGTCTTCCTCCTCGTATCCAACAAGCTGCTGACATTTGTCGTATCGTTGGTAATCAGGCCGTGCATCCCGGAGAGATTAGCCTTGATGATGACCCCCAGTTAACTCATAGTCTCTTTAAGTTATTGAATATCATTGTCGATGACCGCATCACCAGACCTAAAGAAATCGAAGCGATGTTCCAGAGTATGCCTGAAGGTCCACGTCAAGGCATCGAAAAGCGGGACGGCAAGGCTACCGGATAGTCCTTCGGAATTAGGGCACACTATAGGGGGGGAAGTCTAATACGACTCACTATAGGGAAATACGCCAAATCGCCTTAAGAATTGACCATAAGTCAAGCGTTTTGAATTAGGTAGCACTATAGGGAGACAGTGAGAAATTAATTTTATGATGACATTCACTGTCCCTATGTACACTTCACGCTGGCGCAGCTAGCACTGCTGGCAATCAGCATTCCTTAACCGTAACTCATCGCATCCTTTCAGGGGCAGGATGACCACATACAGAAGAACACAGCGGAGACATTATGTCACTGCTTCCCGGTTCTTCTAAATAGCTGCGCCTAATACCGCTACACTTTTGCCTGACCATGTTTTCCTCCGGGGAATGGGCTGGCGGTTTCCAT